>QBMH01000223.1 GCA_003249025.1 Leptolyngbya sp. | reverse complement strand
TAATCGCTATGAGTTCGGCTTATCTATTTAGGGCAAAACAACAAGTTTATAACATTACCTATCTTGTCCTATAGCCCTAAAGTGTATTCAAGAAATACACTTCTCGCCATGTTAAATATTCAGCATCTCTACAAAACCTATGGGCAGCACATCATTTTAAATGACCTGAGTTTATCGATCGCAGCGGGGCAAATCTATGGGCTGTTGGGAGCGAATGGATCTGGTAAAACTACCACAATCAATATTCTCTGTAACTTGCTAAAGGCGGATAGCGGTACGGTGCGGGTAAATGAACAACCGATTTCCGAAAAAACGAAATATTGGATTGGCGTGGCTCCCCAAGAAACGTTGGTGTATCGATCGCTCACCTGTGCTGAAAATCTTGGTTTTTTTGCCAGTTTGTATGGATTGCGCGGCAAAGAAAAGACCCTACAAGTTCGCCGTTGCTTAGAAGCGGTGGGCTTAGCAGACCGGGCGACGAGCTTAGCCGAAACTCTTAGCGGCGGAATGCAGCGCCGACTCAGTTTGGCGATCGCCTTGGTGCATCAACCCAAACTGCTGATTCTGGATGAGCCGACGACCGGGCTGGATGTAGAAGCTCGATATGAGTTATGGAACCTAATCCGCCAGCTTAAAAATCAGGGCATCACGATTTTGCTGACGACTCATTTGCTGGATGAGGCTGAGCGGTTGTGCGATCGCATTGGCATTCTCAAACAGGGTAAACTGTTGGCAGAAGGCACTTTGGCAGAATTGCGTCAGTGGATTCCCGCTCATGAAGTTGTTACGGTGCAAACGACTGACGAAGCCAGCGCGATCGCTCGTGCGAATGAACTTGGCTTTGTCCATCGTCGATATGGGGGAGACCTTGCCTTTTGGCTACCCCAAAGCCTGGAACTAAAGGAAATTGTGGCATTGTTTGAAAATATTCCACTGAGTTCGATCGCTCGACAGCCCATTCGCTTAGAGCATATTTACTTAGAAGTCACCCACACTGCCCATGTCCACGCCTGACACCATCCGCGCCCATCGCCACTCTAGCCACCATCGGCAAGAGATTCTCGCCAGTCCACAATGCGGCTGCTTTTACTGCGGTGCCATCTTTTCGCCTGAGCAGATTCAGGATTGGATAGATGCCTTTGACGGAATTGGGAATACAGCGCTATGTCCCCACTGCGGCATCGATTCGGTGATTGGCTCTGAATCTGGTTATCCCGTCACCCAAATATTTCTCACTTAAATGCAGCAGCACTGGTTCTCGTGAATCCCTTACTGCATAAAGTTAGGTCGGTGGTGTTGGGTTGCTTGAAGGTGATGGTCTAAGGTTGCCCAGTCAGATTGTTCAATCTGAGCGATCGCCTGATCAAGCTGCTCTCGGTAGGCATAGAGCGATCGCAATAGTGCCTCTTGATTGTATTTCGCCATCATCACGCCCAGTTCGGGATTGCCGCCGCCTACTCGGCTAGTATCCCGAAATCCTGAGCTAGCCAGCTTTTTTGCCAATTCCAACACGGGTTTGTCAGCTTCGCTGAGACAAGCAGAAATTAGGCTAGCGCTGACCATCACAGGCAGATGGGAAATCCAGGCAACCGCGCGATCGTGTTCTTCTGGGGAACAGATATAAACGTGAGATTGCAGCGATCGCGCCAGATCTTCCACCCGCTGCACCACTTCTGGCGGTGTCGTTGCCATCGGGGTTAGCACATAGGCACAATTTATAAATAACTCCCGTTGGGCTGCCTCAATGCCGCTTTCTGCGGTTCCCGCCATCGGATGCCCACCCACAAAATTTGCCCACTTAGGCGCGATCGCCTGCATCACCCACCCCTTCAAAGATCCCACATCTGTCAACACAGCATCGGCTGACAGATAGGGCACAATTTCATCCACGGCAGTTTCCATCACGCCCAAGGGAGTACACACAAACACTACCTCTGCCTGTCGCAAAAAGCTAGGACTCACGCTAGCATCATCAGCAATGCCCCGTGCGATCGCCCGTTCACAGGTTCCTGGTTTGCGGCTCACTCCTAAAACCCGATGACCCTGCGATCGCAAATCTAACCCCAATGATCCACCGATCAAGCCTAGTCCTACAATTCCAATAATCATGCTGCTTTGGTTCAAAGAATATAGATGTACCTCAAAAGAGCGCGATCGCGATGACCCAAAGCGGTTTTCAAAAAACTGCGCTAAATTTATTCTCTACAGGCACTATTAATTAGATATATCTAGTGGTATGTCAAACAATCATAGACAGGTAAAGGACTGAAGCAGCAAAGGAATAGAAACGTAAATATAAATACTCCTTTACTTTTCTACCTCTTGACCCCCTTTACTTTTTTATCTCTTGACCTCCCAGATTAAATTGATAGGATACTATCTCCAAATCCGCTCTAAACCCATTGAATAAATTCGTGCTTAGGAGTGTGAAATAGGTGGGTTAGGGAATCCTGATGAAAGACAGCCAGGGATAATTGCAGAGGAATGCCCGATGAACGCCGAGGAAATCTTAAATCAGTACGCCACAGGAGAACGAAATTTTCCAGCCGTAAATTTGACTGAAGCAAACTTGAGTGGGGTTAATCTCAGCCAAGCAAACCTGAGTGGTGCCAATCTCACAGTGGCAAACTTATGTGGCAGCAATTTGAGTGAAGCTGATCTCAGCAAAGCCAAGCTGAATGTGGCAAAACTGAGCGGCGCGAATCTGAGCAAAGCCAACTTGTATGAAGCGAACCTGAATGTTGCCAACCTGACCTTAGCAGACCTGAGTAAAGCAGAGATGCGCCAAGCCTCTCTAGTTCGTGCGGAAATGGCACGGGCTGATTTAAGTGGGGCAAACCTGAGCTATGCCAATTTGTCGGGGGCAGATTTGAAAGATGCCAAGTTGAGGAGTGTTAACCTGAGCTATGCCAACTTGAGTCGGGCAGACATGAAATGGGCAACCTTTACGGGTGCCAATCTGGCGATGGCAAATATGCATGGTGCCGACCTCAGCAGCGCGGATCTCAGTGGTGCCGACCTTAGCCATACCGAACTGCGTCAAGCCACTTTAAGTCGAGCGAACCTTCAAGGGGTCAATCTCAGTGGAGCTAATTTGCGTTGGGCGGATCTGAGCGGCGCAGATTTAAGCTGGGCAGATCTCAGTGGCGCTAGGCTGAGTGGTGCCAATCTGACGGGAGTCAACTTGAGCAATGCCAATCTTTTGGGGACTATTTTGGTTCATGCAGACCTGACCCGTGCCAGTTTGATTGATGTGGATTGGGCAGGAGCCGATTTGAGTGGCGCGACCCTCAGCGGCGCTAAATTGCATGGGGTGTTGCGGTTTGGCGTTAAAACGGAAGGCATGATTTGCGAGTGGGTGGATCTTAGCCCCAACGGAGATCAAAGCAAAATTTATAAGCTAGATACTGCAAGCATGAATGCCTTTTTCCACGAGGCACCGCCAACGGTTCGCCTGACGGTGGATGCAACTTTTGATCAAGAAGCCCACTATGCTTTAGCGATCGCCTATCGCCAGTTAGCTAAGCACTATAAAGTGTCAATGGAACCGCCTAACATCCGGATTGGACGGCGACGAACCACGCTAACGTTTGAAATGCAAGATGATACTCAGTTGTTTATGACTGCCTATTTAGCAATTTGCCCATTCAATGATGCCGTTCATACCGAGAGCAACTTGCTCTCGGTGCTGGATATTCTTCAATCCGCCAACAGCGGCAGTAAACTCAAAAACTCCACTCTAGTTCATTGGGTCGATCGCACGTTAAACCTTATTAGAGGCAAGACTGAGCCATTCACTTTTTCACCCGATCTAGTACCCTTACTGACTGAAGCGAACTTTTTTGATTCGCCCACCCAAATGACGTTGATTACTTCAACAAATCAATCTCTCGCCATTTACAACAATCCTCATTTTGGCAAACGTTTAAAGCCAGCGGCAAGCAATGCAGGCAATACTGTACCCGCGATCGCACCAGAAGAGAAACAACTTGGCTTACCCACCATCGGGCTGTTAGCCGAGTTTATTCATAGCTTTCAGGAAATCGAAATAGAGCGATCGCCCCAGCCTGCTATAGGTAGTACCGAACTGTCGTAACAATGCGGCTACGTTTTGTTCTTAGGGCAGCTTTGAGATAAAGCGTTGTTTGGTTGTGGAGCAAATTGTCCCACCATTTTTTGGTCACAAACACCGGAATCACCACTGTTGAAAGTACGCCTATATGCTGTTCCTCATAGCTGGCAATAAAATCTACGATGGGCGAAACCACCGAGCGATAGGGCGAATCTAAAATCACCAACTCAATATCTGACTCTAACTCTGCCCAACGCTGCCGCAGTTTTTCGTGATTCGTGGAACCGATATCTACATGCACCGCAATCACTTCATCCGCAATGCTGCGGGCATACTCTAACGCTTCCACTGTGCCCCGGTGCAGTTGCCCCACAACGACGATCGCCGGATGGGTCACCACCTCACCCTTGGGTCGAGGAATATAACTACGGGGCGCTAGTTCTTGAATGCTCAACCGTTTTGCCACATAGTCATAATGCTGATGAATTTGCAAAAAAGCATAGACTAATAGCGGCACTGCGATTACCACAGTCCAAGCGCCCAGCAAAAATTTTGTCCAGATCACGATCGCCAGCACGACGGCTGTAGCGATAGCACCCACCGCATTCATCAGGGCACTGGGTCGCCATCCACTGCCTTTTTCCTTAAACCAGCGGCGCACCATGCCAGCTTGAGACAGGGTAAAGGAGGTGAATACGCCCACGGCATAGAGCGGAATAATGGCTGTGGTATCTCCTTGAAAGATCACCACTAGAAATCCCGCACAAATGCTGAGCAGCAATATGCCGTTGGAGTAAACCAGGCGATCGCCCAAGAGCGACAGTTGTCGGGGCAAATAACCATCTCGTGCCAGAAAATAACACAGTCTAGGAAAATCGGCATAGCTGGTGTTGGCTGCCAGGGTCAAAATAGCAGGCGTGGCAAACAAAACCAAGAAATAGTAAATCGGTCCAACACCAAAAATGCTTTGTCCCAAAATAGACAACACGGTTGCATGTTCTCCAGGCACCACTTGATACAGGTTTGCGAGGTAAGTAATGCCCAAAAACATCCCGCCTAAAATTATACCCAGCAGGGTCAAGGTTTGGCGGGCATTCACCCATTCCGGCGATCGAAACGCCAACACGCCATCAGAAATGGCTTCTACCCCCGTCAGTGCCGTACATCCTGCGGCAAAAGCTCTTAAGATTAAGAACAGTCCAATCGTTTCAGTGCCGCTAGTAGGAATTGCCTCCAAAGGCGGCGGCGATGACACTACTTGACCCGTGAGTTGATGATAGATGCCCACGCCAATCATCAGAAAAATACTGACTACAAAGGCGTAGGTTGGCACCATGAAAAGCTTGCCCGACTCTTTCACCCCGCGCAAATTTGCCAAGGTGATCAGAAAGATAAACACCAAGCAAATCTCAACAATGTAAGGGCGCAAGCCGGGAAGGGCGGAGGTGACGTTATCTACCCCAGCCGAAATACTGACGGCAACGGTCAAAATATAGTCAATCATCAAGGAGCTACCCGCAATCAGCCCTGGGTAGATGCCTAGATTTTCACGAGCGACGATATAGGAGCCGCCGCCGTTGGGATAGGCACGGATCGTTTGCCGATAGGACAAAATCACAATGGTGAGCAGCAGAATAATTGCGATCGCGATCGGCACCGACCAACTCAGAATGCTGGCGCTCGTCCCCGCCGCTACTAAAACAATCAACGATTCTTGTGTGGCATAGGCAACAGAGGAAAGCGCATCGGACGACAACACTGCCAATGCTGCCGCCTTAGTCAGCCGTTCTTCTGCATGGGCACTGCTGGGCAAGCTTTGACCAATAACCAGTTGTCTTAAGCGCGATAGAGTCATTGCAAATCTCTAAATGGGAAACCTTGTGAGAACCGCAGGGTCTGAAAACTCAGACCAAATTTTTCATTTTACTGGGGACAATGATACTGGATAGTCTTTGTGTAACTTACTTTGCGCCGATTAAACTATGACGAAAGGGTACTGAGGATCAGTTCGCGGAGTCACTCTCTAATAAAGATAGACTGAGAAGCAATACAGTGGATGGCGCTATCTATTTCGTGTCCTGCCATCGCAATGTTCCAGACGGCATATGTCAAAATTAAGGTTGATCCATTTCAGAAGAGCGATCGCTTGTGATTGAGGTAGAAGTTCATCAGCAGTTACGCGCCTTTCTGCGGCAGCAGGGTGAACCCTATTGGCACCACCATTTAACGATGGCGCGGTTGGTAGCACGAGCCTTACGGCTAGGAAGAAGTGCGCTAATTCAAACCAGTGCATTTTCTGGGTATCACGAGCGGTATCGCCTCAGCTATTTGGTGCCCGTTTTAATGTGGCAACATCCTGTGATCGTGGTCGCATCTGAAGCCGTTCAGCAGCGGTTGCTCATGGTGGAAATTCCGCAACTACGCCAGTGGATTCGCTTTCCGAAGTCGATTCAAGTGGGCGATCGCCTTCCTGCTGGTGACTTCCAAGGCTTACTGTTGACGACTCCCGAAGCGTGGCTGAGCGATCGCCTTAATCCTCAAGGGCGCTTTCCTGATGGCATTCCCACTATTATTGACGGTGTGGATGATTTAGAAACCTGGGCGCGATCGCAGCTTACCTACCATCTTCAGCCTGCGGATTGGGATGCCCTCATGTTGGCTTGCCCCGAACAGGGTGATGTCATCCGAGATACGCGAGTGCAGTTGACCAAAGCCATTTTTCAGCGTCCTGCTAATCCTTACGATTGCTACTTAATTGAGCCACCCGAACACCTCCTGCTCCAAAGCTTTTTTCAAACCCTGTTGCCGTCCACTTCAGCCACTTCTGACGCGGCTAGAGTCGCAGTGCCCACTCAATGGCAAGCCTTTTGGGATGCCATTCAGCGCCAAGAAGCCCTCACTTGGGCAACCCTCACCCGCCAACAGGGTGCTTTTTCTCTCCACTGTGGCTTGGCAGATATCGCCGCAAGCATGGAACCGATTTGGCAGCAGCAGCCAATTGTGCTAGTGGGCGGTGCCCTCGATTTGGAAGCAGAAGCGACCGTCTACCGTCAGCGTTTGGGCGTGGGGGATGTCACCTGTCTCAAGTTCTCCCCTGATCGCCAAGAAGAACTAATTCAGCTTTATTTACCCGAAAAGCTGCCCCTGCCCAATACCCCCCAGTTTCAGACTGCGTTAATTCAGGAAATGCACACCCTGCTTCGAGTCAGCTCCGGTACGCCAGGGTTGACGGTGCTGTTGGTGGGCGACATGCCGCTGAAAGCCCAAGTAGGTTCCCTTTTAGCATCAGAATTTGGCTCACGAGTGCAGGTGGAACGCACCTGCCTCGATGAGAATGGCGTGTTGGTTACGGGATGGGATTTTTGGCGGCAGCATCAGCAGGTGTTGCCGTCGCCCCATCTATTGGCGATCGCCACGTTGCCGATTCCCTCCCTCGAAGATCCGCTGGTTGCGGGACGAGTCAGCTATTACAAAAAATTGCGCCAAGATTGGTTTCGTTTATATTTGCTGCCCACTGCCTTAAGTGAACTGCAACGGGCGATCGCCCCCGTGCGCGAACGTCAGGGAGTGGTTGCTCTACTCGATAGTCGCGTCATTCATCGGAGCTATGGACATCATGTGCTTGCAGCAATGAACCCGATGGCACGGATTAACTATATTGATGCCAGCTTATTTTCTCGATCAGACTATTCCGTTTTAGACTGAAAGTTTGAGACTAATCGTTTTAGACTAAATAGATAGAGTTTTTGATGAACGGCTAACAAATCATGGGCGAAGCAAAACGACGGAAAGATAGCCTGGGCGAAGAATATGGACAGTCTCCCCGAATTCTCCCCTGGCTACCGATAACGAAAGCTCAGTCAGGTGACTTTGTAAGATGGAGCACTCGCGGAGCCTGGGGTGGAATTGTGCTGCTCGTTGCCTGGTGGCTAAGCGTGCGATTTATTGGTCCCGCTTTAGGCTGGTGGCAGGTTGATTAGGGGAGGCGCTTGTCGGGTAACACTTTATTTGTCATCGATAACAAATTAGTGTCGCTGTTATCAGATTAGTGTCGTCATTGACGTTCTTTTGGCATCTAGCACTTTTTGTCTATCGTTAACACTTTAATGTCATTAAGTGCTGGGTTAGCCAATGCAGTTGAAGGGCAACAAACTAGTGTTGTATCAATTTTTAGTTGATGGGTAAAGACGATGTAATTTCACCCGTGCATCATCCGTTGTAAAT
>QBMH01000222.1 GCA_003249025.1 Leptolyngbya sp. | reverse complement strand
GGGATTACCTGCCTAGCATATCAACTATTCAATTAGAACGGAATAGCCCTGGTTCCCAAACAGAGAAGATAGTTTTCCCTCATCCCAATCCTTCTTTTTGAGATGAAGGTAGACTTCGCGATTCATATCGCGGTTCAGTAACGCCATAAATTCTTCTAACCATCATAAGAAACAAAAAGCAGAGGACATTATATTAAGTGTTCTCTGCCTTTAGATTTCATTTTGCGAAATGTCTTCTCAAGTTGCAAACATTAACATTGCCATAAAAGATCACAACTTGTTTTTCATCTCCTTAACAATTTTGCTGGTCGCATCATCGGCAGCTTTGCTTAAAATTTCATCTGTACCGCTGCTGCCACTGCTGCCGCCTATCCCAAACACAGATCCGCCACCGCTGCTGGTAGAGGATTCCCCTACAGAGTTCCAAGCTGCAATAATGCTTTGAGTGGTGGTATCAACGGCACGCGCAGTAAGTTGCACAGTGGCTTTTTGGGTTTCTGAATTACCGCCGATGCCAAACAGTCCGCCGCTTGCTCGTTTGGTTTCAACATTAAAACGGGTGACTGTGCCTACAATGACTGCATCCACACCCAATGCTTTGCCAATCTTTACCGCTGTGGCTTCATCCATCGCACCGCTAATACCCTTTTCTTTCAGATAGTTTTCGACAGCACCGCGAGAAATGACCGAATAGGTGCCATCGTTGACTAATTTGTTAATTAGCAGTTCACTAATGCCTCTAGCCGCACCGCTGCCTCGATAGGAATACCAGTAGCTAGAATCGCCAGTGTTGGCAAAGTCAAAGTCAACCACAACTACTTTTTTCTTTTTAGTGGGTTGGGCGATCGCTGGCTCAAGATACCCTAAACCGGGAAGAACGGGTGCTACAATTCCCACCATTAGCACGAAGCTGAGAGCACACTGGGAAAGCAACAGAAGCCGTTTTTTGCTAAATGTTTTAGTCATTGGTATTGTCCTTTCTAAGGAAGATCAGTTTAGGAAATTGATTGACACAAATGTAGGTCATTTATCGGGTGATGAGCTTTTTCAAAGGCTAGTATACCCATCGTGCTGAAAAACACTGGTCATCTGTAAGTATCCATCAATTGCTACCCTTCAATTTCCTGAAGACTCCAGTTTGAGTGGATCAAACTGCTAAGAATGTGGTCTTCCCATTGCCCGTTGATGAGCAAATAGTCTCTGGCGTAGCCTTCTACCGTGAAACCTAACCGCTTCAGCACGTTGGCGCTTCGCTGGTTGCGGGGCATGTAGTTAGCAGCAATACGATGAAAATTCAGATCGGCAAAGATAAAGTGAATAGCGGTTTTTAGAGCTTCGGTCATGTAGCCATTGTCCTGTTCTGTTTCTGCCAAGCTGTAGCCTAAAACGCATGATTGGCAAACACCGCGCAGAATTTGATGAAAATTGATTTTGCCGATCAGGATGGTCGGCTCAGTTCTCTTGAAGATACAGAATTTGATCGCCTGATTGTAATTAAATTCGATCAGGGCTTTTTCTACCTGGTCTCGCCAAAAGCTAAAGGTGTAAAAGTCTTCGGAGCGAGTCGGTTCATAGGGGGTGAGAAAGTCTCGATTTTCTAGATAGAAATTGAGAATGGCAGGAATATCTTCGTTGGTTGCCAACCGCAAAATCAAGCGCTCAGTTGTGAGGATGGGTAGCTTAAGATAGCCGATCTCTTGCCATTCTGAAAGCATATTCACCCCCATTAAGCTCGGATGCGATCGCACAGATCGTAAAAATGGCTCCAATCATCTTCCTCCGTTATTTTTTCCCACACGGCTTCAATTTCTGGACGAATGGGTACAGTAGCAGGATTATTTTGCTGAAGTCGGGCTTTGATTGTTGGCATCTCTGCCTCTGGCACGCTTAACAACTCATTGAAATATTGCATCTTCCACTGGCTGAATAGCGGGTTGAATACATCATCTTTTATTTGTACCGATGCCAAGATTGCCGCTGCGTCGTCTCGCCAAGCCGAGGAAAAGCTTTGAGTTATTTCTGCAAAAAAGCCAGGATAGCTAATTTGAGAGTCTTTGAGGAATTGTAGAGTTGTTTTGAATAACTCGGTTGTTTCGGCTGTGATATCACCGGGCAAGCCCAGTTTATTCAGCATTCGCTGTTGATAGGTTTGATGATAATGGTCACCAAATTGAGCGAGTCCTGCGTCTAAATCTGCCTGAGAGATGATGCGCCCCAATGGAGCCTGCAACATTTCTAAATTCCAGCGGCAGATTTCGGGTTGATTGGCATAGCTATAGCGCCCGTAGTAGTCAAAGTAGGCGGCAGTAAAAGTGGGATCAAAGGTGGGAATGAAAGCGAAGGGTCCATAATCAAAGCTTTCGCCCGTGATCGACATGTTGTCGGTGTTGAGGACGGCATGGCAAAACCCCGCAGCCATCCATTGGGCGGCGAGTTCGGCGACGCGCTGCACCAGTTCGGCATAAAACAAGGAGTAGCGATCTGAATTGTTCGCCAAGTGGGGATAGTATTGCTCGATCGCGTGATCCAGCAAAATGGCAATTAGATCTTTGCGATTGAAGTGATGGAGACGCTCGAAGGTGCCAAAGCGAATATGCGATCGCTGCATTCGGATCATGACCGATGCTCTTGTGGGTGACGGCTCATCTCCTCGCCACAGTTGATCTCCGGTTTCAATCAAGCTCAAACAACGGGAAGTCCTTACCCCCATGCGGTGGAGTGACTCAGCGGCAAGCACTTCTCGAATACCGCCTTTGAGGGTGAGCCGCCCATCGCCACCGCGAGAGTAAGGCGTGGTGCCCGATCCTTTGGTGCCGAAGTCGTACAGTTCGCGATCGGCAGTCCGCACCTGCCCATACAGAAACCCTCTGCCGTCACCCAAGCCGGGATTGTAACTGCCAAACTGGTAGCCATGATAGCGCAGTGCTAGCAAAGGACGGGGCGGAGTCTGAAATTTGCCAAAGGCGTTAATGAAGTCTTCATCGCTGACGGCTTGCGGGTCGAGTCCTAAAATTCGCAGTAGGTCATTGTTGCGAAACCGGAGGATATGCGCGGGAAACTCGGCAGCGGCGACAATATCGTAATAATCATCGCCCAATCGTTCTAGGGCGGGGTCGTAGTTGAGAGTGAGCAGCGGGTTCAAAGTAGATGGGCTTGAAGACTGAGCGTCAGGCATGGATCAATTGCTTTCAAGAGTGCTTTCATCCTACCAATCGGATTAGGTTTGCGATCGCCCTTGAAGATAGTCAGCAACGAGGGTTCTCAGTTCCAGTAGCCCCGCCGTCAGCAGATTTAACTGCTCCTGATTCAATTGAGCAAGTCTACTAATTGCTTCAATGTCTCGATTATGTCGGTCACTGGCTTGTTCCTGGTTTTCCCGAAACTCTGACATTTCTCGATTATGTCGGTCACTGGATTGTTCCTGGTTTTCCCGAAACTCTGACATTTCTCGATTGTGCTGCTCACTGGATTGTCTTAAGGCGGCTCGAAATTCTGCCATCTCTTGATTATGGCGGGAGATGGCGCTTTGATGGGCGGTTGCGATAGCAGTTAGCTCTTCAACAGTCATTTTAGAAAGTAGGTAGGCGTAGTCGATATTTTAATGCATTCGCACTATCAGACTTAGTTTGTTTTGCGATCGCACCTCTCTGTTAAATTGAACTAAATTAGACTTCAGCCCAACCAAAAAGCTGCGATCGCGATCTCAGCTTTGCCTATGATAGGGACGCTGAATGGCTTTTTATAGCGAGACTTCTAATAAACCTTAAAAAGCGCTAAGATAGTACAAAAATATTATAAACGGAACTCCTTACAGCAAAACCTATGGTTCAATATACATTGGCGCAAAGTCCAGAAACCGTTTTCAATGTGGCTGGCAAAGATTCCATCAAAGCCCGCGAAAAAGCAATGGATCAGTTGATCGAACTAATGGATGCGGGGACATTGCCGACTGAACTAACCGAGGGTTTTAGTCCTCAGCAATTTATTGAAGTGAAAGAAACACCCCTCCCTCCCACAACCGATGAAGATGCGGTGACTCATGCCGTGCAAGTTCTGAGCAATCTGGCAACCCTCAAGCTGAAACTGCAAGATTCTCGCACGGAGGCGTTGCAAATTCGCGCTCAACTCGATGTCCTATTTAGCGATGAACCAGTCAGCGAGGAGGAAATCGCCACGCTGAAAGAAGGGTTTAAGGTGCTGAAGACCTATGCTCAGTCAAATTTACGCTATAAGGAAGCTCGGACTCAGGCAGAGCAAGCCCGGATTGTTTTGGATCAGGCATTGAATCTGGCTGAACCAGAGAGCAAATCTGCCAAAGCGAATGCGAAGAATACAAATTAGGGCTTAGATTGGCGGAAATCCAAGCTGATCGGTGATTTCTTGGCGGATGCGGTAGGTGATGGTGCTGGTATCGAGTTTTTTCAGAATATCTTGGATTGCAATATTGGCTCCTTGAGGTCCCCAACTGCAACCTTGTTCTAGATAAACTTGGACAGCGCGACCCACGGAATAGGCACCAACCCCCGCGAGGCTGGCTTGGGCGATCGCGGCTCCGGCATAAACCGCCAGACTGCTGGAACTATCTACTCCTGAAGTAGCAGCAGCAGCGCTTTTGCCAATTCCTAGCACCAATCCACTGCCAATTTCGGTGAGAATTAGACTTCCAGAACTGAGGATGACGGTTTTCCACAGTTTGCTGGCTTCGTGGCGTGTGATGGGCAAGCCATAAAGTTCCGACAGGGCGCGAATCATGGCGAGATCGGAGATGGCACCGCCCACCAAATCTAATACGGCGATCGGGTTGAGGGCAACGGCGATCGCTTTATACCGCACAAATTTCCAGATCAAGGCTTCAGCTTCGGTGTTGTGCAGTTCCACTAAGTTGCTTGCCAACCGGGATTCCGCTTCTTGCACTTGAACTAAGGCATTCAGCGCCATTAGAGATCGCCCTTCTTTGGACAAGATCGATAAAATCTTCTGTTTCAAGGCTGCAATCTGCATCGGCGGCGATTCCCATTCATAGGTCATGCGTCCATCTGGCTGCTCAACTCGCACTTGCAGCGGGGCAGGTTCCGCCGCAACTAAAACAATTTCATTGGCAGATAGAAGTCGCTGCAAGGGGTCTGGTCTGCCACTCCTTGCAGCGCTTTTTGCAGCAAACTGCTGCAAGCTTTGATAAATTTCCTGCCGACTTTGATCGGGATACAGATCAACTTTGTTGAACACGAGCAGCATTGGCTTTTGGGCTTGGCGCAGGTCGCACAATGCCTCATATTCCGTGCGGGTAATGTCGCCTGAAACCACGAACAAAATCAAGTCAGCTTGACGAGCGATCGCTTGCGCCATGTCTGCCCGCCCTTGCCCATCAATTTCATCCAGTCCAGGGGTGTCGATCAGTTCGATCTGGAGATTGTCTAAGGGATGAGGGGATGAAGCGAGGAAGGCTAAATCTTTAGGGGTGGGTGCCCAGACGATCGCGTGGGGAGCTTGGGTGACTCCGTTAAGGGGTCCAGTTGGCAATATTTTTTTGCCTAGGAGGGCATTGAGAACCGCAGATTTTCCCCGGCTGACCAATCCAAATACGGCAACACGGAGAATGTGATGCTCTAGTTTGTTGAGGGCGATCGCTAGCTGATCCATGTCTGCTTTCATATGGGCTTGCGTAGCCGCCTCAACCGGGCGGGTTTTAGCAGCGCGAAAATAGGCGGCATATCGATTCAACGCTTGGCGCAAGCTGACACGGGCACGCTGCACATACACGCCTTGAGGATCGGCAGGCGACGCAACGGAATTAGCGATCGGAGGGAATTGAGTCAAGGTCGGCAAGGGCAACATGAACACTAGATCCATTGTGATCTAGAAGTTGGGGTTCTGGCTGAGGTAAAGCCATCCGAGCTAAGGGAATGGGCTGGAGCAAAACCGGAGCAGCCATTGAAGTAATGCTCGGAGCGGTAAGGGGAGCCGCAAGCGGGGTCGATATTTTGGATGAAGCAGGCTTGGGCACCAGCAGATCGATTACCTGAGTCGCCAAAGTTTTTACAAACTTGGTTTGCTGGTTTTGCTGAAAAACGGTCTGCAACACTTGGCTAAACCGCTCGATCGCCAGAGGTTTTGCCTCAGTCATAGTCAAGGCAGGGTCTTGAGTGTGGAAATATTCCACCAACGCCAAGCCTACCATCCGAGTCAGATAGGCAGCACTGACCGCCTGAATGCAGCCGCCGGCAATATAGGTGACCGCATTGGTTTTCAGCAGACTAGAAACTGTGCGAGTCGAAAGTTCCACTAAGCCCAGCTTGAGGATCAACCCACCCAGGGCAGTCACGCTTTTCTGTGCTTGATCCAAAGAAAATTTTTGTTGATAGAGCTTGCCCAAATCTAAAATCATTTGAGCGTTGATTGCCGCCGTGGCTAACACATCTAGGGTTGGAACCGGACTGGCAAATGCCGTTGCCGCCGCAATCCACTGAAACTGTTCAATAATCGGCAGGGCGCGAGTTTTGCGAACGAGATTCAAGGTGTGAACCGCTTGGGCTTTGAGGGCGATCGCGTCGCTTAAGGAACTGCTCATCACCAATTGGCGGCTTTCTGCCTGCACAATACTCGTCAATCGCTGGGTCAACTCATCCAGGTTCGGCACCTGATCCTCTAACCATTCCCGCACCGTGCCATCGGGCTGATGTTGCCGCACTTTCAGGCGTTTGGGATTGGTCGAGATCGCCACCACATCCGGCAGCGCAATACTCCGCGCCCAGTCTTGCATCCGCGCCAAAATCATCTGCCCATCCTGCGGCAAATACAAATCCTGCTTGTTGAAGATCAACACTGTCCGCTTGCGAACGGCCAACTGTTTCAGCAATTGAAATTCTGACTCGGTAAGATCACCGGTAACCAAGAACAAAATCAAATCTGCGGTCATTGCTTGCTTCAACGCCACGGCTTCAGCGTTCACCTCGGCACTACTCACCGCAAAACTAGGTGCTTCAAACAGCGTCACCGGACTAGCTTGAGCCATCCAATTATCCTGTAATTGTTGAATTAACGTTGTTTTGCCGCTGCCCTTGCCACCCATTACCATTAGGCGTAGAGCCTCTCGGTTCATTTCAGTCGAAATCTGAGTGGCTTGGGCTTGCAAAAAACATAGGTGTGGCGTGACGGTTTGCAATCCAGTTTCTGCATCGACAAGCTCTACTTGCAATCGGGTGATCACCTGACTGGCTTCACTCAACGCCTGCTTTACAGCCGTAGAATCGACTGTGCGAAGGGCAATTGGCTCAATATCTAAAGGCTGCGATCGCTGCTGTACCCACCAAACTGCCCCACCAATAACAAGTGCGGCGACGGTATAAGCACCCCACTCGCCCACAGCTTGATGAAGGGATTCCAATACCCAAAGGGCGATCGCCAGGGTAATGCCACCAATCACAAGCGGACGTTGCAGTTTTTCAGCCATAGCAGAGTTGCAGAACATCAGTCAAAGCATTCCCATTCTATCGAGGTGGAGGGTGCTTCCGCGCAACTCTTGCCTATTCCTACAGATACAAAAAGCAAAGCCTCGACAAAGTATATTTTGTCGAGGCTTTACTTCTACTTGGTGGCGGGGCATGGATTTGAACCATGGACCTTCGGGTTATGAGCCCGACGAGCTACCAGACTGCTCTACCCCGCGTTAGCTTATTGAGTATAGCGTTAGATTCGAGAATCATGCAACTGATTTTTGAAATCAGGTCTAAATTTGAGTCTGCTCCGCCTCCATTCCCGTCTCTGCCGCTTGCCTCATTGCCAAAAAAGCCTCTTTGACTGGCTGGCTCACAGCACTTTGAGGTTCTGACAAAATTAGTGCTTGATAAGCTTCAAGAAATCGACTCCTCAATCTGTGGAACAGGTGTAGAAAATGCCGGATGAAACCAATACAGTCTAAGATGACGAACTCAATACCGCCAGTTTCGTGATACAAGGATCTTGCGTAAGCTTGAACTTCGTCATTTACTGGCTCAGTTGTGATGAAAATGTAATTGTTGACTCGCCTGCCACTTAAAAGCAATTTTTGTAGGGCACGGTCTATATCTTCACAAGTCACTCGCTTATTTTTCATCTCATAACTGGTGATGATTTGATCATCCACAAGCAGCGTAATTTCAACATCTCCCAAAGCACCTGTCTGGATCTCAGTACGGGACAAAAAGCTTGAAAAGAAGAGCAGGGTAGGGTTTCATCAGAATTACCACACTCATGAGAAACCCCATGAGCCAATATAGCGAATTAAAGCAAGTCCTCCAAGCGCAATTGAACTGGCATGGAGCG
>QBMH01000221.1 GCA_003249025.1 Leptolyngbya sp. | reverse complement strand
GTAGACTCTCTTAAATTTGTCAGTTTTTTGTCTAGACAACGGGGTACACCTTACTAAGCTTGCACTGAATGAAATATTATAAAAAGCTAATCACTTGAATAATGCGATCGCGAAAAACGTTCAAGAAATGATTACTACTTCTATTCAAATGTGGATAGCAGAACATCCGGTTGTGGCTTGGGTGGTGACTCATCCCCTGTGGGCGATCGCAGTGATTTTACTGGTACTTTTATCCGCTTGGGGATTGTTAGGAGCTATTGCCCAATTCATTCAGCAAGCATGGCTATTCATCTTACAAGCACCCCTCAAGTTGATTTACTGGCTGTTTGGACGCACATTCAAATTGTTTAATCAAGCAAACGCATTTCAATTCACTCAATTAGATCAAACAGGTACTCAAAAGCGGTTGCCCGAAATTCTTGATCGCCTAGAAATTTTACGCAAAGAACAAGAAGCCTTGATCCAAGAAATGCGATCGCTCCTGGAATCCAAAATCTGAACAGTTCGGTTTTTAACTCTTCGCCCCAATCACTAATCCCCAACCCCTCATTTACCCCCTCTCCAACAACGGTGCTGCCTTCAACAAGGTTTGAGTATAAGGATGCTGTGGGTTTGTGAAAATATCGTGGGTTTGCCCCAGTTCAACGATTTTTCCAGCTTGCATCACGGCAATGCGATCGCAAAAATAGCGCGCCACCCAAAGATCGTGCGTAATAAACAGATAAGTCAGGTGAAAATCTTGTTTGAGTTCCTGCATCAAGTCCAACACCTGCGCCTGAACGGTGGCATCTAGCATACTCACGGGTTCATCGCAAATCACCAGTTGAGGACGGGTAATCAGGGCACGGGCGATCGCCACTCGCTGCTGTTGCCCACCCGAAAGCTCCGATGGATAGCAGGAATAGTAGGCGGTTGCGGGAGTTAAGCGCACCCGTTCTAGCATTTCCAGCACCGCTTTTTTGGCAGCGATCGGGGTGGCTAACTGATGAATCAGTAGCGGGTCGGCAATGCTTTGCCCCACCGTCATCTTCGGATTGAGACAGGCACGCGGATCTTGGAAGATCATTTGCATATCTCTTCGCTGCCGCTGCATGGCTGCACGAGACAAGTCAGGTAGGTTGTGCCCCAAAAACTCAACCCTGCCAGACGTGGGACGCACAAGCTGCAAAATTGTGCGCGACAGAGTACTTTTGCCACAGCCCGATTCTCCTACCAGTCCTAGGGTTTCGCCAGGGTAAATCTCCAAGGTAAGGTCGTCTACCGCTTTTAAGTGCTCTTTGCTAGAGGCTAATCGAGCAAACAGGTTGGATTCTAAGCTGTAGTGTTTTTTGAGATTTTGGAGACGGAGAAGAGGGGTAGAGGAGTGGAGGGGTGCAGGAGTGGAGGGAGTGTCTATTGCTTGCACATGTAAGGCGGCTTGCAACAGCGATCGCGTGTAGTCATGCTGAGGATGGGTGAGGACTGACTGGGTGTCGCCTGTTTCCACAAATTTGCCAGTGTGCATCACGGCAATGCGATCGCAGTATTCCCCAACCAGTGCTAAATCGTGAGAAATCAGCAGCAGCGCCATATCTCGCTCACTGCATAGGCGCGTTAGCTCCTGCAAGATCTGGGCAGAAACCGTCACATCCAGGCTGGTGGTAGGTTCATCTGCCACAATTAGCTTGGGATTCAGCAGCAATGCCAGGGCGATCGCCACCCGCTGCCGCATTCCACCGCTGAACTCATGGGGATACTGCCCCCAGCGATTAGCAGGAATCTTCACCGCTTCTAGCACGGCGATCGCCCGTTCTTTTGCCTGCGATCGCGATAATTTTGGCTGGTGAGCTTGCAGCGTTTCCACACAGTGATCGCCAATCGTCATCAGTGCATCCAACCGCGTCATTGGGTCTTGAAACACCAGCGCCACCGATTCTCCTCGAAAGCGGCGCAGCGCGGAGGGCGTAAGGTCTAACACCGATTGTCCGGCAAACTGAATGCTGCCTTGAGTGACGCTTCCCGCTGGCAGCAACCGCAGCAAGGCTCGCCCTAGCGTTGATTTGCCGCAGCCCGACTCGCCCACCAACCCCAAGCGATCGCCTGCCCTCAATTCAAAAGAAACCCCATCCACTGACCAAATCGGCTCCTGCTTGGCACCGCCCAGTTGCCCATGCCGCGTCGGATAGGCAATTCTCAATTGATCAACTTGGAGTAATGAATCAGTCATAGTTCGGGGTTCGGGGTTCAGGGTTCGGGGTTCAGCTACTTTGCCAGTTGCCCAACGGTCTATCTCGCTATTCGCCATTCGCCATTCGTCATTCGTCATTCGCCATTCGCCATTCGTCATTCGTCATTCGCCATTCGTCATTCGTCATTCGCCATTCGTCATTCGCCATTCGTCATTCGTCATTCGCCATTCGTTTTTGCTGCTTGCAGCAATTCTTCTGGTTGGTTAATCAAAAAATCAGGATTTTCTGCCGCTAACGCTTGACTGGAGTTAAAGCCCCAGGTGACTGAGATAATTGGGATACCAAGTTTTCGAGCGGCTTCAATATCGCGGGTTTCGTCACCCACATAAACGAGGTCGGCTAGATTTAGCCGTTGCCGTTTGACCACCCGCCGGATGACTTTATCTTTGCCAAACAGAGCTAAGCCAGATTCCACAAAGTCAAAAATATCCAGCAAGTTTTGAGCGTTGAGAAATGCCTGCACATTTTCACGGGAGTTGGATGTGACAATGCCGAGGCAGTTGCCCTGTTGTTTTAGCGATCGCAAAACTGCCTCCATTCCCGGAAAGGTCTGCAAATGGGGAAGTTCGCGGTATAACTCTTTTCGCAGTCGGCGCACCAAAAAGGGAATTTTGAAGGGAGACAGTTTGGATTGTTTAATGATCTCCTTAGAACTGAGGTTTTTGAGTTGGTTGATATCATCCGCCTGAGTCACAGGGTAGCCAAACTCAGCAGCGAGTTTGTTACTAATTTTCCAAACTGCTTCAAAAGAGTCTGCGATCGTTCCATCAAAGTCAAAAATGATTACTTTCACGGCTGAGAAAAGTGCATCATTCAATCAACCCCTATATTTGTCATGAATATTTGATAAATCTTCCTTAAGAGCAGTATTTACCTGAAAAGAGTTAGCTATGATACAGAAATAAAGCAGAACGTTCATCTCCTCTGGTGATGCAAATCACATAAACTCGGTTCAGATGAGACGGAAGTAGGGACTTTTCCCGAAGGAACGCGCCTCACTCACCCTACAAAATCATTCCTTGCGAGGCGAACCATGAAACTTATCTATCGCGGTGCTAGTTACGAATACAACTCATCTCCCCTAGAAGTGAGAGAAGTCGATGCTCTGAGACATCATCAGAACGCTCACCAACGCTGCAAAACACTAGCAGAATCAAACTACCCCTTGATTTATCGCGGTGCTACTTACACCACGGCTCAAGTTGCTCAGTCGTTGGCTTCTGTAACGGTCTCCGGTACTCCTCAGCTATTGACTTATAGAGGTGTGCAGTATATCAGAAATGCCAATGGAATAGTGGAATTTGCTAGATCTGCAAAAGCATCGCTGGCTCCTAAAACTATCACTCCTGCTTTTATCGAGGCAACTACTGTTCATCACGAAAACCTGCGCCGTAATGTGCAGCATCGGCTAGAAGTGGCAAAGGGACAAGGAGACCAAAATCTGGTTAGTCAGTTAGAAGCTGAGTCTAGACAACTTGCCCTTTAACAGCCAATTTTGTAGACAGTCTTAGCTAGCAAATGCCTACAAAGCAAGATGTAATTGATCAACTCGTGTTTTCCTTGCAGTTTGTAAAAGGTGGTGTGGTAAATCCATGCCGCCTTTTAATTTTTCTACTCTAGTCCTAGTTCGCGCTTCAGCAAGCTGATGGATTTGGAGACGATGAAGTTTTCGCAACAGATGAGTTGGGGGCGACGAATTAGTTCTTCACGAACGGAGGCGATCGCGGCTTTCACCATGGCGCAACTTGCCTGATCGCTGATGATCGTTTGGGCGCTACGGGCGATCGCTGCCAGCTTATAAGCATCGCTGACTTGCCCCGTCATCACCAGCAAATCATCACCGCGCAAACTGTGAATGATCACATTGGCAACGCTCACCGTTTCAGCACTCAGGCTAACCACGCCCAAACAACTCCCTTTCGGTAAACTCCGAATCACCTTAATTTCAGATTCAAAGTCATAAATATCAACCGGGATCACGCGCACTGACTTAGGAGCCGCAATTTCTTCCGCTTGCGCGATAAAGTAGCGACTGGTGACCACCGTGCCAGAGCGAGTTTGATCTAAAACCTGCTCCAACTCTTCTAACGGCACTAGCTGAATCGGAATATTCAGCGCCCGTTCCAAATCCCGCACAATCACTTCGCCTGCTTCAATATCGTGGGCAGGAGCAGTCACTAGCACTTGGGCACTACAGCGAAGCCGCCAATCAATTTCGCCCAGTAGCAGTTCCCTGGCTTGGTTGAGGGAACAGCCCAGTTTTAGTAAGTCATCCAAGCTGCCTTGCACCACTTTGTAGGCTTCAGGATTTTGATCCAATACGGGGGATTTAACTTTTGCGCCGCCATCCTGAGCCGGATCGCGCACATAAATCCCAGAACCCGCTTGAGCATCAACGACTCCGGCTTCTTCTAACTGGCGATAGACTTTGCTGATGGTGTTGCGATGCAAGCCGGTTTGCATTGCCAATTGGCGAGTGCTGGGCAGGCGATGCCCCGGTGGAAACTGCCGAGAAGCGATCGCAAACAAAATTTGGTTATAAAGCTGATTCGATGCAGGGATATCACTGTCCTGCTGGATTTGAAACTGTACCATCATTAAGTCTCCAGGTCACCTCAACACTTGAAGAGGCTTACAGTATTTTGGTTCATGTCCATACGTTGTGCATTTATATTCAGGAAACTGGCACACATGTCTCAAGCTTACTTCACAATCCATGCAGTGTCTGATTTCTTGCTGTTCATTGCTTCCATCTTATATAAGGTGCAATATTTTACAGATTTATCAGTTTCTAGACGTGATCCAGCTTCAGCCTTCTACTGTGCCAATCCGCATTCATCCGGACAATCACGACAAACCCCTTTGGACTATTGACAGCCTCCAACAAATTTCAGACTCTAGCGATAGCAAGTGAACAATCTTAGGGGAACTAAATGGCAGACATTAAATCGGCTTGGGTGAAGGTGCCCAATGGAGAGTTACAGATTGATGCCTATCTTTCTGAACCCATTACCGAGGAAATTGTTCCCGGAGTGATTGTTATTCAAGAAATCTTTGGCGTAAATTCCCACATTCGAGACGTGGCTGATCGGCTGGCACGGGAAGGCTATCGGGCGATCGCGCCAGCCATTTTCCAGCGCACAGCCCCCAGTTTTGAAGTGGGCTACACGATGGAGGAAACCATTTTGGGACGAAAATACAAAGATCTGACAAGTGCCGATGAGCTATTGAGTGATATTCAGACAGCAATCAACTATTTAAAGGCGATGCCCACCGTCACACAAACAGGATTTGGCGTGATCGGGTTTTGCTTTGGCGGTCATGTTGCCTATCTTGCTGCTACCCTTGCCGATATTCAAGCAACCACCTCTTTTTATGGTGCAGGCATTGCTACTATGACTCCCGGCGGCGGCAATCCTACCCTCACCCGCACCGCTGACATTCAAGGCACGCTCTATGCCTTCTTTGGCGATCAAGAGATCCCCTGATTCCCAATGAGCAAACCGAACAAATAGAAGCGGCACTTCAAGCACACCGCATTTCCCATCAAGTGTTTCGTTATCCGGCAGGACATGGTTTTTTCTGCGATCGGCCGCCCCGACTACAATGCCCAAGCTGCCTCATCATCCTGGAATCATGTGCGGCACTTGTTCAAACACCTTTAAGCTTTCCAATCCTCATCTCCTGCCAACGCGCTAATCTAGAAAATAATAGACGGATGTATGAGCCGACACGATAAAATCAACATCTGACAATTAATCACACCGAATCCTCTAGCGTTATTTTTGGTTCTCGTTTCCCCCTCAGTTCCCTTTAGCCACCTCCCACTCTGTCACCGTTATGTTTGAAGCACTCTCTGAACGTTTGGAAGGAGCCTGGAAAAAGCTTCGCGGTCAAGACAAAATTTCTGAATCGAATATTCAAGAAGCGGTGCGGGAAGTTCGCCGCGCCTTGCTGGAAGCCGATGTTAACCTCCAAGTTGTCAAAGACTTTGTGGCAGAGGTGGAAACCAAAGCCCAAGGTGCGGAGGTGGTTGCAGGCGTTCGTCCCGATCAACAATTTATTGAAATTGTTTACAACGAACTGCTGCAAACCATGGGAGAAACCAATGCTCCTTTGGCTGAAGCCGCAACCGCTCCAACCATTATCCTGATGGCGGGTTTGCAGGGCACCGGAAAAACCACGGCGGCGGCTAAATTAGCATTGCATCTCCGCAAAGTAAACCGGAGTACGCTGCTCGTGGCTACGGATGTTTATCGTCCCGCTGCGATCGATCAGTTGATCACCCTGGGTAAGCAAATTGATGTACCGGTGTTTGATCTGGGCAAAGATGCGAATCCGGTTGAAATTGCCCGACAAGGAGTCGAAAAAGCAAAAGCCGACGGCATCAACACCGTAATTATTGACACAGCCGGTCGTCTGCAAATCGATGCCGACATGATGGCAGAGCTTGTCCAAATCAAAAACCTCGTGCAACCCCATGAAGT
This sequence comes from Leptolyngbya sp., assembly GCA_003249025.1. GTDB lineage: Bacteria > Cyanobacteriota > Cyanobacteriia > Leptolyngbyales > Leptolyngbyaceae > ULC077BIN1. The sequence goes on along the minus strand of QBMH01000221.1, from coordinate 1,592 downwards.
TTTGCTGGTTGTGGATGCGATGACGGGGCAAGAAGCCGCTAACCTGACTCGCACTTTCCATGACCAAATTGGCATCACCGGAGCCATTTTGACCAAAATGGATGGCGATACGCGGGGGGGCGCTGCGCTCTCAGTCCGGCAAATTTCTGGACAGCCGATTAAGTTTATTGGTACGGGCGAAAAAGTAGAGGCATTGCAGCCTTTCTATCCCGATCGCATGGCTTCACGCATTTTGGGGATGGGCGACGTGCTGACCCTAGTGGAAAAAGCGCGGGAAGAAGTGGATCTGGTCGAAGCTGAAAAAATGCAGGAGAAAATCCTCACTGCAAAATTCGACTTTACCGACTTCCTCAAACAAACTCGTTTGCTGAAAAACATGGGTTCCCTAGGCGGCATCATGAAAATGATTCCAGGGATGAACAAGCTCAGCAGTGACCAGCTTGAAAAAGGCGAAACCGAACTCAAACGGGCGGAAGCCATGATTGGCTCCATGACCCTTGTAGAACGCAAAGATCCCGACTTGCTCTCTAGTTCGCCTAGTCGTCGCCGCCGCATTGCTCGTGGTTCAGGGCATACAGAGAAGGATGTCGGAGAACTAGTTAGCAAATTTCAGCAAATGCGAACCATGATGCAGCAGCTAGGACAGGGAAATTTTCCGGGTGGCATGGGTGGATTGCCGGGAATGGGCGGAATGCCAGGAATGGGCGGCGGTCGTCCTCAGCCCGGTTGGCGAGGGGGCGGCGGTGGCGCTCCAGCGAAAAAGAAGAAGGACAAGAAAAAGAAGGGCTTCGGCACGTTGTAAAAGAATTTGGCGGGCGATCGCTTCATTTCAATTGCTTCCCGCAAAAAGTTGAGTGCGGCAATCGAAAGACGAGTAATGTTAGGGGCGATCGCAAATTTGCCCGACAAACTAAAACAGCCAGTCTGCTTTGTTAAATTAAAAATGCTCATCTAATGGACTCCGCACACCACGTCCGCCTCGGTTTAACACATGGGTATAAATCATTGTAGTTTTAACATCCTTGTGCCCCAACAACTCTTGAACAGTGCGAATATCGTAGCCATTTTGCAGCAAGTGTGTGGCAAAGCTATGGCGAAAAGTATGACAGCCAATTCGCTTGGCTATTTTTGAAGCCTGAACTGCTTGCTTGAGGGCTTTCTGAAATCCGCTTTCATGAAGGTGAAAGCGTTGCCAGATCGCGGTATCTGGATCTTGAATACGACGACTCGAAGGAAAGATCCATTGCCAAATCCACTGCCGATCAGCGTTGGGATACTTGCGCGCTAGGGCAAATGGTAGCCAAACAGAGCCGAATCCCTGATTTAAATCCTGTTGATGCAGTATCTTTGCCTGTTGGAGATGAGTTTGAAGATCGGGGATGAGGCGTTCTGGCAACATCGTGACGCGATCTTTCATGCCTTTGGCATTACGAACCGTGATTTGATGTTGGTCGAAATCCAAATCTTTGATGCGTAGAGAAAGCGCTTCGTTGAGACGCATTCCACTTCCATAAAGCAGTTGAATCAGTAGACAATACTAAGGTGTACCCCGTTGTCTAGACAAAAAACTGACAAATTTAAGAGAGTCTACT
>QBMH01000220.1 GCA_003249025.1 Leptolyngbya sp. | reverse complement strand
CCTTCACCCCTCCATTCCCTCTCATCGACTGGCAAGCCTCACCCCAAGGTATCATCATCGCTGGGCTTGCCCAACCAAATGATCCCGAAGCCTACTGTCAAGCGATCGCGGCTCTTTCCAGCTTTTTGGGGTATCCCGTTCTCGCAGAAGGACTGTCTCCACTTCGTAATTACGCTGATCAAATTCCCAATCTTATTTCTACCTACGATCTGATTTTGCGAAATACTGTATGGGCAGAAAAACTAGCACCCGCGATCGTCTTGCGGATTGGTGAAATGCCCACCAGTAAACAGTTGCGTACCTGGTTAACCGCAACCCAACCGCTGCAATGGGTGATTGATCCCAGCGGACGCAATTTAGATCCACTCCACGGTAAAACGATTCATATGCACGGTTCAGTTGAGCAGCTAGCGGCGGAATTATCGGTACAAGATTTGAATGCTGCTCAAGTTAGTCCTTACTGGCATCTCTGGAAAGCCGCAGAAATTGAAACTCGTCAAAACCGCGATCGCGCCCTGAGCGAAACAACCCACTTGTTTGAAGGAAAAGCTGCCTGGATGCTCTCTCGCTGTTTGCCTCCTGACACGCCCCTATTTATTAGCAGCAGTACTCCCGTGCGCGACGTAGATTTTTTTTGGGAACCTAGTAATTCTAAAGTTCAACCCTTTTTTAACCGGGGCGCAAACGGCATTGATGGCAGTCTTTCCACTGCATTAGGGATTGCCCATCAGAACCAGAGCAGCGTCATGCTTACCGGAGACTTAGCCTTGCTCCATGACACCAATGGCTTTCTGCTACGGCAGCATTTTGAGGGACATCTCACGATCGTATTAATTAACAACAACGGCGGCGGCATTTTTGAAATGCTAGCGATCGCACAATATGATTTGCCCTTTGAAAACTTCTTTGCCTTGCCCCAATCCATTGATTTTGCTCAACTGTGTAAAACCTATGGCGTTGAACATGAACGAATTACCGCTTGGGATCAGCTAGCCGACCGACTCAATCCCCTACCCAAATCTGGCATCCGTCTTTTAGAACTCTGCACCGATCGCAAAGCAGATGCCCAATGGCGGCAGAATCATTTAGGCACCTTTGCTGCAAAGATGAATGATTAAGAGGTGTCGGGTTTCAGGTGTCGGGTTTCAGGTGACAGACAATTTGCCTTAGCCACTCGTCATTCGTCATTCGTCATTCGTCATTCGCTCCTAACCCCTAGCCTTATATGCACATTGACTGGCAAATTGCCAAAACCTACGAAGACATTCTTTATCACAAAGCAGATGGGATCGCCAAAATTACCATCAATCGTCCCCATAAACGCAACGCCTTTCGTCCTAAAACAGTCGTGGAACTCTACGATGCCTTTTGGAATGCCCGTGAAGATACTCGCATTGGGGTAGTTCTGTTTACAGGGGCTGGACCTCACACGGATGGCAAGTATGCATTTTGCTCTGGAGGAGACCAAAGCGTCCGGGGGGAAGCCGGATATATAGATGAGGCAGGAATTCCTCGCTTAAATGTGCTGGATTTGCAAAAACTGATCCGCTCAATGCCCAAAGTGATCATCGCACTTGTGGCAGGATACGCGATCGGTGGTGGGCATGTGCTACATATCCTTTGCGACCTGACGATCGCGGCTGATAATGCCATTTTTGGGCAAACCGGACCCAAGGTTGGCAGTTTTGATGGAGGATTTGGCGCTAGCTATTTAGCGCGGCTTGTGGGACAAAAAAAAGCGCGGGAAATCTGGTACTTATGCCGTCAATATAATGCGACTGAAGCACTAGACATGGGATTGGTAAACTGTGTCGTTCCCTTAGAACAACTGGAAGCGGAAGGAATTCAGTGGGCGCAAGAGATTTTAGCAAAAAGCCCGATCGCCATCCGCTGCCTCAAATCAGCCTTTAATGCCGACTGCGATGGTCAATCAGGGTTACAGGAACTTGCAGGCAATGCTACCTTACTCTATTACATGACTGAAGAGGGAGCCGAAGGAAAACAGGCGTTTTTAGAAAAGCGATCGCCCGATTTTCGACAGTATCCCTGGCTTCCATAAAACAAATCAAGTGTGTGTACAACACCGACCTAAATGCAAATTGGTTAAACCCAACTTGATGATGCTTCAACGCTGAGCGGCATCGGTGTAGGTTGGGATATCACTTCTGAATCACCTAGATCCTCGCAAAAAGCATTTGCTTCAGCAGCTTCTTGCACTTCTAATGCTTTTTGCTGCCAAATCATAATATCTCCCAATCCATTCCAAGGCGGCAGAAAGGGAGGAGCCGATACGCTACAAGAAGTCCACTGACTTTTAACAGCGACATTTAGCGTTTGGCAGTGCCCGCCCCGTCGCCCTTCAGGAAGATAGTAGCGGCAGTGACGACATAACGATATTGAAGATTCGAAGGGCTTCATAATTTTTTTTAAAAAGTGAGAAAGAAATGCTGATCCCCATTTTTAACTGACAGTTTTTTACGCTTTAGAAGTCTTTTTATCTTGAATTCATAGCGCCAAATGGATTTTGAGCGATTCAAGATAAAAAGTAGTTTTTAGATTCTCTTCAGATTTAAGTAAGCTGAAACCTGATTTGTGTGTATCTTCCGTAAACCTTCTTGGCTTACACTAAAAAACAACAGGGACAAGTGAAACTAAAAGTGAATCTTTGATAAAACTTCATTAAAGTGAGTCTTTCTAAAGGAGAAATCAGTCTTTATAGAAGTATTCTATCCAGTCGCTTTGAGAGAAAGAATCTTACTTTTGAAAGAGTTTAGCGATTGGATTAAACATTAGAGAAACAATGATTTATCTTTTTCCAAGTCACTAAATTAAATAAATTATTAACAGCTAACCAAGTTTGGCTTGTTAAAGAAGAATGTGTATGTTCTAGCTCACTACAGTGTGTGATTGTTGTCACTTTGCCAGCGTTCTTGAGCCGATTTTTAGTTTTGTCACCAACGTTTTACTGCACAAAGGGAGCAAACTTGCCAGCGTTCTAGTTCCCCAATTGGAGTGGGGGAATGGCATTGGGGACACTGGGGCAGGTATTTAGTTCGCGATCGCATCATTGCTGCCCACTGTTGAAACGCCACCAACGGCGTATCTGACGGTAATGCGGCTGAGGGAATCAGGGAGAGGGTGCCTGCTGGTAAACGACTAGGATGAGCCTGCCATAGATCTCTTTGTTCTTGTTCACCGGGGAAGGTTGCTAAGGGAATCTCTGCCCACTGAGCCGTAGAAAATCGGATATCGGTTAGCGATCGCGGTATCACCTGATTCAGCTTTTCCAAAATGCGCTGGCGCTCAAACACCAAATTTTGTGCCCAAGCAGAACTAGAGGTTGCAACTTTCAGCATCCCTCGCTGCACAGAGGTTGGGCGAGTTTGCGCTGCAACGACGACTCCAACCACCGCTTGCCAGTGTCCCAAAACCTGTTGAAGCTGCTGCTGGTGTTGCTGCTTATACTGACTCTCTAAAGACCCCAGAACATGGTTGAGCGAGTGAAAAGCCATGATTTGCAAAGCTCACAATAAAAAATAAAAAAATGCAACAAAAAAATGTGATCAATTTCAGATAAAGCGGTGTATAACTTTGGCTCAGGTGCAACTTGAGTTTCAATAGGCTAGCGATACTGTACGAAATTCGTTTTTCGCCTTGGGGTTTATCATCGACTATCCCTTAGCGCAATTCAGCTAGATAGTATCGCACTCTCTCTATTTTGAGGCATTGGACTTTCTGGGTTACGAGTGAATCGCTTGGGTGATTTGATGAGGAATTGGTTGGGAGTTTTGAAATGCGTCAGTCGTCTACAATAATGTCTTCTAAGGCTTGTGTTCAATCGCTACATCCAGTGTTGCAAATTGCTTTTGCGTGTTCTGATATCCAGCTTGATGAAGAACTTGCTCGGTATCGACGGCAAAAAGCGCTGGGTAAAGCGACCTATTCTCCTCGTCCAGCGGCGTATCGAAAAGCGTCGAAAAGTCTTGATCTAATCTCACCTGCGCCGATGCTTGAGCCCTCTGTGCTTCCTGAGCAAGACTTATCTAGCGCTGAGATGACATTAGAGCCATCTCTGGCAGCTAGTGCCCTCAATTTGGCGATCGCGGCTTTGTCCGATCATGCTGATTTGTCTACTGCAAACCCAAATAGTGCTGAACTCAAAGAACTTGCGGCTCAATATGCAGCGCAGATTGCCAATGGGTCAGAGTCAGCCATGGATGAGCTTAGCCCAGATTACTATTTAGAATCCTCTGAAGAGTTGTTGCGAAGCCTCGCCGTTGAAGAATCAGAGGTGCAAGCCGAACAGAACTTTTTTCAAAGTTTGTTGACCCCGTTGGGTATGGGGTCTATGTTGTTGCTGCTGCTGTCGAGCGCCATGTTTGGCTTTTTGGTGATGAATCCAACCAGCATCAGCCGATTCTTGAATGTCAATGAGACTCAAACGGCTGCCAATCTCCCAGGGGCGGCTGTTTCGCCTCCAAGTAGCTCTATTGCTGGCATGGCTAGCGCGCCTCAACCCAATCTCGCCAGCCGCGAATTTCCTGATTTGAGTTTGCAAACCTTAGGGTCTGTTGAAGTAACCCCTTCTGTTGATATGCCTACCCTTAGCAAATCTGGAGCAAGCTCAGTCAAGAATTCCCAACCTGTAAATTTAGGTCTTGCTGGCAATTCAGCCGCTACTAATGGACTAACGCAATCTTCTGAGCCGATTCCCACAAGTGCTACAACTCTCAGGGTCGCGGAACCACTTCCTGATGCTGCGAGTGCGATCGCCCCTTCAAGACCAGCAGCACTAGCTCCTAGATTGTCTCTGCCTCAAGCTTCTGCTCCAATCCCGCGTTATAGACCTACTGCTCAACCCCACCGATCATCTTCATCTACCCCAGCGCGAAGTTATGCCTCGCCTGCCAAAGCTTATACTCCGCCGCCTGCCAGATTTAAGCCTGTGAAGCCGGAAGCACTTCCCACTGTGTCTCCTGCTCCAACGGTGTATCAGCAGCCTGTGCAAGTGCGCGAGTATGTACGCGAGCCTGTGCGAGAGCCTGACTATAAAGTGGTGACCCCTTACAGCAGCGATCGCTCCTTAAGTGAGGCGAAGCAAAAAGTGCCCGATGCCTATTTGCAAAACTATCCGACTGGAGCAAAAGTTCAGCTTGGCTCTTTTGAAAATGAAAGTGCCGCTAAAGCCCGTGTTGAAGAATTGCGCCAACAGGGAGTGCAAGCAGAAATTTATAAGCCAGAAGGGATAAAGCCTGAACTAAAAAGGTAGGGTAGTATGATTAACATGCTCTTTTACCTGTGGAAACGTCATGGGATTTTTTGACCGAATCTGGCGGGTGATTCGTGCCAACTTGAATGCGCTGGTCAGCCAAGCAGAAGATCCTGAGAAGATCTTGGAACAGGTGGTGCTGGATATGCAGGATGACCTGATTCAGCTAAGGCAGGCAGTAGCACAGGCGATCGCCACCCAAAAACGTACCGAGCGGCAATACTCCCAAGCGCAAAACACTGCTGATGAATGGTATCGACGGGCGCAACTTGCCCTGCAAAAAGGGGAAGATGAACTGGCACGAGAAGCGCTGGTGCGTCGCAAATCCTATGAAGAAACCGCTACGGCAATGAAAGCCCAATTGACGCAACAAGTCGGAGTGGTAGACCAGCTTAAACAAAATATGAAAAAGCTGGAAAACAAAATTTCTGAGGCAAAAACCAAAAAAGATCTCTACATTGCCCGTGCCCGGTCTGCTAAAGCCACTCAGCAAATTAACGAAATGATGGGAAATGTGGGCACGGGTAGCGCCATGCAAGCGTTTGATCGCATGGAAGAAAAGGTGCTGCAATTAGAAGCCCAATCGGAAGCCATCACCGAACTCAGCATGGACGATTTAGAACAGCGGTTTGAAAAACTGGGTCAAGCCGATGACATTGATGCAGAACTAGAAGCAATGAAATCGCAAGCCTTGACAGGCAGTAGCTCAACGGCTCAATTACCTGCTAGCCAAAATGTTGATCCAGAACTAGAAAAACTTCGTCAGCAAATTCGTGAGGGTTAATTGCTAAGATCAAGCGGCGATCGCTCACCCAACACCAAAATATAGCACTTGCACTGATACTGCCATCGCAGTCATAATCATGCCTCAAAACTTTCCAGTTTGATACGTTGCCATATCGAATTTTGTGCCTGTCACTATAACCAATGATGGCTACAGACGGTATGGGTCGATAAAGCTTGGCATCCCTTTAAGCCGTTACTCTTAACTTTGTACCTAGTCTCTCAGAGGATATCTTAAAAGTCCAGGTATAGCGCCATCAAGGATTAAAGAAGGGTAGTGTTCTAGACCTGTGGAAACCTCTAAACCAGCACGCCAAATTCATAGCGATTGATGAACAGTCCAATGACGACATCGTGTAACCAGATCGACTTAGAAAAGCAAATCGTTTTGCGAGCCAATCGCTTAATCCGAGTGCGTAAAGTTAGATGCTTCCGTTCAATCGTTTGAGTATAGGTTTTGCCAACCGTGTGCAATGCCGGGTCAAGGTGGCGTTCATAAGCACCCCAGCCGTCCGTGTAGAACTGCATAATCCCAAATGGCTCCAACAATGACTTGAGTTCGAGAAACGCTGTGTCTTGATGGTTCGACAAGACATACGCCAATACTTCGCCTGTGTCATGGTCAATGGCGTGCCACAACCACCGTTGCTGTTGCTTGGAGTGAACAAAACTCCACATCTCATCCGCTTGCGCCTCTACATCCTCCCATTGGCAAAGCTTGACGATGGTTTGAGTCGGTTCAAGCTGGGCTAGACGAGCTTCATTGACTGCTTTAAGATGGCGACTTTTTTTTAACTCCTCAATCACCGTAGTCGGACTAATCTTCAACACCCGTGCAGTATCTCGGATGCCACTCCCGTTGACTGCCATATCAACAATCTGCTGTTTGACCTCCGGCAAATAGCCTCGGTAGGCATAGTCTCGGATGAAGGTGCTGCGACCGCATTCCGAATTGCGACATTTGTAACGTTGCTTGCTCTCCTCAGAGTGACCGTGCTTGACCACGTTATTGCTTCCACAGTCAGGACAAAGAACAGGTTCCAAAACCATACTGTAAGTTCAGGGATAAACGTCTGCCTGCATTCTCGCATTTCCACAGGTCTAGAACATCACCTGGTACTAGAACCGATTTTGTGTCCAGCTTGTAGCAGCGATGATGTTGTCAGACATGGTCGCTCTAGTGCCGGGAAACCTCGATATAAATGTCGCAATCAGGACTGTCAGCGCAGCACGTTTATTCACAGCTACACCTACCGAGCTTATCTGCCGGAAGTGAAACAACAGATTACAGAAATGGCACTCAATGGCAGCGGAATTCGCGACACAGCACGAGTCCTTAGAATCAGTCCGACTACAGTAATCGAGGAATTAAAAAAAAGATCGCCACCTACAGGCGGTCAATGAAGCCCGTTTAGCCCAGCTTGAACCCACTCAAACCGTCGTGCAATTGTGTCAATGGCAGGATGTAGAAGCTGAACTAGACGAGATGTGGAGCTTTGTTCAATCCAAGAAGCATCAACGCTGGCTTTGGCACGCTCTTGACCACAAGACAGGTGAGGTACTGGCTTATGTGTTGTCAGACCACAAAGACACGGCATTTCTGGAACTCAAAACTCTATTGGCACCCTTTGGCATCACCCAGTTCTACACAGACGGTTGGGGAGCCTATGAACGTCATCTTGAACCCGTGTTTCATACCGTTGGTAAAGCCAATACTCAAACCATTGAGCGCAAACATTTGACCTTACGCACCAGAATTAAGCGACTGGCTCGCAAAACCATTTGCTTTTCCAAATCAACCTGGTTGCATGATGTGGTCATCGGACTATTTATCAACCGTTATGAGTTTGGATTACCTATCTAGTTGTCCCTGAAAAACTATTCAGGTTTAGTAGGGAAAGGGATTTTGGGGGATAGAGAAGGGTGTAAAATTGCCAGAAAGTGAAGCCAAAGAGGCAAAAGTTGGTGAAATGAGTCGAAGATTTCGCCCTCAACGTGGGGCATCATCAGGGAACAATCGAGTGCTGTTGCAGGAACAGTTGAACCTGGAGCATCCCCTAGTGAAATTGAGCCAAGCGATAGAATGGCGGGAGTTTGAGGCTGAGTTTGGCAATCCAATGAGCCGCGAAGGAGGACGACCTGCATTGCCCAGTCGATTGATGGTGGGACTGCACTACTTGAAAGCGCTGTACGACGAGAGTGATGAATCGGTGGTTGCTAAGTGGGTAGAAAATCCCTACTGGCAATACTTTTGTGGAGAGAAGACGTTTCAACATGAGCTTCCCTGTCATCCCACTAGTAGTCTAGGGCATAAGTTTAGATACCCTTACTTATGCGGCTAAAGCTTTC
>QBMH01000021.1 GCA_003249025.1 Leptolyngbya sp. | reverse complement strand
TATGAGTTCGGCTTATCTATTTAGGGCAAAACAACAAGTTTATAACATTACCCAAACATGGGCTTAACCAGAGACTTGTTGCAGTTCTGTGAGCATTTTGCGGAGGCTTTGCAACCAGTGGGGCGGATGAGTGCCGAGGAGCGCAGAGATTTTTTTGAGGGAAAGGACGGAAAAAGCGGGACGGGGAGCAGGCAGGGGATATTCTTCAGTGGTAATGGGGATGACGCGCTCAACTTGCAACGGAAAGCCCATGGCTTTCGCTTCTTCGATAATGGTGACGGCAAAATCATACCAACTGCACACGCCGCTGTTGGTGTAGTGATAGGTGCCTGCGGTTTCGGCGGTGAGTTGGGGGGCGAGGTGGGCGATCGCCAGTGCCAGATCCTTTGCCCAAGTGGGCGCACCAATTTGATCGGTGACCACGCGCAACTCATCTCGCTGGGCACCCACTCGCAGCATCGTTTTCACAAAGTTGCCCTTGCCCTGAACGCCATAAACCCAGGCTGTGCGGATGATCATGTGTTTTGGACATGTCGCCCGAATTGCCGCTTCTCCTGCCAATTTTGATGCGCCATACACGCCCAAAGGATTGGTCGGAGCGGTTTCCAGGTAAGGACTGCTGCTCTTGCCATCAAATACATAATCAGTAGAAATGTGAATCAGTCCGGCTCCCACGCTCTCTGCCGCTTCCGCCAAAATGCCAGTGGCTTTGCCATTCACCAGGGTTGCCAAATCCGGCTCACTTTCTGCCTTGTCCACGGCGGTGTAGGCTGCCGCATTAACGATAATGGTGGGTTGCAATTGCTCCACGATCGCGCGAATGGTGTCGGGGTTTGCCAGATCCCACTGGGTGCGATCGATCGCAGTCAATTCACCCAGGTGAGCTAAGGTCTGTTTTAGTTCTGCGCCAACCTGTCCATTTGCGCCTGTTAACAGGATCTTTGCCATAAAACATCACCAACATTAATTAGGGGACTACGGTCAAAACTGACTCAACCATATTGCACAGGACATGAGACTAGGTAAAGAGATGGAAAGGAAAAAGACAGCCAAAGTGAAGACTTTACCAAGCTTGAATCTCTCTAAAACTGGATTGCGGCATGGTATCGTTCAACGATTTGATCGATGACAGCCTGAATCGTCAAGTTATCGGTGATGATTTCGATCGCGTCGTCAGCTTTGCACAGGGGCGCAAGAGAACGAGTGCTGTCTTTGCGATCGCGATCGTAAATTGCCTGCTCCAACTCGTCCAGGTTGACATCGCCGATGCCCTGATTTTGCAAATCGCGCTGACGACGACGGGCACGCTCTTGCACCGAAGCAGTCAGAAAAATCTTCAGTTCCGCATCCGGAAATACATTGGTGCCAATATCTCGCCCTTCAACTACAATGCCGCCCTGCTTTCCATAGAGTTGCTGTTGCCGCACCAACGCCCAACGAACTGCGGGTTGAGCAGCGATCGTAGAAACTTGGGAAGTTACTTCCAGGCTACGAATTGCTTGAGTAACTTCTTGCCCATTGACGAAAATGGAACCTGACCCCTGACCCCTGAATTCTATCTGGCACTGGCTGACGAGTTCCGCGATCGCGGGTTCATCATCAATGGCGATTCCGGATTGCATGACCAGCCAGGTCAGCGCACGATACATGGCTCCGGTGTCGAGGTAAAACAAGCCGAGGGTTTGGGCAGCGAGCCGCGCTACAGTGGATTTTCCGGCTCCGGCAGGTCCATCGATCGCCACGATGGGTTGGCGATCGCTCAGCAGCACATTGTCAATCAAGCGGGTGGAGCCAATCCGGGCAGCAACCGCTAATAAGCCTGTATCCTCAATTTGGGTTAAGGGAGTCATAGTCATGGGGTGAACCAGTTCAACGTATTCGGGGACAAGATCGGGCACCGTTGTTAACACTTCCTTAACTGCCCCGATTAGTTTACTACCTAATCGCTCTCCGGCTCGAAAGGCGTGTGTCGCTTGCTGCAATGCCCGATAAATGATAGCCGCTTGCTCTCGTTGAGTGCCAGTTAAATACTGATTGCGAGAACTGAGGGCGAGTCCACTGGTTTCACGGGCGATCGCGCAGCCCACAATTTCCACGGGCAGGTTCAGATCCGTCACTAACTGGCGAATGATGGCAAGCTGTTGAGCATCCTTTTGTCCAAAATAGGCGCGAGTTGGTTGCACCACATTTAATAGCTTGGTCACAATCGTTGCCACGCCTTGAAAATGTCCTTCTCTAGAGCGTCCGCAGAGTTCGCTGGTGAGAGTTAGTGGGGGAAGTATTTTGGTGAGGGTGGGGTTCAGCGTTTGGGGTTCGGGGTTCGGAGTTTTGAGTTCGCCATTCGCCATTCTGTCTGCTGTACCCATTTCTGCGGCATCGGGCACGAATAGGGCATCAACGTGGGCTTGTTCGCAGAGGGCGTGGTCTTGGTCTAGGGTGCGGGGATAGCGCTGAAAGTCTTCGGTGGGTGCAAACTGTAATGGATTGACGAAAATGCTGACGACGACGATTTTATTCTCTCGACGGGCGCGCTGAATTAGGCTGAGATGCCCGGTGTGGAGTGCGCCCATGGTGGGGACAAAACCAATTTCTAGGGGAGTTGCCACATCTGAATAGCTGCCTGATAGCTCTAAGTCATGTCGCTTAAAACGACATGATTCCAAGTAGCAGCGTAACCCTAAGATGGTTGTGAACAGGCGCATTGAACGGGTTCCCCTAATGAAGTTGCGATCGCGACCTTGTGAAGCCTGAACGTGTAGAGCTTGACTCTTTGACTGAGCCTGGAAAATCAACTTTTTGTTGAGGTTTTAGTAAACCCTCGATTACACATCAGCCCATTGAAAACATTCTCATAAACTGTAGCCAGATTTTTTCTAGGCTGCTATAAAAATTTTGATAACCATGACAATTCGATCAAATTCATATTCGCTGACATTGCGGCTGATGTTGCGGTTGAAATCGATAAATAACGCTAGGATCTCGTCTGTACGTTTCTGTGCGGATTCCGTTCCTACGCAACTACTTTATGAATCTTTCTACCCAACTGCTTCATATTTTTGGCTCCGGCGCATCTGCTTATATCTCCGCCCGCAACATGCGTGATTTGCAAACGCGTCCTAATACGCTTGCGGCTTTGCAAATGGCAGAATCTGGCTCTGTTCCCTTTTTAGAAGCGCTGAGTGCGCGGGCTGCTGCTGAAGGAGATGACTGGCTGGCAGAACGGCTGGCGCGTCATGCCAACGATGAGCGTCGCCACGGTCAAATTTTTGCTCAAGCGCTGAAACAATTGAATAAGCAACTCATTGACTTTAAATCTGTTCCGCAAACGACGACCGACGGAACACCGGATGAACGTCGCCGCAGCCCATTCTTTGAAGCCTATTTCAAGGATTACTCCAGCGAAGCGCTAAAACCCGAAACCATGGATTGGACGGTGTTTTTTGCCAGTACTTACATTCTTGAACTGGATGCCAGCAAAGATTTTGTTCGCATGGCAAACGCCCTACCTGGCGACGATCTCGGTAGTGTTAGCTTGAAAAAAGGCATTCTCAGCGTTGCTCAGGATGAAACCGGACATGCTGCCTATTTGCGAGAGGCGATGGAGCGGCAGTTGTCTCTGGCTGCGGTGGATGAGGCGATCGCCACTTGGCGCACTCGCAAAGTCAACGCCCTAATCGCCATGGTGGGTGGTTTCCTCCAAAAAGGTGGCAAAATGCCTGCTCTAACTCAAGAAGGAATGCCCGATCGCGCTGAGGCGGCTCCAGAGTTGGTAGGAGTTAATTGAGTTTTGAGTTGAGGATTTGTAATTCATCATTCGCCATAACTCCTGCGGAGTCGCTTCGCAAACGTATTTCGTCAATTTTTAGGGTTTGTAACTTATGCAGGTGATGGAGTCCACGATCGCGATCCCAGGGCAATATTGGCAGTGGCGCGGTCAGCAGGTTTATTACGTGAAGGCGGGAGAACGACGCGGCGATCGCCCGCCGATGCTATTGATTCATGGCTTTGGTGCCTCGACGGATCACTGGCGCAAAAATATCCTTGGGTTGAGCAATGAGTTTGAGATTTGGGCGATCGATCTAATGGGGTTTGGGCGATCGGCAAAACCCGACTGGCAATATAGCGGGGATTTGTGGCGCGATCAACTGCATGACTTCATCACCAAAGTGATAGGTCAGCCTGCGGTGATGGTGGGCAACTCGTTGGGCGGCTATGCGGCATTGTGTGTTGCCAGTCAGCGTCCTAGTTCTGCGGCGGGGTTGGTCTTGGTCAACAGTGCGGGACCGTTTACCGACTTGAAAGCTACGCCTCCTAAACCCGATCCGATTCGGGAAGTGATGGGTTCGATAGTCCGCAGTTTGTTTCAGCAGGATTGGGCGAGTTATTTGCTGTTTCAATATGTGCGGCAAAAGTCTTTGATTCGCAAAACGCTGAAAAAGGTCTATCTCGACCAGAGCGCTGTTACCGATCGCCTAGTGGAAGAAATTTATCAGCCTTCCTGCGATCCCGGTGCGCCGAAGGTGTTTGCCTCGGTATTTCGCACGCCCCAAGGGGAACGGGTAGATGTGCTGCTGGGTCAGTTGACTTGCCCATTGTTGATGCTGTGGGGTGAAGCTGACCCGTGGATCAATGCGCGCGATCGCGGAGCCAAGTTTCGCGAATATTATCCCCAACTGACGGAGTATTATCTGCAAGCAGGGCATTGTCCCCATGATGAGGTGCCTGATCAGGTGAATGAGTTGCTGAGATCGTGGGTGAGTGGGCTTTAAGTGTTTTGCCACATTGCTGCAACTCTGCGCCATTCTTTGACTACAAACGGCGGCACCGCGATCGCAACCTTACTTTTAACAGTAGGTAATTCTAGCTTTAACGGTGCGTCTGACGTGAGGGCGGTAACGGCATCTAGGGCATCGTATTCACCCACATTTGTGGGAAATGATGAGTTTTCAGGCAAAATATCCGCAGCCGTCCAGGTTTGCTGCTGACTGGTTATGTGCAAATCTGCCGGATGTTTCAGTTCTCCAGAACCCGGAAAACCCACGACGCGCAGGTGAATACCTTCTACTTGTCCGGCATGGATGCGTTTAAATAAAACAAATTGCCAAGCCCGATCGCTGTTATCTCGCAGCGTTTGCAGCGATCTAAACATCGTGCGGCTTTCACCTTCAGGATAGGTATGCACTGATGCGATCGCCGGATGGCTGAAACTCAATACCCCACACGCTATCCAAACGACAACCCACACAACCCAATTAGTTAGCACACTGACCTCGTTGTTCTCTACTCTAGATTTAATAGAAACTAAGAATAATTCCTACAGTGCAATGACCTTTGGTAAGATCAAAAGTTTGCAAGGAATTACGAAGCCGCAAGGAGATACCCCATCATGGCGCGAATGTATTATGACGCAGATGCCAACTTAGATCTGTTATCGGGCAAGACCGTTGCCATTATTGGCTATGGTTCCCAAGGACACGCCCACGCATTGAATTTGAAAGACAGCGGCGTTAATGTAATTGTGGGCTTGTATCCCGGCAGTAAATCTGCTGGCAAGGCTAAGGATGCCGGATTGCCTGTTATGAGCGTAGATGAAGCCTCTAAACAGGCAGATTTCATCATGATTTTACTGCCTGACGAAGTGCAGAAAACCGTTTACAAAAACGAAATTGAGCCAAACTTGACCGAAGGAAAAGTGCTGGCGTTTGCCCACGGGTTTAACATTCACTTTGCTCAAGTCGTGCCTCCGAGCCATGTGGATGTGGTGATGGTGGCTCCCAAAGGTCCCGGTCACCTTGTGCGTCGCACCTATGAGCAGGGTGAAGGCGTTCCGGCACTGTTTGCGGTGTATCAAGATGCATCGGGTCAAGCCCGCGATCGCGCCATGGCATATGCCAAAGGCATCGGCGGCACCCGCGCAGGCGTATTGGAAACCACCTTCCGTGAAGAAACCGAAACCGATTTGTTCGGCGAACAGGTTGTCTTGTGCGGTGGCTTGAGTGCGCTGATTAAAGCCGGATTTGAAACCTTGGTGGATGCTGGCTATCAGCCTGAACTGGCATACTTTGAGTGCCTGCATGAAGTGAAACTAATTGTAGATTTGATTGTGGAAGGGGGGCTGGCGACCATGCGCGACAGCATTTCCAACACGGCAGAATATGGCGATCTCACCCGTGGTCCTCGCATCGTCACTGATGAAACTCGTGCCGAGATGAAGAAAATTCTGCTGGAAATTCAAACCGGACAGTTTGCACGGGAGTTTGTGCTGGAAAACCAAGCTGGCAAGCCTGGTTTTACCGCCATGCGCCGTCGTGAAGCCGAACACCCGATTGAAGAAGTGGGCAAAGACCTCCGCGCCATGTTTAGCTGGTTGAAGAAGGCATAAAGGAATCAGGGGTCAGGGGTCAGAGGTTGCTCATCATCTGAACCCCGAAACCTGAAACCTGAAACCTTTATTTCCCACTCTCCCTCGTTATCCAAAGCAAGGCTTACGCTGATGACTGATGCGGCAGATAAACCAGAGAAACCCCAGCATTCCGTGACCATTTGGGAAACGATCACGATCGCTTTGGCTGCTGTTTCATTGGTGGCGATCGGGACGGCAGGTCTGGTCTACAAATTCTTTAGCAATGCTGCGAATCCTCAGCGGGCGACTTTGATTGCCCGTAGCCTGATGGATTATCAAATTCCGGGGGGTGCCCAAGGAGCGTTTGGGTCAAACTTTGGCGGAGCAAAGGTGGCGATCGTCACCAGTCATGGATTTCCTAGGGATAGCAGCCTGGTTTCTCCTGCTAAATTAGCAAAACTCCATGGGGTCGAATTATTCATTGCCAGAGTGCCTCTGGATATAGAAACTCCGGTGGGTAGCGTGGTGGTTCCTGATGCCTATGCATCCAAGCCAACCGATCCTTACGATCTGTTTTCCTCGCCTGACTTTTCCTTTTCTTACCGCTCTGGAGAAGATTTTAAGGCAACTACTGAAACGATTGAGGACAGACAGTTCTGTGGTTCTGTGGTGCCCGTTCGGATTCAAACGGGTGAACTTATACTGAGTGCCGAGCTTCCCGGTATTCCAGCCGTTAAATATGACGCGATCGCAACGTTTGAGAACAGCAAACGTCAGGTGACATTGACCGCGATCGGGCGGAACGCCAAGCAAACCTCTAATACGGTCTTCAATTCTTTAAAATGCAAGTAGCGATGCTTGATACCCTTGCACAATTCTGGAACTGTGATGGAGTCTATCTAAAATGAGTTGGAACCCGTTTGTAGCTGCTAGCCTTTTTCTGTCTGCGGGTTTACCCATGCTGCCATTGCCTGATGCGATCGCGGCACCTGCCACTACGATGGCTGATACTAAAATGGCAGACTCTTCCTGGCAACCCGTCGCCCGGATTGATCCCGCCAAACCCTACCAGGTGAAAATCATCAACAAAACGGGCATTGGGTTGGAATATAGCTCCACGACCAATGAATTTCCTCCCCGCAAACTTGCAGCCAGCGGCACTAGCACCCTCAACCAAGTCCCGACTCCAATTTATTTACTGATTAGCCCTCTGGATGGTCGTTTTTACCTGAACTACACTGTTTCTGCTCGTAACAACGTGGTCATAATTACAGTGACGCAATCGCCAGAGAGCAGCCTTGGAAAAACCACCGTTAACATTCAGGAAACGGGCGGTATTTTCGTTTATTAATTTTGTTTATCCGTCTAAATGGATACTTCCCCACGCCCAATTTATCTGGATTGTCACGCTACTACGCCCGTCGATCAGCGGGTGATGGCTGCCATGCTGCCGTTTTTTACCCAGTACTTTGGCAATCCTGCCAGTGTAGGACATCAATATGGCTGGGAAGCGGAAGCAGCCGTGCAGCAGGCAAGAGAACAACTGGCAGCCGCGATCGCGGCGACTCCCGAAGAAATTATCTTTACCAGCGGAGCCACGGAAGCAAACAACCTGGCGATCAAAGGCGTGGCGGAGGCTTATCTCGATCGCGGCAAGCACATGATTACCGTTGTGACTGAGCATAACGCAGTGCTAGATCCCTGCCGCTATCTGCGATCGCTGGGATTTGACATTACCTTTCTGCCCGTTCAGTCGGATGGATTAATTAACCTAGCTGACTTAGAAAACGCCTTGCGCCCCGATACGATTTTGGTGTCGGTGATGGCGGCAAACAATGAAATTGGCGTATTGCAGCCGATCTCTGAAATTGGGGCACTGTGCCATCAACGTGGGATTTTGTTTCACACCGATGCCGCCCAAGCGATCGGCAAGATTCCGCTAGATGTGAATGCAATGAAAATAGATATGATGTCGCTGACCGCCCATAAGATTTATGGACCCAAAGGTATTGGGGCGCTGTATGTGCGCCGCCGCAATCCACGGGTGCAGCTTGCGCCGCAGCTACATGGTGGTGGACATGAGCGCGGAATGCGGTCTGGCACCCTCTACACGCCGCAAATCGTTGGTTTTGCGTCAGCCGTGCAGCTAGGCATCGATGAGATGGGTGCAGAAACGGCACGAGTTAGCCAATTCCGCGATCGCCTATGGCAGCAACTCAATCAACTGGATGGGATTCACCTGAATGGACATCCCACTCAGCGTCTTGCCGGAAATCTCAACATCAGCGTGGATGGCGTAGATGGACAAGCGCTGCTGCTGGGATTGCAACCCCATGTTGCGGTTTCTTCTGGCTCTGCCTGCACCTCAGCTAAAGCAACCCCTTCCCATGTACTGCAAGCCATTGGGCGATCCGATGATCTTGCTTATGCCTCTCTCCGTTTTGGCGTTGGCAGGTTTAATACAGAAACTGAGATTGATTCTGTAGCAGAACAGGCGATCTCCACCATCCAAGCCTTGCGGCAAGTATCCCTGGGAGTCTAGGCAGTCAACCTGGGTTATGGCAGATGATTGACGAAGAAGTGCTACAGATGAGGCTAAAATATTCGTGAAAATATAGTTCTTTAGCTCGGTGGACAAGAACAAAATTGGGATGCCATACGCGATCGCTGCATCGTTTAAGCCAATGGTTTCTTGCGAGATTGCGTGGCAGTAGACTTGGCAGCAGGTTTTTTCGTTGCAGCAGCGCGAGATTTTGTTGCAGTAGGCTGTTTTACCGTTGATTCATCATCTGTTTTAGTTTTTGCTGCCGATGCTTTTTGAGTTCGGGAGGCTTTTTCGCTAGTCTCCGACTCAGTTTTTTTAGCCTCACTGATTGATGATTTAGCGGATGTTTCCGTTGGTTGAGTGGTTTGAAATTCTAGTTCTGCAACCGCCGATTCTACCGCTTGTGTTTTCCGTCCACGACGATTTCCAGCTTTAGCCGCAGCCGCTTCCTTTTCTTTATTGGCGCGTCGCTTACCGGACGGCACATAATTTTTAAGGGTAAATGCACTAATCTTAACGCCCTTTTCAGTGAGCATTTCTGCCAACTCTGCATAGGTATACCCTCTAGAAAGCGCTGCCCTTAGAGGTTCGCGTAGCTGGTCGATCGCCTCTCTCAAAGACAAATCTTCTTTAGGCTTTTCGGGCAATGACTCTAAAAAAGCGCTTGTGTTTCCAATCGATGCTTGCTTAACTGCCACTGCCTTTGATCGTTTCTCAACTACTTCTGTCATTGCTACTTCCTATAGTCTTTCAGTTGGATTTTAATAATTGTATGCTCTTATTTCAAAACTGTTGCAACCGCATTTCTAATTGTTATCAAAATTGCATCAATGGGTGTGGCGATGAATGAAGAATAATATATTTTCACTACCATTTGGGTGGAAGCTGATAGCGATTCGCTGATCAGTATTAGCCAAAAGACTTGTTTCTAAATCTTTTAAAGTTTCTTTCTATTCCCGCTCAAAAATCAGCTTCTAGGCGATTTTTTATAAGCTTTTATTGGCTTGTTTTCGCCATGTGCAGGGTAAGAACTTATAGATTGTTTGCATTTCTACAGCCTGACACTTGGGAGATCTCACCGATTAATTGTTGCCCTGCGTTCATAATGTGTTCTGTTGAACTATCCATTTTCCTTTTATTTTGAGACTATCACTAGCAACTATTCAAAAAAAGCCATGTCTACAGCGAAAGAGATTATCCCTCAAATTGATTTATCTAATCCTCAAAATTACTTTAGCCAAGAGCTAAGTTGGTTGAGGTTTAATGACCGTGTACTCCAAGAAGCCCTTGACTCGCGCACCCCTTTACTGGAGCGGTTGAAGTTTCTAGCCATTTTTAGCTCCAATTTGGATGAGTTCTTCATGGTGCGGATTTCTGGTTTGATTGGTCAGGTGAATGCAGAGGTTAACCCACCTACCGCAGATGGACGCAGCCCTCAACAGCAATTAGATGCCATTACCGATCGCTTGCGCCCCTCTGTAACTCGGCAGCATCAGTTGTTTGAGCGTGAATTACGTCCGCTACTAGCTGAGAAGGGAGTGCATCTTGTCAATTACATCGACCTCAGCAAAGAGCAACGGTTGTATCTCAAGCGCTATTTTGAAGAGAGCGTTTTCCCCATCCTGACCCCACTGGCGATCGACCCTAGCCATCCGTTCCCGCACATGTCAAACCTGAGTTTGAACTTGGCAGTCAGCGTCAAATATCCAGACATGGCAAAAGAACATTTTGCCCGTGTGAAAGTGCCCAACATTTTACCCCGCTTCATCGTCTTGCCCGAAGCGCTACGTCAACATGAGGGAATGTCGTGTTTGTGGGTTGGGGTTCCATTGGAGCAACTGATTGCCCATCATTTAGAACTGCTGTTTCCAGGCATGGCAATCCAAGAGTTTGGCTTCTTTCGGATTACCCGCGATGCCGATCTAGAAGTGCAGGAATATGAAGCCGATGATTTACTGTTGGCGATCGAGCAGGAATTACGCAAGCATCGCTTAGGAGGATCAGCGGTGCGGTTAGAAGTGCAAATGGGAATGCCTGATTCTCTCAGAAAGCCCTTGGTTGAAGAGTTTGGCTTAACGAATAATGATATCTATGAAGTGGAAGGTTTACTCAACTTAAAGGATTTGTTTTCCTTCATGGGGTTGCCCCTGCCAGAGTTAAAAGATCCGCCTTGGACGGCGGTGATTCCGGCTCGATTAAAGGCTGTAAATGAGTATGAAACAGAGACAGCCTTTGAAAACCAGGAAAGTGTGGTGGATATCTTCTCCGTGATTCGGCAAGGTGATTTGCTAGTGCATCATCCCTATGAGTCCTTCACTGCATCGGTGCAGCGGTTTATTAGTCAAGCAGCATACGATCCGCAGGTGCTGGCAATTAAGATGACGCTGTACCGCACTTCGGGCGATTCGCCGATTGTGCGATCGCTGATCACCGCTGCCGAAAACGGCAAGCAGGTGGCAGTGCTGGTGGAACTCAAAGCCCGCTTTGATGAAGCCAACAACATCACCTGGGCACGCAGTTTAGAAGCAGCAGGAGTGAATGTGGTATATGGCGTAGCGGGGCTAAAAACCCACACAAAAATTGTCCTAGTCATTCGCCAAGAAGAGGGTAAATTGAAGCGTTATGCTCACATTGGCACTGGAAACTATAATCCTAAAACGGCTAGGTTATATACCGATTTAGGGTTGCTGACTTGCTGCGAAGACCTAGGAGCCGACTTAACGGATCTGGCTAACTTTTTGACAGGATATTCTCGTCAAACCACTTACCGCAAACTGTTGGTGGCACCGGTCAGTCTACGCGATCGCATGAGTGCGCTCATCCAAAGAGAAACCGAAAATGCCGGCAGTGGCAAACCTGCCCGAATCATTGCCAAAATGAATGCGTTGACGGATGTAGAAATGATCAAAAAACTCTACGAAGCTTCTCAAGCCGGAGTGCAGATTGATTTGATTGTGCGGGGCATGTGTTGTCTGCGTCCCGGCTTAAAAGGCATTAGCGAAACTATTCGAGTGATCAGCATTGTGGGACGTTATTTAGAGCATTCCCGCATCTTCTACTTTCAGAATGACGGCAAAGAAGACCTATATATTGGCAGTGCAGACTGGATGACGCGCAACCTCGATCGCCGGGTGGAAGCTGTGACTCCTATCGAAAATCCGAAGCTTAAGGATGAACTGAAAGATATTTTGGATATCCTGCTAACGGATAATCTCCAAGCCTGGGATTTGCACAAAGATGGAGAGTACATCCAGCGATCTCCCACTAAAGGAGAATCATCACGCAACGCCCAAAAAATCTTTATGGAACGGGCATTGAAAGCCGCGAAATAGGCAGACGGAAGGGAGCGTGTGAGTGGAGGAGTGCAGAGTATGGAGTAAAACTGTTTTTTGTACTCCATACTCTGCACTCTGTACTCCGCACTTTGTACCCTTCACTATCTAATTAGCGCGAACGGCATTTTCGTTGACGGTTAGGGTTTTAGCAGTGGCATCCAGCGTTGAGATCGCGCCAATGGGCAGCACAGCATTCTCGCGCACATGTCCAAACATCAGGTTATATAGGGTTGGTTTTTTCAACGGTTCAAAGCGATCGCGCAGCACATTTTCTAGGCTGATGGTTTGTGGAAATGAGGCTTGGTATTCCTTCGGGTAACAATCCACAAAACGACCGAGGGCAATTCCGGCGGCAGCTTGCAGCTTTCCGGCTAGCCACAGTTGAGTCAACATGCGATCGATGCGGTAAGGCTCCTCGCCAATTTCTTCTAAAAACAAAATCTTGCCTGTGGTATCGGGTTCAAACGGTGTCCCGATCAGATTGGTAATGAGGGTGAGATTGCCACCTACCAGTTGCCCGGTTGCCTGCCCCGGCACGATGGTAATCAGGCGATTGGTGCGTTCAATCGTACCCTCGGCTGGCTTGGGTGGTTTTGCCACTCCACCGATCGCGCTGCCAGACATAATCACGCGACGAAAATGTTCCACAGCATAATCGCCTACGCCAGTGAGTCCTGAAGACCCATGAAAGGTTACGAGTCCGGTTTTGCGGTTAATGCCGACCAGCAGCGCGGTAATGTCGCTGTGACCGACAATTACTTTGGGCGATCGGCGAATTTGCTCATAGTCCAGCAGCGGCAAAATCCG
This sequence comes from Leptolyngbya sp., assembly GCA_003249025.1. Taxonomy (GTDB): domain Bacteria; phylum Cyanobacteriota; class Cyanobacteriia; order Leptolyngbyales; family Leptolyngbyaceae; genus ULC077BIN1. Next base: position 24,325 of record QBMH01000021.1, on the reverse strand, counting down.
ACTACAGCCATAGCCGCCGGAAAAGGTGACAATGCCGCGAACATCAGCCCGCCGAAACATCTCATTTACATCATCAGCGCGTTGGGCATCGGTTCCCGCCAAATAGCCATTTTGCGCGGTGATATTGCGCCCCAACACGACCTTAAAGCCGTATTGCTCCATGGTTTCCTGGGCGATCGCAATCTCCTCTGGCTCGTAGGCATTACTAGCAGGCGCAACCATGCCCACCGTATCGCCAGGTCGCAGCATGGGCGGTTTCAACACGGGCGATGCTGCAATCACATCATCCGGCATCGCCGCAGACAAAGCACTTATGGCAATTCCTCCTGTAGCGACTTGCAAAAATTGACGACGGGCAGGACGATAACGAAATAAATCTGAAGGCATGATGGCGGTATGAATCATCCACTTAATCCTAAAGCGAGACCCAAGAAAATTCTCATAGCGCCTCTACCTGATCCTGTGACTAAAAACATTGAAGCAATCCTTTCAATGCACAATCAAGAAGTGCAAGACTTGACTGTTCATCAACGAGTGATTGAAGCGATCGCCAAATTTTTTGCCCAACCTGCATTTTTGTATGTCTTATTAACAGGGTTTGCTGTTTGGATTGCTGGCAGCATGTTCAATCAATTCTTACCGTTCACGTTTCCTCTATTTCATTGGTCAGAGCATGGTTTAGATGCAGCAGCTTTGTTGATTTCCACGGGAGTTTTAATTGAGCAAAACCGGGAAGAAAATTTTGCAGAGCAACGAACTCAATTGATGCTGCAACTCAATCTTTTATCCGAACAAAAGATTGCTAAAATCATTTCAATCTTAGAAGAACTCCGGGCAGATCTTCCCAATGTGCGCGATCGCTATGATCCAGAAGCAGTGATCATGCAAGAAGCGGCTGATCCGATCGCCGTTTTAAATGCGCTTCAAGAAACCCTTCAGCGGGAGCTATCTACCGAGGAAATAGCCAATAAAAAATTAGAGCGATCTACAACCGAGAACTCTGCACAATAACTTTTTAGGCTGAGTCAGCGCTATTAAGCATCTATCATTGGGTCGATGTTGTTTTAGTCACTTGACGGATGTTCTAATCCTTTTGTCTCATTTAATATTACAAACATATACAAATCAAACAATTTTTATCCTTAATGGGAGGCTCGCTCGTGTCGGAAACAAACGGTGTGATGATGCAATATTTCCATTGGTATAGTCCAGAAGACGGAAACTTATGGAACCAATTAGCAGAATCGGCTGATGAGTTAGCAAAAGCTGGAGTAACCTCCGTTTGGCTACCCCCCGCTTATAAAGGCACCGCTGGCGGCATGGATGTGGGCTATGGAGTCTATGACTTGTTTGACCTAGGCGAGTTTGACCAAAAAGGTTCAGTGCGAACCAAGTACGGCACGAAGGAAGAATACCTCAACGCCATTAAAGCGGCTCAAAAAGTTGGGATTCGAGTCTATGCCGACGTGGTGTTAAATCACAAGCTAGGAGCCGATGCTGAAGAAGAAGCAGAAGCCACTCCTCTTAATGCTGAAAACCGGAATGAAGCGATTGGCGAATATCAAAAAATTAAAGCTTGGACTCATTTCACGTTTCCTGGTCGTGCTGGCAAATACTCAACCATGGAATGGCATTGGTGGCACTTCGACGCGATCGATTACAACGCTTATAACGAAGGTGAAAATGCGGTTTATTTGCTTAAAGGCAAAGAATTTGACGATAACGTTGACCTAGAAAAAGGCAACTTCGACTATCTGATGGGCTGCGATCTGGATATGGATAATCCAGAAGTCATGGGCGAGTTGAAATACTGGGGTGAGTGGTATGTGGACACCACAGGCGTAGACGGGTTTCGATTTGATGCGGTGAAACATGTTTCTGCCGAGTTCTTCCGAGACTGGATGGCTCATGTGAGTCACCATGCCAAACGGGATCTATTTGCTGTAGGCGAGTACTGGTCTTACGATGTGGAAGCGCTTCATAGCTTTATTGAAACCACAGACGGCAAAGTGACGCTGTTTGATGCGCCGCTACACTACAACTTCCATGTTGCGAGTCAAGCAGGTAATGGCTATGATATGCGCCAAATTTTTGACAATACACTGGTGCAGGATCAGCCCGCTTTAGCAGTGACATTGGTAGAAAACCATGACTCCCAACCGCTGCAATCGTTAGAATCGGTGGTGGAGCCTTGGTTCAAGCCGATCGCCTATGCGCTGATCTTGCTGCGCCGAGAAGGCTACCCTTGTGTGTTTTATGCCGACTACTATGGCGCTCAGTATAAAGACACAGGCAACGATGGCAATGAGCATGAGGTGTGGCTAGATAAACATCAATTTTTGCTAGATAAACTGCTTCATGCCCGACAAACCTATGCCTATGGCGAACAGTACGATTACTTTGACCATGCCAACACCCTCGGCTGGACGCGATTAGGAGATGAAGATCATCCGGGCGGGATGGCAGTGGTTCTCAGTAATGGCGATGAGGGCAGTAAGCACATGGAAGTGGGTCAACCGAACCGCACTTATATTGATATGACCGAGCATATTGATGAACCTGTGACGACCGATGAAAAAGGCTGGGCAGAGTTTCGCTGTCCGGCTGGTTCTGTGTCGGTGTGGGTGCCTCAAGCGTAAAGAGATCTAAGTTAAAACCGACTGTAGAGACGCAGAACTCTGCGTCTCTACTTTTAGGACATTTTGTGCGGTGGCTTTTAGTGCCCATGCCAGCGCTGGGCTGCGATCGCAATCCGTTGACCATAATGCACAGCCGTCAGGCGATCGCCTGGTTCAATCGTGGCAGGTGCGCCACTCATATCAAGCGTGCTTTGCCCCATGACTCCTAGGTAGGAACCCAAGCGATTAACATTATTACCTTGCTCAACTGAGCCGCTGGGCATTTCGCCTGGGCTGACCCAAATCATGCTGTGCTGTGCCGCATTAATCGAGAGATACAAGAGTGTTCCTTGTTTGTCGCCGCTGAGGGAGCCGGAATGGGTAAATCCGCCCGCAATTTTATCTTTCCACTGTTGCACGAACCAGGCAGAACTGGCAGCATCGACAAAGGCTTTGAACTGCGCTGCAACGCCACCCATGTAGGTCGGCGACCCAAACACGATCGCGTCTGCCTGAGCAAGTTGTTCCATAACCTGATCGTCTTTCCAACGTCCATGGGTGATTTGCTCACCAACAATCCGGAATAGCTGAACGTTTTCAGTTACCTTACTGATGCCCTCCGCGATCGCTTCAGCCATGAGATGGGTATGCCCAGAACCTGAAAAATAGACCACTGCGATGCTTGTCATAAAAACCTCGTGGAGCCTTAAGTTGGTAAACCTCCCGATATTAAAAGGACTACTTACTAAAGTAAAGTAGGTGCTTTATAGTAACTACTAAACACTTTTTAGCAACTCGTTATGGCGCATTCTCCAAAAGATATTCACCCTTGCCCTGTTAGTTGTTTGATGGCAATCCTTTCAGGACCTTGGACAATGTATATTTTGTGGGTGTTATCGACTCAAGGGGCAACCCGATTTGGAGCGTTAAGGCGATTAGTGGAAGGGATCTCTACCAAAGTCCTAACAGAACGTCTCCGCTTGTTGGAGCAGGAAGGAATTCTTTATCGGCATTATGAACCAACCGTGCCACCCCAAGTTACCTATGGTTTGACATCGCGGGGGCTGGAGTTGTGTGGCGTTCTGGATCAACTCAATGGCTTAGCAGAAAGTTGGTACAGCAGTCAGGTGTCGGGTGTCAGGGGATAGTTTGCTGAACAATGGCAACCGTGAAAAGTAGGTGCTACCAGGGCAGGCGATCGCCGTTCCAAGAGAAGAATTCGCCGCTGTCGCTTTCTTGCAATCTATCCATTACGGTGAGCAGTTGTTGCACCGTGCGCTCCACTGAGAACAACTTTTCCGGGGGGACATTGCGCTGGAATGGGCGCGATAGCTCGGTGTCTGTGGTGCCGGGATGCAAGGTGACGACGATCGCCCGTGGGCAGGTGCGCTTATATTCGATCGCCACATTTCGCATGAACATATTCAAGGCTGCTTTAGATGCTCGATAGCCATACCAGCCGCCCAACTGGTTATCACCAATGCTGCCCACTTTGGCAGAAATCGTGGCAAATAAGGCGCGATCGCGGTGCTTGAGTAAGGGTTGAATATGTTTTGCCAGCAGCACTGCGCCAATGCTGTTCACCTGAAAATAATGCAGCAGTTGGTCAGTGTTCAGTTGACGCAGGCTTTTTTCGGGTTGCGTGGTGTCGTCGTGCAGCACTCCCACGCAGTTGATTACAGAGTGCAACGCGGATGTTTCTGCCTGAATTTTTTGCACCACGGCGGCAATTTGTGTTTCCTCTGTCAGATCTAATGCCAAGCAATGCAGCCGTGGATCATCGATCTGCAATAGCTCACAATCGGGATTGCGATAGGTGGCATAAATAGAATCAGCGCGATCGCCCTCTAATAGGTGTCGCACGAACCCTAACCCAATCCCCTGACCTGCCCCAACCACCAACGCCGCACTGTGCTGAGAGTCTTGTGCTTCCTGATTCACAATCTAAAGCTTATCCTTGATTAAAAAATAGGGGGACTGACAGCGCCAATCCCCTCCATAAGCTAACGTGCATTACCTTCTACTTTGCACTTCGCACTTCGTATTTCGCACTTTTCTCTATCTTGCCCAACGGCTACTCTTCCAAAGATAGATAAACAATACACCTGAAATAATCGCTCCAAGCGTCCATTTCACGGCATTTCGCGTCAAGCCTTTAAATTGACTGACTTGTTGTTGCACCTGGGCAGGAATTTGGGCGCGCTTTGCTTTAATTTGCGCTTCAATTTGAGTCTTAACCACATCGGGCTTACTCGGATCAACGGATGCGCCCGCGGCGCTGAGTTGAGTTGCAATCTTTTTAATGTCTTCTGGGCTGCTGTTTTTGAGTTGGTCTTCTAGTTTTTGAAGTTGGGCAAGCTGCGCGGTTTCAAACTCTTTTGCTTTTGCGTTCACTTGGCTTTTCAACCCGAAAGTTTGCAGCAGCAGCGGTGGAATCATTAGAAAGTAAGCGATCGCCAACAGCAAACACAACCAGGATAGGAAACGAAGCGCCAGTTTTTCGGGCGTTTTCCGTCCATAAAATTCACCAAAAAACACCAGCGCAAACCCCAACAGAGGCACAACGACACGCTCGATAAACTGCCCGATCAGATTAATTCCAAAGCGAGGATCGGCAGGGTTTGCCATTAAAAAAGAATGAACAGTGTCAACTAAGGCAAACAAAAGCAATCCATATCCAACCCAACGCAACCGATAAACGGAAAGATTTTCGCTGGCATCACCACCATTACCACTTGATATCGTCATTGCTTAGCTTCTCCCAGTAAATGTCAAATTCATCAAAGATAAAATCCAAAAAAACTCTAGTAATAATCAAGAGGGTGGATAGTTTGCTTGCCACCATTGATGCCATGAAAGCCATGCAGTTTCCAATGTTTTATAAGCCGCTTCTTCTGAAATTTCCGGCGTAGAGTTTGCTGGCACAGGAGTCGATAACACCGTCCACAAACAACGCCGATCAATCAGTGATTCCTGACCCAAAACCCACGGTAAAATCCGGTTGAGCTTTAAATCGGAAGTGTAGCGGTTTTGGGTAAACTGCTGTTCTGTCACGGTACTTTTACCACGGGGATTCACACATGCCGTTAAGTAAGCCTGTCCTTTATCAGACAGCACTCCATAGAAGCCAGTTTCCAGCTGATACTTAATTTTGAGATTAGCATTTGCCGTACGGATAGGACTGTAAACAAATAGATAGCGGCTGACGTTACCATCGCTAGTCATGTAATGCACATCGGCATTGAGAGTATTTTTACCTTGCTGAAAACGGTAGCTTCTGCCAAACCGAGAATCCTTGTTTGCTTTTAGCTCAGAATTATTCAACAATTGCCATCCTGATAGCGGCACCGTTGTTTCTAGCGTGTTCACTGGTTGAGTCGCGGTTTTATCGACTTTTGGTAATGTCAGCAATTTTCCCAAAACGAGCAATGTTCCACCTACGGTGATTGCCAGCAGAGAGATTCGCGCAGGTTGCCAGGTTAAATTAAGCATTCCCTTCGGCTCCTGAATCTGTTTTTTGGTCAGGTTTACGCAAGAAAAAGAACCAGCAGAAACATCCGAAAACAAGAACCGCGATCGCCGAAAAGATTAAGGAACCCTGTCCTTCGTGCCAATAGTCAAACGCACTCTTGTTTCCCGCATTGTTGAGAATTGCCATCAATGCGACCCGCAACGCATTTACCACAAAGCCGATGACCACGGCTGCTACGACGCACAGAACTTTTTGAATGTGCGATCGCACAGGAAACATCAGCAAAAACAACACCGAAATACTCAGCAATTGGAGAATGCTTTGAATGCCAGAACACGCACCATAGACTTCCACGCGACTCGTGGGCATCAACAAAAAGACTCCTTGCAGTCGCACTGGAAACCCGGAATACCACAACACAAAAGATGCTGCTTTTGCGGTTATTTCTGACAAATCGATCGCTTCCAGAGTGAGCCGGAGTAAGGGATAGACCGCTAGCAGACCAAAAATGATGAATTCTCGCCAGTATTGCCTAAGCCCCTTGAACCCCGACGCTAATAATCCGGTGCCCAATCCTGCCACCAACGGCAGCACCCACGCAGAGGAAACTGAATCGGGCGATAATCCTGCCCTGGTAATCATGCCAATCACAACCAAGGCTCCAAGCAGGCTTGCAACCCAATTGCTTTCAAGATTTAAAGTTTCATATCGATCCCAAATCAGTGAACCTGCCGCAATCCAAAACAACAGGCAAGTCGCAAATAGTTCTGAATTATCGAGCCGACTGAGCAATGTCAGGTGAATTGTGGCAATTGCGGCAACCAGCGCTAAGAGCCAATATTTTGGCTGCTTTAGGGTTTGTGACCAATCCATAGTAATCCACTTAGCAACGTTAAATTTTCGACCGGGACTTTGTAACTTATTAGGAAGAGTTCCCCTAGAAATCAAGGTGATCTCCTTTTAGGAGAAATCTTATTCAAAGGTTAGCTCACCAGGCGAAAGGCAAATCGTTCTATTGATCTAAGTCAACCTGAATTCGCAGCACTCCAGCACTTCCATCTTTAGAATCGTTGTCGTCTAAGGGTTGAATTTCTGCCTGGGTTTGGGCACGGGCAATCAGGCTGTAGCGTCCTGGCTGGGTGGGTCGCCATAAGTAACGCCACAACGTCCACTCATGGGGAGAAGCGGGATGGTTTTGCTCAGCGATTTGCCAAGTTTTACCCTCATCGATGCTGATTTGAATCGGTTGAATGGGATTGGCGCGATCGATCGCTACACCTGCGATTAAAATGCCGTTTGCCCAGCCTGTTGTACCCATTTTGGGGATGGTGATTTGCGATCGCTTATTCCAAACGCGGCTTTCTTCAATTTGCTGGATTAAGGCATGAGTGGGAATTTGTGCGGTGTTCGACCAGCCTTGTCGCTCCCAATATCCTTTTTTGGATTTTGCGATCGCCTCAATTTTGATAAGCCACTTCGGCTGCTTTTGCCCAAAATATCCCGGCACAATCAGCCGGACTGGATAGCCGTGTTCTTTGGTCAGCGGTGCCCGATTCATTTGATGCACCAACCGCACCTGCGATCGCATCACTTCCGCCACAGGCAGCGTAGTCTCATAATAATCGGCTCCATGCAGCACAAAAACCACGGCTTCAGGCTTCATCCCCGCCTGTTGCAAAAATGGGAGCAACGGCGTACCTGTCCATTCCGCGTTGCCAATCAAATTTCCCCCTGCCGGATTGCCAATACACTCCATGGTCAGGTGAAAAAACTCTTGGGGTGCCGCTACTATATCAGCATAGGAAAGGGTTAAAGGGGTTTCCACCGCACCCACAATCTGCAATCTCCACTGGTCTTTGTCCACGTTGGCAGGCAAGGCATAGGACTGAACATAAAACTCACTCAGGGACGTAATCAGATGATCGGGCAAGCGCTCTGCGGGATTTGCCAAATCGAGCGAAAATAGTCCATCCAAAGCCCGCTCTCCACAGCTTGCCAGCAGACTTGCGCCAATCATTCCCCCCGATCCCTGTAAGACTCGTTTCAAAAGATGCCGCCGCTTCACAATGTTGAATTCCTCAAACGCCGAATGATGAGCTGAAACCTCGCTTTCACCTTAATATTGTAAAGAAATAATGCCCTGTATCGCAGTTAGCGGTGAGCCGTTCTATCAAGGCTAGTCGCTAATCGCCAACTCTTTGAAGATGCAAAGAAAAGCGGTATTTCCTTGCTAAATTCCATTTCTGGTTCATAATGATTGGCGTTGGAGTTCGAGGGTTAAGGCTGTGACTGAACGGAGCAATCGTTGGCTCGTTAGTATTGTGATGGGGCTGGCACTGCTAGCTTTTTTGGGGATTTCGATCGCGCCGCTGTTAAGTGGATTGTTTCCGAGTAATCAAGCCGCCCCGGTTTCGAGTTCGCCCACCCCCGGCGCGACCGCAAGCCCAGCGGTGAAAAAGGAAGAGTTGGAGCTACAGGCGAAGGGCTATGAGGCGGTGTTGCAGCGAGAGCCAGAAAACCCCACGGCGTTGAGAGGGCTGCTAGAAACGCAGTTGACCTTGGGGGATGTCAAAGGGGCGATCTCGCCGTTAGAAAAATTGGCGAAGCTCAACCCCAATGAAACTTACTATGCGGTGTTGTTGGCACAGGCAAAGCAACAGACGGGCGATCTTGAAGGAGCCGCCCAAACCTACCGCACCATTTTGACCGCGAAGCCTGGGGAAATCATGGCATTGCAAGGGCTAGTGGGTTTGCTAGTGGAGCAAAAGCGTCCTGAAGCGGCGGTTAGCTTATTGCAAGACACTCTGAAGACTGCATCCCAGGCAAATCAGGTGCAGCCCGGTGCGGTGGATGTTACTTCAGTTCAGGTGTTGTTGGGTGGCGTGTACGCCAGTGGCAAGCGATATGACGAAGCGATCGCCATTTATGACGAAGCCGCTAAAATCAGTAAGCAAGACTTCCGCCCAGTTTACGGTAAGGCTGCGGTCTTAAAAGAGCAGGGCAAAATCGCTGAAGCAAAACCGCTGTTCACCAAAGCGGCTGAGCTTGCCCCCGCAAAATACAAAGATCAAATTAATCAGCAGGCAACAGGCACTCCCGCAGCCCCGAATAGCGTAGCTCCAGCGCCTGGAGTTCCCCCCGTTCCCACTGAGAAACCCACGATTGCGCCGGTGCCTGCGTCTAAGTAATTTAGTTCTCAGGAATTCATTTCGGTATGCCTTCCAATGCAGCAAGAACACCAAAAATAATAAATAGACTGCCGCCTAACGCCGTAACGGTTCGTTCGGAGATATGTCCGGCAACAAGCCGTCCCCCAATCACCGCGATCGCGGCACAGACTGTATGTCCGGCAATTGCCCCAATCGTTACTCCCCAAGGATTGTAGGACGCTGCTAAGGCGATCGTAGCAAACTGAGTGCGATCGCCCCACTCTCCCACGAACGTCAGGATAAATGCCTCTAAAACAACGCCCCAATTAGTGCCAGCTTTTGCTTCAAGGGTAGACTGTTCGATCGCTTCTTCAGCCTCGGCAACTTCCTCGCAGGTTGCTTTAGGAGACATTCTCCACGCATCGTATAAAAGCTTCAGCCCAAACCCAATAAACAGCGTGATTTCCGCTAGATAAATCGGGTATTTGGGCAACAGGGAAATCACTTGTCCCATGAGGACTGACAGAATAGTCATGACTGCCAAAGCCATTACCACGCCTAGAAAAACTAAACGGCGGGAATGACGCATTGCTAGCAGCATCGCGATAAAAAAAGTCTTGTCGCCTAGCTCAGATATTCCAACCAGCAAAAAGCCAGAGGTGAAAGCAGCAAACATGATTCAATCTCCTAATCAAACGTGCAAGTGCAGCGTGAGCTTGATTAGAGACATGAGACTCCACCAAGCTCACTCAACAGTGAACTCAGTGAAGGTCTCGCTTGCAAAAAGGCTTTACATAGTTGACAACAATGTTAACTAGTCGTTGACTGTGAAGCACTCTTCAAACAGCCACCGACGATCGCTAAAACTTCTATTGCAAACTATCCTATTTGTCACCTGAACCAGGCTTTTGCGCCAGTATGTTGATTCAGATGGGCTGGAAAACCAGCAGCTACTCCCCTTCAGAACATTCTGAGTGTACCAGAATTTACACGATTTGGTGACCACAACTAGCGCAAAAGCGATCGCTCGGTTTGATCGATGCTCCACATTGAGTGCAAAATTGCCGCGTAGGAGCAGGCTTTGCAGCATTTATAGAATCCGCAGAAGCTGATCCCATCCGCATTTCCATATCGCCCATTTTCATTTCCATCGGCTTTAGATTCATCTGCATGGTGCCCATATTCATGGGCTGCATGGGTTTCATCGGCTGCATTGTGGAATCAGAAACATTTGTTTGCTGGGTCGGCAGTTGTTCCGCATTAGTCAAGGACGGAGGCGTGGCGACCATGCCCATACGACTGCCCTGAATTTGAATAAACTGAGTTCCATTGGCGGTTTGCAGCTTAACCACAACTCCCTCAGAAGTTCGATAGACTTCAGGAGGAGCAGTCCATGTGCCTGTTTGCAAACTGCTAGTTGCTTGCTGCTGTTGTCCGGCGCTATTACTGGAGATCGCGACAATGGTTTGCGCTCCCTGACCGTCCAGAGAAATTCGCTGTCCGCTGCCTAAGTCACAAACGTATGCCATGAGCTTTTTCCTATGCCTGACAGTTCCAGTGTACAAATCCTATGACTGAGATGACTGTAAATAAAACCTTAAGAAGACTACTGCTGCTTGCCTTAATTGCAGCTCTCGGACTGACTGTTTCGCCGATTGGCAGCAAAATTTTGGATGCGATCGCCTTCACAACTGCCGACCCTACTAACTCATCCTACGAGCAGCGAACAAACCACAGCCCTGACGGTATTGGCAAATTTTACATGGGGCGAGAAATTGCCCAAGTCATGGGACATTTGGGTGCAGGATGGCTAGAGCGTCCGAGTCGTGAACGAGAAGAACGCCCCCAGCAATTGATTAATGCCCTGGCTTTGCAGCCAACGGATGTAGTCGCCGACATTGGCGCAGGCACGGGCTATTTTAGCTTTCGGATGGCGACTTTAGTGCCGAAAGGAAAGGTGCTGGCGGTGGATGTGCAGCCGGAAATGATCGAGATTTTAAATGGGTTGAAGCAAGAGAAGCACATTGAGAACGTGGAGCCTGTGTTAGGCAGCATCACTGACCCAAACCTGCCTCCTGCTAGCGTTGATTTGGCAATTATGGTCGATGCATACCACGAGTTTGACCACCCCCGCGAGATGATGATGGCGATCGCCCAATCTCTCAAACCTAATGGGCGCGTGGTACTGGTAGAATATCGCGGCGAAAATCCCTTGGTGCCGATCAAGCCGCTACACAAAATGACCCAGCGTCAAGCCCGTAAGGAATTGGCATCCGTGGGCTTAACTTGGCTAGAAACCAAAAATTTCTTGCCCCAGCAGCATGTGATGATTTTTGGTAAGAAAGCTTGATGGGATTCAGAGTTTTAAATGCGGAGCGCAGACACAAAGCGTTCAATGCCTGCTAAGTCTTGGTGGATTTGAACATCGTGGTAATTGCCATTTGCCCGAAGTAAGTCAACGACGCTAGCTGCCTGTCCTGCCATTAGCTCAATCAGCCAGATGCCACCCAATCGCAAATAGTCGGGTGCGGCTGTCACTAAATGACGAATGCAGTCTAATCCATCGTTGCCACCATCTAAAGCCAGATGGGGTTCATGCTGAGTAACTTCCGGCTCTAGTTCCAACACCATTTGGCTGGGAATGTAGGGCGGATTGGAAACCATGCCGTCAAGATAGCCTTTTAGATGGGCTAACGGCTCAAACCAAACTCCTTGATAAAACTGAATTTGTTCCATCAGCCCATAAGTTTTTGCATTGAATTGGGCGATCGCCAATGCCTCCCTGCTGCAATCCACGGCATGAATAGTGGCATGGGGAAATGCAGTTGCTAATCCTAAGGCGATCGCGCCGCTGCCCGTACCGAGATCTGTCCAGTTGGATGGCGAGGGGCAAGAGGCAAGGGGCGATCTGGTAGCGTCTCCGTAGGAAATATGGCGGAGTGCAAGATCAATTAATAATTCTGTTTCGGGGCGCGGAATCAGGACGGCAGTTGAGACTTTAAGCTGAAAGTTTCGCCAGGGAGTAATTCCTGCCAAATATTGTACGGGCGTATGTTGCTGAATGCGTTGCTGCCAGAGCTGAACGAGTTCTTCTAAGGGCATCCCTAATTCAATTTGGGGCTGGTCTTTGAAGCGTTCCAACCGCACATCCAGGTTCGATAACGCGGATGATTGCTGCAAAAGCCAGGTGGCTTCATTAGGGGGGATATTTGCGGCGATCGCGGCTTGTTGCGCGTCTTTCCACCACTGCCAAACCGCTTGCCCAGACGCAAAAAATCCTCGCTTCTGAATAGGAAACGAGGATTCAAGATCTAAATTAACATCAGACATAGTAAAGATGAAAGCGCGTAAGGTGAATCATACTACAACGCTTTTTCCATCTATTTGAGTCAGCTTACTAATTTACTTTTTGGGCGCAGCAGGCTTGTTAGCAGGAGCCACCTGAGGACGGGCTGGAGTTGTTCCAGGCTTTTTGTTGTTTTCCAGCAAAGTTTGCACATATTCCATCGACTCACGGGGTGGAATCAGCACAATCTGTTCTAACTGAGGATCATTTTTGGTTCTCAATACCTCAATTACCCCTTCCAAATTCAACACCTGAATTTCTAGAGTGGAAGCAACTTTGGGATCTTGTTGCTTAAAACGATCCATCAACGATTGAAGCTCTTCTTTCTTGAAAAACATCGGAATTACCGACTTGTTGCCCTGTTGAATTGTTAGATAGCCCTTATCAGCACCCCCTCGTGCCACAAACAGCGGAGTTCCTGTAAACTGCTGCTCTTTCTTATCCCCTAGCTTGACTAATGCTTGAGCCGTAGTAACCTGCTGACGAGAGGGTACAAAGGCAAAATCAAGCTTTTCTTTCTTTTCTTTATTGACTTGGTTTAGTTGGTAAACTTCCGCCAGCGACACCGGCACAACACGGACATTCTTGGCAACCTCAGGGCTACGATTCTTTAGCCCATCCAAGAAGGCTTGAGCATCCTGCTGGGTAATAAAAACTCCTGCGACAGGGTTGCCTTTTTGTCCACTGGGTGGAGCCGCCACTAGGGGAGCGCCCTCAGAGTTAGCAATGGTAAAAACAGGGACTGGGCGCAGTTTTTGAACAATTTGCTCCTGCGTCAATGCAAGCACTTGCAAGGTGCCCACTAGCAGCGACCCAGCTAAGGTGCTACCCACGAGACCCACAGTCGCGCTCCAGCGAATTAATGACTTCATGACTGCTCCTAGCATCAAAATTAAAGGATTACAAACAAGGCGAAAAAATCTATTTAATGAGGGGTCCGAATAGGCTGCGTTATCAGGCACAGCAATAATATCGGTATCGGTGAACTCTTCTCAAACAGGAATGCTGATGGCTGATTCCCAGATAGTTAATAGTACTTCTAAATTCACCGAAATATCATAGAACCCTAGCAGGTATTAATACTCTTCCTTTATAAAAACTTTCCTAACTACCTGCAATATTGATAAAACTAAACCGCTTGCGTTATGCCGCACCTTGCAATCAAAAGACTGTAGGTTTCATGTCTAAGTTCCCTGCCATTTCATACTACTCAATATTCCTAAATCGACCCTTACTCAAAATCGTTATGACTATGATATACTCGTAGCAGTTCTTAACGAAGGGTCGTAAAGCCTGTAGATATTGCATCTGCACTTGACCACTTGTTTTGTAGACTGATCAAAATTAATAACGCACTCTCAAGGAGACTACCTCTCATGACTCAAGAAGGATGCTTGCGAGTTGGGCAATCTGCTCCTGATTTCACCGCAACGGCAGTTGTTGACCAAGAGTTTAAAACCATTAAGCTGTCTGACTATCGCGGCAAATATGTGGTTTTATTCTTTTATCCATTGGATTTCACCTTTGTTTGCCCCACTGAAATTACAGCCTTTAGCGATCGCTACGAAGAATTCAAAGCCATCAACACTGAAGTGTTGGGCGCATCAGTGGATAGTGAATTTTCTCACCTCGCTTGGATTCAGAGCGATCGCAAGTCGGGCGGTGTCGGCGATTTAAACTATCCTCTTGTTGCTGACATTAAAAAGGAAATTAGCGCCGCTTACAACGTGTTGACCGATGACGGAATTGCCCTACGCGGTCTGTTCATCATCGATAAAGACGGTGTAGTTCAGCATTCCACTATCAACAATCTTGCGTTTGGTCGCAGTGTCGATGAAACCCTCCGCACCCTGCAAGCCCTGCAACACGTTCAGTCTCACCCCGATGAAGTCTGCCCCGCTGGTTGGAAACCCGGTGATGCAACCATGAATCCTGATCCGGTGAAGTCTAAAGAGTTCTTTGCCGCAGTCTAAGAGCGCAGGGCTAGACCATCCCACAAGCGACAGTGAACCTCTAGGAAAGAGGGTAGGCAATGTCTACCCTCTTTCCGTTTATTTCAAAGCGATCGCCCATAGTTCTAAAACTAAACACTCTAAAATGGTTTGTTAGGATGATTGGCGATCGCTGACCACGAAAAATGAAGCTTAACCCCTGACCTCTGACCCCTTTTATTCTCATGTTAAATACTGACTTTAGCGGATTGCTGAGCGATCGCTTTTTCAAAAATCTTTTGCCTATTCCTGCCAGCAATGATTTGAACTATGGAATGCTCACTCCTGATTTTGTGTTGCCGGACGCGACTCATGATCAGGAGATCCAGCTATCCAGTTTTCGCCAGCAAAAGCCGGTGGTTTTAGCATTTACGCGCATCTTTACCGAGAATCAATATTGCCCGTTTTGCTTTCCCCACATTAAGGCGTTGAATGAGCGCTATCAGGAGTTTCGCGATCGCAACATCGAACTGTTGATGATCACTAGCACCGACCTCCGTCAAAGCAAAATTGTGATGCAAGACTTGGGCTTAAAGATGCCCTTACTCAGTAACCCCGACTGCCAAGTTTTTCGGGCTTATCATACTGGTCAAGCCCTTGGGGCACCGTTGCCAGCCCAGTTTGTGCTTGATCAACAAGGGCGACTTCGCTACAAACACCTGTTTTCGTTTCTAGATCACAACGCCAGCATCGATACGCTGCTGCAAGTCTTGGAACAGAGGATTGGCGTTAGCGCATAGATGTAGAAATTTTTAAGCAGGTGAAAGTTACTCAGACTAAAAGGTAGCAACCAAATATTTGTCTTTGTCAAGATTCTCTGTTCCAGCGAGGGCGAATTTCTTTCTCGCGAGAGTAGACAAAGGTGTGATTTTTTTGTTTCCCTTAGTCTTAATGAACTCTTGGCGAAGGCAGTGTTAGTGAGTCAATCTTCATAACCCTAGCATTGCATTTAAGCAATTTGTATAGTGGGCGATCGTAGAATTATGGTGGAGTTTTTGAATAGTTTATTTGGGACTGGATCGTTTATTCCCCACGGACACTGTTATCTGTGGAAGCCCGGTCTGGTTTGGCTTAACATTACTTCCGATGCGCTGATTGCGATCGCCTACTATTCCATTCCCATTACGCTGTTTTACTTTGTTAAACGACGGCGCGATTTACCATTTAATTGGATTTTTCTCCTGTTTGGTGCATTCATTGTGGCGTGTGGCACGACTCACTTGATGGATGTCTGGACGCTATGGCACCCGACCTACTGGCTATCGGCTAGTCTGAAGGCGATTACAGCATTTGTGTCTGTTTTTACCGCAACCAAGCTGATTCCGATTATTCCGCTTGCCCTGGCGATTCCTAGTCCTGGTCAGTTAGAGCAATCAAACCAAGCATTGCAAGTGCAAATTTCTGAACGGCTAGCAATTGAAACCGAACTCCGCCAATATCAAACCCAGCTTGAGAATTTGGTGGGCGATCGCACGGCTCAACTGGCAGCATCAAATCGCCAGATGGAAGATCTGTTAAACCGAGAACAGGAAGCAAGGGCACAAGCAGAAAATGCCAAAGCTGAAATTCAAACCTACGCAGAGCAACTTACCTTAGCGCTGAATGCTGCCAAAATGGGTTCTTGGGACTGGGATTTGACAACCAATCACGTCGCCTGGACTCCCAATCATGAACTCATGTTTGGCTATGAAGTGAGTACTCCCAATCTCACCTATGACGATTGGGCAAGCCGAGTGCATCCCGCCGATTTACCGCAAGTTGAAGCCGCCGTTCATCAAGCCTTAGTCAATCACGAAGATTACAGTTTTGAATATCGCTTACGCTTACCCGATGGCACAGAGCGTTGGATCGATACCTTTGGGCGTGGAGAATATAACTCAGCCGGAGAGCCAATTCGCATGGTGGGCATGGTTTTGGATATGACAAACCGCAAACTTGCTGAACAGTCCTTGCAAGAGCGAGCGGCGGAGCTAACTCGGCTGAATGCCGTGTTGGAACAAACCACGGCTTTGTTGAAGGAACGAAATCAAGAGTTAGACCAGTTTGCCTATGTGGTTTCTCATGATTTGAAGGCACCGTTACGAGCGATCGCAAACCTATCAGAATGGGTTGAAGAAGACCTGGGCAACCAAATTCCTGAAGTAAACAAGCATCAACTCCAATTGATGCGAAGACGCGTTTATCGATTGGAAGCCTTAATTAATGGACTGTTGGAGTACTCTCGTGCGGGGCGAAAAGAGGTGCCCATTGAGCCTGTCGATACAGCGCAACTCTTGGCAGATATTCTCGATTCCCTTGCGCCCCCTGCTGCTTTTCAGATTACCGTTGAACCGGGGATGCCCAGCCTCACTACTAAAAGGCTACTATTGAGCCAAGTTTTTTCTAATCTAATTGGGAATGGCATTAAGCACCATCCCCGTGACGATGGCAACGTGACTATTTCAGTTCAAGATGAAGGGGCTGCCTATAAGTTTGCGATCGCGGATGATGGTGCTGGAATTGACCCTAGCTATCATCAACGAATTTTTGTAATTTTCCAAACCTTAAAAGCCCGGGATGAGCAAGAAAATACAGGAATTGGACTCTCAATTGTCAAAAAAATCATTGAAACAGAAGGCGGTTCCATTTGGCTAGAATCGCAGCCTGATCAAGGAGCAACATTCTACTTCACTTGGTTGAAGAATCCTAAAATCCAGAGCGATTCCTAGCCCCTAAAAAACTAAAGAAACTGTGATGCGGTGTTTCTTCTAAAAATTGACCTATCCTAACAGTCTTTTTTTCTGAGCCTTGGCCTGACGACGGATCGACCCATGATCGATCTGAAAACCTGCTACAGGAATGACTTGATATTTCCGGTCTTCTTCCTGTTGCTTTAGTTCGGTGTAGTCTAACCAGTGAATGCAATCTACAGGACAGGTATCGATCGCTTCTTGAATGACTTCCTCCGCGTCGCTGTCTTGACTAATCACCCGCGATCGCCCGTAGTCTGGCTCGATATAAAAGGTATTTCGAGCAACATGAGCGCAGTGTTTGCAACCAATACAGGTGACTTCATCTACATAAACCCCTTTTTGCCGCAAGACTCCGCCCAATTCAGGTTCTAGCCCAGTAAATTTAGGCTCATTCCTCAACCAACCGCCCAATTCGGGTTCTAGCCCTGAGCGATTGAGTTCATTGAAAGCGCCGGTAATATTCGTTGAATCATCCATAGGGATATACTCACCATCAATGCGACTCAAGAATTAACTCAACATGAATATGCAAAAGCAAAGCATGGACGTAGGGCGATCGCCAAAATAACGATTCATCCAAAATGCTTCGCTTGAAAAAATGTCACCTTAAAACTAGGCACTCCAGCGTTGTAAAACTAAGCGAATGGAGCCGTCTAGCTTTTGTTCTTGCTCAGAAACCTGAAAACCTTGCTGAGCGGTTTCAGTCAAAACGGTTTGGACTGCGTACCGCTGAGTGATTTTGCTCAAAAATAGTTCCACCGGGATGGGTTGGTTCCAAAATTGCAAATCTGCAACCAACTCATATTCACTGCCATTCCAGCTAAAACCGATGTCGTAACCGTTAGTTTGGGCGATCGCCACATCGGCGGTATGAGTTTGCCCACGATAACCAGCTACTTCTTGGGGTCCTGGCTGCCAATCAATCCCCAGATCAGTCAAAGCCATTTGCAAAGAGGAGAGATTCCGAATTTGGGTTTTAATTTGGCTAAAGTGTGACATGGTGCTTACTTATAAAGTGGAGAACTAGACAAAAATTTAAATTCGTGAAGCCTTGCAAAAACTACCATTCGCTAACGGTGGAATGAGTATTTACGGTGGCTGACTGTTCAATCTGTTGAGCAAAATATTCAGAGGTTGCCTCTTGGCTCAAAACCTGACCTAGCTGAGCTTCAATGGCAGCAGTCACTTCCGCACAAGATGCTCCCACAATTCCCGTGACTGTTTCTTGTACACGACCATTTGGATAAATAATAAACTCTAAAGTTTCCATGCTTTAGTCCACTTAGGGATGTACTGCTTTTTTTCAGCGTTCAACCAAATTCTCACTGTCGAGAATTGCTTAATGTCTAAATTGCTTACTAACCAAGTTAAAGCTCAGAAACAAAGCTGCACTAAAATATTATAAAAATTTACAAAAATTTACAAGCCGAACCGAAGAAGGCTCAACTATTGGTTAGTTTCTCTTAATTTCAAAGTGCAGTCAAGAAAGTGTAGTCAAGGCAAAATCAAAAAAAGCGATGGAGCAATTGCATTCTGTTTGGAGAAAATGTTTTGGAGAAATCAGCCATTTTGCATCAGCTATTTTATGGGCGATCGCAGGCTGCTTAGAGCAATACAGCGAAATAGATTTTTGGCAGGAGAGTGTCCTGTAATGGGATGGACAACCGTGATTGAATGGATAACCGTCAAAATCAGTTAGATAATAAGAATCTATTTATTTTGGGTAGCAAGTAAGAAATGGCTCAGCAACACATGACACAAGTTCTTGTATCACCAAACAATCTATCAAGGGCACCCATTCAGGTGGGGATACTAGGATTTGGGGGGTTAGGGCAAGCCGCCAGTCGAGTATTAGCCCTCAAAACGGAAATGAGATTGACCGCGATCGCTGATCACAAAGGCTATGCCCATAATCCTCATGGCTTAAGTGCCGATGCTAGTATTGCCGCCTGTCATGCTCACGATTCCATTGGCTACCTAGAAACCGATGGCAACTTGAGCAACAACAGCATCCGTGAACTGATTCACTGCGCCCCTGACGTTGAGGGCTACTTTTTGGCATTACCTAACTTGCCCAATACCTTTATGGCATCGGTTGCCCAGCAATTCATTAATTCAGGCTGGCAGGGAGTGCTGGTGGATGCCATGAAACGAACCAGTGCGGTGGAACAAATGCTGGCGCTGTCAGATGACTTGAAAACCTGTGGCATTACCTATATGACGGGTTGCGGTGCCACACCGGGCTTGCTAACCGCCGCCGCTGCACTAGCAGCCCAAAGCTTTAGCGAGGTGCATAGCGTTGAAATCACTTTTGGTGTTGGCATTGCCAATTGGGAAGCTTACCGAGCCACGATTCGAGAAGACATTGCCCATATGCCGGGATATGACGTGGAAGCAGCCAGAGCAATGACGGATGCGGAAGTGTCAGCCCTTTTAGACCAGACAAATGGGTTGTTAACCCTAGAAAATATGGAACATGCGGATGATGTAATGCTGGAATTGGCGGGAATTTGCGATCGCGATCGCGTCACAGTAGGCGGCATCGTTGACACTCGCAATCCCAAAAAACCCCTTAGTACCAACGTGCAAGTAACTGGACGCACCTTTGAAGGAAAACGGTCAACCCACACGTTTACCTTGGGCGATGAAACTAGCATGGCAGCCAATGTTTGTGGTCCTGCCTTTGGCTACCTTAAAGCTGGAGTTGAACTGCATCGTCGAGGATTGCATGGGGTATTCACGGCGGCTGAGGTAATGCCTAAATTTGTTCGATAGACTCCTTCGATAAAGTCCTAGAGCGCTCACCCTTGCCAATCAAACAAGTCATTATTGTCTGTCTTGTTTGCATCAGGTCTTCCTGACACCCGAAACCCAACACCTACTCTAATAAGGCAAACTGCATTGATTTGAAAGTCGCTATATGACCAGTCTCCTTCAGGGTACTTGCCCCTGAGGGGTGATCCACTATGGAAACTTCTTCGCTTTAAAGTGAAGATTTGTACACCCATTGGTGTGATTTTTCTGGATTTAGTTTGACCTATGATTGCTCCCATTTCTCTGAGAACTCTGCTTCGCCAACGATACTTAATTCAGCAGGTTTTAGGACAAGGAGGGTTTGGGCGTACCTACTTAGCAACTGACCAAGAGCGTTTTGATGAACGCTGTGTGTTGAAAGAGTTCTTCGTCGCGTATCAAGATGATGGTTTGTTAAAGAAATCTCAACTATTATTTCAGCGCGAAGCCAGCACACTTTACCAACTTCAACATCCTCAAATACCCCGGTTTTGGGCAGCATTTGAAGAAGGACAGCGACTATTTTTAGTTCAAGATTTTGTTGAAGGGCAAACTTACCGACGATTGCTAAGCGATCGCAAACAGCAAGGATTGACCTTCACTGAAGCAGAAGTTTGTCATTTGCTCAAACAACTGCTGCCCGTCCTGACTTATATTCACGATCGCGGCATTGTTCACCGCGATATTTCCTTAGAAAATATCATTCTCAAACCGCTGTATGAGTCGTCTCAACGTGAATTGCCCATCGCCGAAACAGGGCTGACCGTTTTGATTGACTTTGGTGCCGTTAAAGAAGCGACCAGCCAACTTTCTGTTACCTCTGCTGTAACGCGGGTTGGCAAGGTAGGCTATGCGCCTCCAGAACAGCTACAAACTGGGCGAGTTTACCCAAACAGTGATTTATATGCCTTGGCAGCCACTTGCTTAGTGTTATTAACGGGCAAAGAGCCACACTCCTTGCTCGATAGTCAAAGCTTGGCGTGGTGCTGGCAGCCCTATGTGACTTTGAGTAGCCCATTAACCCGCATTTTTGAACGGATGTTGTCGATCTATCCCAGCGATCGCTATCAATCGGCTCAAGAGATTTGGGTCGATTTGCAGCCAGTTATGCCCCCATTAAACCCCCCTCAACTAAAGGCGACAGACCCGTTTATCCAGCGATCGCGGATAAATCAGCGCTTTGCCACAGGCACTTCAGTTCCCGCGCTCAATCGTTCACCAGCCCATGCTCAAAGTCGCTCCATTCGTCCAGCCACTACCCAATTACCTGCTCAACCTCGTAAAAATAATCGGCTATGGTTCGGCATGGGAACGGCATTTTTATTAGGAACCGGAGTGGCTAGTTCATTTTTATGGCAAGCCCGAAATGAGCAATCCGTTTCTAACGGCGAAGTCTGGGTTTCTGGAGCCAAACTACCCCAATCCGAAGCATCGCAGATTATGGGCAGTCAAAGAGATTTGAATTCAGCCTTGCAACTATCTCCATCCGCTAACTCATTAAATCCAAATCTTGCCTCGGTGAAACAAGCGACTTCCGAGCCTCAATCCATCGAATTTCCTCCTGGCAAACTCTTTACCACCGTTCAAGGAACGCTGCAAGAGCAAGGAATGCAGTCTTACTTTGTAAAAGCATCCCAGGGACAAGTGCTGACTGCAACATTAACCGGATCGGGGGTGGTGATGAATCTGCTGCGATCGAATCAGGATGGCATTGATGCCGCCGCCTATCAAACCCGCAGTTGGACAGGGCAGCTACCAACGGATGATCAATACTTCATTCAAATATCGGGATCGGGTGCTTATCTGCTGGATGTGGCAGCTACACCCATTTCTCGCCCTACCCAAGAACGCATAGAACGGGTGATTTTTGCCAGAGGCACCAACGGCACGACTGTGACTGGAGCGATCTCACCTCAGCAGATTCGGCGCTATTTACTCAAGGCAAAACAAGGACAGTTGGTGTTGGTCAAAAAGTTGCAGGGAACTGTGAATTTAAGCGCGATCGCTCCAGATGGTCAACGGCTTGGCAACACGGCACTCAATCCAGATTGGAAAGGGCGATTACCCAGTGATGGAGACTATGTATTTGAGATTTCTGCCAATCAACCCAGTGACTATGTCCTATCGTTTGAAATCTTTTAGTTGATTGTCATCAGAGCTTGACCGATTCGTCCGATTGCGGCTGATTGAGAATGAATGGGCTATTGTAAAAGCTTAAGAATAAAAAAACTTATGGATACAGCCCTCGCTTTTTAGATGAAGCGGCGTTATTCCAAAGCAAAAACTGCGGTTTTGTAGTCTTTTAAGCATGTAAGGATTAGTTCCAGTGAGTCCAGAAACATTACTCCAAGTCTCGTCTGTTTTCGTTGAATCTTTAACGGATGACGCTAAGGCATTCACACCGGAAGAATTTGACGAGTATGTGATGAAAACCTATGCGCGCTATCCCATCACATTGGAGCGTGGAACCGGGTGCCGGGTTTGGGATACGGAAGGGCGCGAGTATTTGGATTTTGTGGCTGGAATTGCGACTTGCACCCTAGGACATGCCCATCCCGCGATGGTTGCGGCAGTGACAAAACAGATTCAAACGTTGCACCATGTTTCTAACCTTTACTACACAGCGGCTCAAGGTGAGTTGGCAAAGTGGCTAGTCGAAAATTCTTGCGCCGATCGCGTCTTTTTCTGCAACTCAGGTGCGGAGGCAAACGAAGGCGCGATTAAGCTGGCGCGTAAGTATGCCCATACGGTTCGAGGGATTGCTGATCCGGTGATCATCACGGCTCACGCCAGTTTTCACGGTCGCACCTTGGCAACCATCACAGCAACGGGGCAACCCAAGTATCAAAAAGGCTTTAGCCCATTGGTGCCAGGGTTTGAGTATGTGCCTTACAACGATATTGCTGCACTGGAGCAGACGATCGCCGCGTTGGATAAAGATCAACCACGAGTGGCGGCAATTTTGCTAGAAGCGCTTCAGGGTGAAGGCGGCGTGCGTCCGGGCGATCGCGCCTACTTCCAGCGAATTCGCGAGATTTGCACAGAGAAAGACATTCTCCTAATCTGTGATGAAGTACAGGTAGGGATGGGTCGCTCTGGTAAACTTTGGGGCTTTGAAAATTTGGGGATCGAGCCAGATATTTTCACCTCTGCTAAGGGGTTAGGCGGTGGTATCCCCATCGGTGCCCTGCTCTGTAAGGAATCTTGCAACATTTTCCAGCCGGGTGATCATGCCAGCACCTTTGGCGGCAATCCGTTTGCTTGTGCGGTTGCATTGGCTGTTTGCCAAACTTTGGAATCGGATCACCTGCTGCAAAATGCTCAGGAGCGAGGGGAGCAATTGCGAACAGGGTTACGAGCGATCGCCCAACGGTATCCTGACAAAGTGGCAGATGTGCGCGGTTGGGGTTTAATCAACGGGCTGGAGATTAAAGCAGAAATTGATTTGACCTCCGCTCAGGTGGTGCAATCTGGGATTAATCAGGGCGTATTAATGGTTCCTGCGGGTCCCAAGGTGGTTCGGTTTGTGCCGCCCCTGATCGTCTCTGCGGCTGAAATTGATCAAGCCCTGCAAGCCGTCGATCAAGCATTTGCTACTTTGTAGATTTTGGGTCGAACGGTTTAGATTGACTTGTAGGGGGTAGTGTCTTGTGCCTGCCCTCACTGGAATACAGGGCAACCACAAGGGATTGCCACTACGAATCCTAATACCCAAATTCAGCAACACCGTAGACTTAGATTAAGCGATCGCATACTCAGCCAATTGCAGCTTACACTGCTGAAAAATGTAGTTGACGGCTGCAAACAAAAGCTGTAGCTCAAAAATAGAGTACGGCAAAATGTGGCGAGTAAAAACCTCTGCTTTCAATTTGCCAAACTGCCAACTGGTGCCGTTAGAAACAATGCCAAATACGGTAACTGGTGGAGATTGATTGAGTCGTTGTGCTGCAATCATTTCAGATAGGCACTGTGCCCACCCTGCTTCAAAATTGTCTTGTTTGGCTTCCACGAGCAGTAAATAGGGCTTGTCAAATACAACCTTGCCCAACGGAGAGCGTTGAGCCAAAATATACTCTGGGAAGCCAGTGAGCGTATTATCGAACGTTAGCGCTTGATGACTCCAGAGCAGAAAATACTGACGATACTGTTTCCACACTTCTTTAAGGACGCAGGGCTGATTTATCGCTGGTAGAAAAAGTAAGGTAGGAGGGTTCTCTATTTGAA
>QBMH01000219.1 GCA_003249025.1 Leptolyngbya sp. | reverse complement strand
ACTGCATTGGATTTTGGATGTCGGGTTTCGAGAAGACCAATCTCGCGCCACTCAGGGCTACGTAGCGGAAAACTTAGCGGTCATTCGTCATTTAGCGGTAAATCTATTAACCCAAGAAAAGTCCGCCAAAGGCGGCACGCGTGCCAAACGGCTCAAGGCGGGTTGGGATGATCACTATCTAACCAAAATTTTGGCTCAAGTTCCTACCCCATCCTCCAAATTATGAAGATACGTGTGCGTTCGCCCTAAGCCTAGCGGCTGCACTATGGAAATGTCTGGCTCTGGCTCTGAGCTATCACCCAAAGTGATTGGTTTGGCTTCTCTGATTTTTGCCCGATCGCCTAATACCTCAGACAAATAATCACCTGACTCGTCGCTATAGTAAGCGTGCGATGTCCCTTGTGGAGCCATTTCAGTGATCACCCCTTCTAATAGCTCAACGTTGCGTCCATCCAAAATTCCCGCGTCGATCATGCGGTGATAGTCGTCAACTTTGAATTTCGCAATTGCCGCCTGTACCATCGCGATCGCTCTCCTTACTTGCCTTTGCTAGTGGTGGATGTAGGGATAATTCCTTGTTCCTTAGCTCTCTTTACTGCTCTTTCAATCCACAGTAGCTTATGACTTTGAAAAATTGAGAACCAAGCTAAATTTACTTTACTTGAGTCACGCGCCAGCTTAACTTCAGGTTGATCCAAAAGTTCCACAGGGTAACAAAGGCGATCGCCATTAGTTTACCGACATAAGGATTAACGTGTAGCCAATTAACAAATAGATTCAGCAGCAGCACATTCAAAATCAGCCCCATGGTGCAAACGATATTGAATTTTAAAAATCGCTTAATCACCAAACGTTTCTGTGGCTGCTGTTGAGAGAGATCGCCAAAAGTCCAGCGATCGTTCCAAATAAAGTTATTCAAAATGGCGAGTTCCGCTGCGAAAATCGCGCTGCGAGTCAGTCCAAAACCCAGCACCCCAAACAGCAAGTAGAACATAGTCATGTCTACGGCTAATCCACTCAGCCCCACTACTCCAAACTTGAGGAAGCGCTCCACTGGAAAATTGAGCTTACGCCCCAGTTGACCCAGCCGACCCGAAGAAATTCGTAACCTCAGCAAATGCTGTAAATAATCAAAATACTGTTTCCAGGTGACTTTGCTTTCACCGGCTTCGCGCTCTTGAAATACATAGCCGACCTCAGCGATTTCCGCGATCTCGCCCCGTCCCAATACCTCAATCAAAATCTTATAGCCCACCGGATCAAGCGTTACTTCGGCGATCGCGCCCCGTCGCACCAGAAAATAACCACTCATCGGATCGGAAACCCGACTAATCACCCGTGGCAACAGCATTAAACCCAGCAGTTGCGCTCCACGAGACAAAAATCGGCGGCTAGCGCTCCACGTACTCACACCACCGCCATCCACATGTCGGCTAGCAACCGCAAGATCGGCTCCCTGCTGCATTTCAGCCAGCAATTGCAACAAAGTTTCCGGAGGATGTTGTAAATCTCCGTCAATCACACCCAAAATTTCTCCTTGGGCGGCTTGCCATCCTCGAATCACCGCTGTAGACAATCCGCGCTCATGCTGACGGCGCATCACTCGCAAATTCGGATACTCTGCAATCAGCGATTCTGCCTGTTTCCAGGTATGGTCAGGACTGTCATCATCGACGATGATTAGCTCGTAGGCATTCGGCAACGCTTCATCTAAAAGATGACTTAATCGCTGCACAATTGCCTGAATGTTACTGCCTTCGTTATAGGTTGGCACCACTAAAGAAAAAAGCAGTGGATACAAAGTCTCTGGGCTGGAATGATTGCCTACTCGATTCGTGAAACGATCCCTACGGGAATCGCCAAACCAAAGTGGCTTTCTAGAAACTTGAAGCGCCCCCGTAGGGGTAGGGATTAAATTATGCTGTTGCGAGGTAAGCATCAAATAAACATAAAGTTTGCGCTTGTGCAGTTTACAACAAGACGGCAGATGTGCGTTATGCGATCGCCTAGAAGTAATTTCTTTGCCAGCATGAATTGCCTTAGGGGTTGCAAACAGAAGAACTCAGGTCTAGACGATTTTGCTGACGTTGTAGTTCCCCAACTCTCAGTCAATAACTCTCAGTCAATCGTGGTTTGATCCATCGGGCATGGTTGCCCGCAGCAAAATGGCTCCCGTTAGATTGGCGCTACTGAGTTCTGCTTTTGCCAAGTTTGCATCCGTCAGGTTTGCCCCACGCAAATCGGCTCTACCCAAATAGGCTTCGATGAAGGTTGTTTCCGTGAGATTAACCCCGCGTAAGTCGGCACGGCTGAGATCGGCTCGGTTGAAGCGCGATCGCTGCATGGTTGCTTGCGTGCATTTGACCTTTGCCAAAATTGCCGCTGTTAGATTGGCATCATTTAAGTTGCATCCAGTTAAATCCGATTCAGTCAGATTTGCCCGCTCTAACTTAGCATTCACCATCACCGCTTGTCGAAAGCTTGTTTCTACCAGAATGGCATCTGTCAAAAAGGTGCCTTTTAGCTCTGCGCCATTCAAAACAGCCCCCGTTAAATTCACCTCTCGTAAACTTGCCTCACTCAAGTTTGCCTCGCTCAAATCAGCTTTGCTCAGGTCGGCACCTGTTAAATTTGCACCGCGCAGATCGGCATTGCGGAGATCCGCTCCCCGGAGATTTGCGCCTTCATAGCAGCGTTTTTCATAGCGGAGATTTGCCCCCCGCAGGCAGGCACCCCGCAGATTTGCGCCGCTTAAGTTAACGTTGCGTAAATCCGCACTAATCAGGTTGGCATCCAACAAGTTTGCCAACGTGATATCTGCTCCCCGTAAATCAGCAGCGTAAAGAATTGCACCGTGCAAATCGGTGTCCCGTAAGTTCGTTGCCAACAGGTTTGCCTGACTCAAGTTAGCTCCACACAGTCGCGCTCCCGATAGATCAGCGCGGCTGAGATTTGCTCGATTAAGATATGCCAACACAAAACTGGCTCCTCGCAGGTCACAGTCTGTGAAATTTACCCCGATGAGATCGGCACTATTTAAATCTACACCGCACAGATTTTCTCCTTGAAAGTCTGTAGTACCGGAATCATAGCGCTGTAATAACTCACTGACATCCATGGAAATCAACCGGGTTTATCCTTTTGTAATCCAGTGTGGCAGTAGATGGACAAGAAATTACTACTCTTGAACATTAAAGATTCCTGTTTTTGCCGCGTGGTCATCGGCAACCGACAGCAACCGAGTAGAGTTAGTCCAGGCTTCCGAAAGATCGGGCGATCGCACAGATGGAGCTAACTGTTGAGTTTGTCCAAACTCTGCTTCTGGCATCGTTGAGCCTTGGGTAGATTCCTCAAAATCGTCTAGAGTAATTCGGGTCGCTTGTTCAGCATTCCCAAAGATAGACGCAGGATTACCGTGCAAATATAAAGTTCGTACACATTTAATAATCGTATCGGCAGCTTGCACTCCTGCTTCCGGCTCCGGTAGCCGTCGGGCTGTGCTATATAACACCGCTTCTAAATCGGTATAGGTTTGAAAATTTTGCACCAGATCACGCAGCAACCCATCCAATTCATACATCCGTAGATCACGCCAGTCTTCGGGACTGAAGGTAAAGTCAGAATGCAGAGTGGAAAAGACCAAAATTTTTGCCCGAAGCGGATTAGTGTACTTTAAGATTCCTAGGCGCACGTCAAAAAGATTGAAGACAGACTTCAAAGGCTGATCAGCATCGGTAGAAATAGGAGCTTGCTGATTCGTTGCGGCAGGGGATGAATGCGATTGGGCAGGCGATCGCTCCAAAACAGCAGATTCTGCATACATCAAACCCGTGACATGGATGAGTTCCTTTGCAACCAGGGTATACTCTTCCTGCTTACTCAGTGTTTGTACGGCTGCATCTAATGCAGTTTGCAGGCGTTCAATAGTGGGCGCTAGGGTATGCAATTCCTTCAGGAGCGTTGCCGTATCAATCGCTGTTAATTGTGTGGAATCACTGATCCATTGATTTTTACAAACATAAACGATTAGCTTCTTAAAGCGGAGGATATAGGCACTTTGCTCGACTTGGGAAGCAATATCGCGATACAAAGAGTTCGCTTCAGGAATGGTATTGGATTGAGGCTTGGAATCTTTAGGGCTTTCAATGATAGATGCCTGAAGTTCAGGATAAAGAGGCAAAAAGTGAGTGATTAAACCCTTGCCAACGACTTCATATTCTGCTGATTTATTCAGCGTTTGCACAAATCGCATCAGGGTTTCACGGAGTTGATTTCCATCTGCTGTGATGCTGTGTATTTCTTGCACGAGAGAAGCGGTATCGACTTGATTGAGCCGAGCTACGTCACTTTCCCATTGACGGCGACAAATATAAAAAAGCAGCTTTTTCAATCGCATTGGATCATTACTGCGATCGATGCTGCGGGCTATCTGCTGATAAGTCGGCTGCATTTCGCTACGCTGAGGCGTTGCCGCAGCCGGCGTAAGTAGAAGCCTGGTTTGATCACTGGCAACGAGGTCTTGAGCGGATGACTCTTGATGCGGTTGAGTTGGGAAATAAAATCGATTTGCCTCACTTAATAGCTCTTTGGCAACGAGGGCATATTCAGTTTGCTTACTCAGGGTTCTAATGGCCGTTTCTAGCCGCTGGCTTAATTGCTCAACATTAGATGCAAGCCCTAAAAATTCTTGGAATAACCCTTTTAGGTGAATGGCATCGAGCTTGATGGTATCGGTTTCCCAACGGTTTTTGCAGACGTAGAACAGGAGTTTTTTAATCCGCGCTAGGCTGGGGCTTTGGGCAAGCTTTTTTGCCGCGTCGTCGTAGGGATCGTCGATCGCATCTTCTGGGGTTAGCAGGATTTTATAGGCAGGCACCACCTCTCGGATATTTTTAAGTTCACGAGGTCCCAAATATTTGGTATCCAACTGTAGCCCATGCTTGGCTACGTCATACACGGTTTGGGAAATACAAATACCGCCTGGATCAGCTTCGGTTTGCAACCGGGCGGCAATATTCACGCCATTTCCCATGACATCTGTTTCAGTGATGTACATGTCGGCGAGATGAATGCCAATCCGATGCATCAAATAGTCTTTTGGCGGCAGAATGGTGGCGGTTGCCGCGATCGCCTGCTGCGTTGCGATCGCACATTCTACCGCCTTGACTGCGCTAGAAAAACACATCAGCAGCCCATCGCCTGTGGTTTTTAAAACCCGTCCTTCAAACTGCTCACATGTTCGCGCCATCAGAGCCAAATCCCGCCGAATTAAGTCCAGGGTATGTTCTTCATCAACGGACATCCTGGCACTAAAGCCGACGCAATCCGTAAACACCACGGTTGCTAACGTGCGGTGCCCCTTGAGGTCTGCTGTCAGGATCTCGTCTTCCATGAGGGTCATCACCGGCAAACAATTTCAAGCTAAAAAAGATTAATACAGGAAACACAGTAGACGAAGCTTGGAAACGGTTGAAGCTAAAATCAACAACTCTACTCACTCTCCTAGGTGCCTGTTTTGACCTTGGCACCTCTGTAGGAGCGATCGTCAAGGTGACGATAGAAAGCAGGTTTAGACTAGCTTAGATTGGACAAGAGTTCAAATGCTTTACACTCCTACTCAATAGATAAACCCTGTTCTTCTCTTCTAGAGTGCCCTAGTTGTCTCAGTTTCGCACGACTCTACAAAAATCAACTTTTGAAATAAGTTTGCTCTCCCAACCCACGCCATTTCAGCCAGGATATTCGCCAAAAATATGGACAAACCCAATGGATACTTAAATATCAAGAATATGAATCTCAGTACAGCATTACCTTATTTATAGAAGACAGGATTGATAGCTGCTATAGCTAACGTTGAAAATTTGCCTTTTATGCCAATGGAGTGAATACTCTGTGTAAAGTATTCTATGGATGGTTAGGATTCTGTGATTTGCCTGGGTCACTCCATCACCTGTCACTCGGCTATTTCAGCAACAATTTAACAATTTATCAGTCGAATCTTGTTGGGAGCGAGTTTTGATGCAATCAACGAAGCAAACCTATGATGTGTTGGTGATCGGGGCGGGTCATAATGGGCTGGTTTGTGCTGCCTATTTATTAAAGGCAGGCTATAAAGTGTTGCTTTTGGAACGGCGATCGCTGCCTGGAGGAGCCGCGACCACCGAGGAAGCAATGCCAGAGGAAGCTCCTGGGTTTAAGTTTAATTTGTGTGCGATCGACCACGAATTTATTCATCTGGCTCCGGTGATAGAAGAGTTGGAACTCACAAAATATGGATTGGAGTATTTATTTTGTGATCCGGTGGTATTTTGCCCTCATCCGGATGGTAAGTATTTTTTAGGGCATCGATCGCTGGAAAAAACCTGTGCCGAGATTGCCCGCTACAGTCCGCGTGATGCTCGCAAATATGCTGAATTTACCGAATATTGGCAGCGGGTAATCCACGCCATGACTCCGATGTTTAATGCGCCGCCGCGATCGCTGATCGACATTGCTGGCAACTATGATTTAGGCAAGATTAAAGATCTAATG
This sequence comes from Leptolyngbya sp., assembly GCA_003249025.1. Classification (GTDB taxonomy): domain Bacteria; phylum Cyanobacteriota; class Cyanobacteriia; order Leptolyngbyales; family Leptolyngbyaceae; genus ULC077BIN1. Next base: position 1,887 of record QBMH01000219.1, on the reverse strand, counting down.
TCGGTGATTGGTTCGACCAATAAAGCCTTGGATTTTGTGCGAACCATGCTGTCTAGCGCCGAAGATTTGCTGAGTGAATGGTTCGACTCGGAATTTTTGAAGGCTCCCCTTGCTCGTCTTGCTGCCGAGATGGGTGTGCCGCCCTCCCAAAAAAACCTGGGCATTGGCACCATTATGATGGCGCTACGGCACAATCCGGGCATGGCAAGACCCAAAGGCGGCACGGGTGCCTTAACTCAGGCATTGGTCAAGCTGGTGCAGGCACTAGGCGGCGAGATTTTGACCGAGCAGACTGTCAAACAAGTGTTAGTCGATAATGGGCGTGCGATCGGCGTGCGGACGATTACTGGGCAGGAATATCGGGCTGAAAAAGGCGTAATTTCCAATATCGATGCACAGCGGTTATTTTCACTGATCGATCGCAGTGATGTAGATGCCGCTGATCCTGATCTGGGGGAACGGCTGGAACGGCGCATCGTCAACAACAACGAAACCATTCTGAAAGTGGATTTGGCAATGTCAGAGCCGCTCAAATTTGAACGCTATAACCATCAAGATGAGTATTTGATTGGCTCAGTGCTGATTGCGGATTCGGTGCGCCATGTGGAAATTGCCCACAGCTATCCGGCAATGGGACGGATTCCCGATGCTGATCCGTCGCTGTATGTGGTGCAGCCAACCATGCTTGACTCGACCATGGCTCCGGCGGGAATGCACACGGTTTGGATTGAATTTTTTGCGCCCTATACCATCGCCGGGTTGGAAGGCACGGGGGATCGCGGCACAGGCTGGACAGATACCTTAAAACATCAGGTTGCCGATCGCGTGGTCGATAAGCTGGCGGAGTATGCCCCCAACGTCAAAACCGCAACGATTGCCCGTCGGGTGGAAAGCCCCGCCGAACTGGGCGATCGCTTGGGAGCGCGCAAAGGAAATTACTATCACATTGATATGACCCTAGAACAGATGGTCTTTTTCCGTCCCTTGCCAGAAATTGCCAACTATAAAACTCCAATCGATGGGCTGTATCTGACCGGGGCTGGCACTCATCCGGGAGGTTCCATATCGGGAATGCCGGGACGCAACTGTGCGCGAGTGTTTCTGCATACGCAGCAGCCGATCGCTCAAGCCTTCAAAGATGCAAAACAATCTTTAGAATCAGCCGCTAAAAACATAATGGGGTGATATGAGCGCACAGGTTTTGATTTTGGGGGGCAGTGGACGGATTGGCAGCAGCGTCGCGGCGGATCTGTTCACATTCACATCGGCAGAGATGGTGATTTCTGGGCGCAATGCAGCGCTGGGGAAAAAAGTCTGCGATCGCCTGGAATCACGCGGGCGATTTTTGTCGTTAGATCTCAGCGATCGCAAAGGGTTGACTCAAGCAATTTCTCAAGCCGATTTGGTGATTCACTGTGCTGGACCGTTTCACTACCGCGACACCCAAGTGCTGGAAATCTGCATCCAGCATAGCGTGAACTATCTTGATGTCAGCGATCATCCCTCGTTTACCCGCAAAGCAATCAGTTGTGCAGCATCAGCGGAAACAGCAGGAGTCACCGCGATCTCCAACACAGGCATTTTTCCGGGTATTTCCAACAGTATGGTGCGGCAAGATGTGGAGCAGTTAGACGAAGCGGAGGCGATTCACCTGAGCTACGCCGTCGCTGGGTCGGGCGGGGCTGGCGTAACGGTGATGCGAACAACCTTTTTGGGATTGCAAAAGCCGTTTCAAGCCTGGATAGATGGCGCTTGGAAAACGGTGAAACCCTACAGCGATCGCGAAACGATTGAATTTCCCAATCCCTATGGACGCACGGGCGTTTACTGGTCAGGGCAATCGCATCTTATTGAGCCAAGAGTGTGAGGAGGTAGGTATTGTCCCAT
>QBMH01000218.1 GCA_003249025.1 Leptolyngbya sp. | reverse complement strand
TGGGGGTAGATGGGTCGTTTCTCTGTTGGTAGCATACCAACCGCCTCCTTCTCGCTCCACCTCCCCGTAATACCTATTGAGCCACGTTGTTTATCTTCGCCAGATTGACCATGCTTTACCACATCGCTGCTTTCACAAGTTGGACAAAGAACGGGTTCAAGCACCATACCTAAAGCTCCAGGAAAAGCAACCCTTTGATTATCCTTTACTTCCACAGGTCTAGTCCACAACCCGGATCTTTTTGCAGCGTCAAAGCGATGTAGATATGAATAAGATTAGCGGGAGGGATGTTTTAGCGGGAGCGATCGCATTCCATAATCACCGAATCGAACCCACCATGACCCTCCAGCCAGTAACCTTCGTATCGGCATTTATTGCAAGTCTCTTTCTGTTCTGGCTTCCTGGCGATCGCGCAGATGCACTTAATTTAGAAGCCGGCTTGGAACCTGTAATCCATCGTCCCAACCAGACAGTCAAATCGGCTGGGGTCGTTTTGCAAGACTTAGCTAAAGCCGAAGTGGTCTATTTGGCAGAAACCCACGATCGCCCAGAAGATCATCAAGCGCAGCTTTACATTCTTCAAAAATTGCATCAGTTACGTCCCAATTTGGCGATCGCCCTGGAAATGTTTCAGCGCCCCTATCAACCTGCGATCGATCGCTACTTAGCCGGAGATTCATCTGAAGCGGAACTACAAAGCCAAACTCAATACCCAAAACGCTGGGGTTATCCCTGGGAATTTTATGCTCCCATTTTGCGATTTGCCAAAGCCCAAAAACTGCCCGTAGTGGCATTGAACACACCCACCGAAATCACTCGAAAAGTGTCGCGTACTGGGCTAGATAGCTTGACCCTGGCAGAGAAACAGTGGATTCCACCAAAATCTGCCATCCGGTTAGGACCCGAAGCCTATCGCCAACGCATTCGCCAGATTTATGACGAGATTCATGCAGGCAGCGGCAGCAGCACCAATTTTGAAAAATTCTTCTTGGCGCAAGTCCTATGGGATGAAACCATGGCAGATCGAATTGCCTCCACCTTACAAAAACGTCCAGACAGGTTGATAGTCGTATTGGTAGGACAAGGACATGTACTGTATGGAGATGGCATTCCCAACCGAGTCGCCCGCCGTGCTGGCACCAATGGATTTTTGCGTCGCCCTTTGCGCCAGCGATCGGTACTATTGAATCCAACCAAAAAGATGCAGGAAGAAAGAAACATCGCGATTCGTGAAACGTTAGCGAAGCTTTCCACAGGACTCCCTTCGGGAATCGCCGATTACTTTTGGCATACAGTTAGCAGGTGACCGGGGTCAGGTTTCGGGTTTCAGCTACTTTACCAGTTGCCCAACGTTCTAATCTCTCCCACTCGCCACTCGCCATTCGTAATTCACCATTCGCTAAATGAATCTGCCAACCTGGGTTACCCTATCTCGCCTTTTAGCTGTGCCACCCATTTTGTATGGACTGGTACAACCAAGTCATACCTCACGCTTGATTGTGTTGGTTATTTTTTTGCTGGGGGCATGCACCGATTGGGTTGATGGCTACCTGGCACGCAAACTAAACCAGGTGACAGAACTTGGAAAATTTCTTGATCCATTGGTAGATAAGCTCTTGGTTTTAGCGCCGCTCTTGGCGTTGGTAGAACTGGGACAAGTTCCTGCTTGGGGAGTGTTTCTGATTTTGGCGCGGGAGTTGACGATCTCCGGATGGCGTGTCACTCCGGCATTGCAAAGCAGTACAGAAATTTCGGGTGCCAATGTTTGGGGCAAGTTGAAAACCGTTAGCCAAATTAGCGCGATCGCCCTGCTGATTGCGCCGATTCCTCCAGAGTGGCAAATTTGGGCGCAGATTGCCTTTTGGCTCTCGGTCGCGCTGACGTTGATCTCTGGGCTGATTTATTTAGTGCCCTCAAAAGCTCCCCCAGACCCTCTATCGAAAAACTTGTAAAAAAATCCGTAGTATTGTCCCCCGATGGGAATACTAGCCGTAGCAAATGCAATACCACAGTGGAAAACCAAGAGTGACTATGGATGATTGGCTGGCGGAGGCTCAACCCAACACTCACCTTCCAAAACAGGATATCGTTCTGCTTAAAACCCTGGCAAAAACGGTACTGGAGTTCCCTGATCGCGCCTTGCTAGAGGAACTGACGACCGCTCCAACGATTTCAGCGATCGCGGTGACTGCAATGCACAGGCTAATCAAACAGATCAGCCTCTTGCGATCGCCCGAAGGCGGATGGAACAAAACGAGTCAGCCTACCCCCGAAACCTTAAGCCCTTACGTAAGCGACGAAATTGATGAAGTCTTGGAAAGCTTGGAGCCAGACAGCTTAAGCCCATCCCTAACGAATCCTCTCACCCTTCTCGAAAGTCTGATCTCACCCCTTTTGTGGTCAGTTGCCCGCAGTTCCTATCCCATCATGCAGTTAATCGAAGGGATTCGCGTCTGCGTTGGGCGACCGGAGAAACAGTGGATACCAGGAATATTGCGGCTAGCCGTGATATTGAATATCACGACTCCCCAAGTTCAATGCGCCTGGGATCTGGTGACACTGGGCACTCCAAATTTAGGGATGGATCGAACCCTTCAGGTTCAGGCTGAACTGGATGATTTCCCAAGCATCACCGCAAATGTAGACAATTCAGATTCAAAAGGATGGGTAGACCGTCAATTAGCCGGAATTTGCGATCGCTTAAAAATGGTTCCTGCCCTCGACGACCTACAGCAAGGACTTACCGCTAATCTGCTGCTGCCGGGATGGGATTGGCAGGTTGGCACAGTGCAACTCAAGCTAAATTTTGAGTTTTTGCCCCAATTGCTTCAAGACGCGGGGTTAAATTATCGAGAGTGCCTAAACTGGGTTGAAGCCGAACTGGTGGAAGAAATCGACCCCAGAACCTTTGCAAATTATTCTGAGGCATCTCCTCTGACCCAAATATCGGTGACGGACATCCCTGATCCGTCATTTATGGCAGCAGCGATCGTGCGATTGGCAGGCAATCAGGAAGAGTATGCCCAATTTGCGCTTCAGCAGGCTTTCACTCAACCACTGCATAGAATTCAACAAACTGCTAATCGGGTTGCGTTGGAAGAACGGGCGATCGCGGTCATCAACGAAGCCTATCGGATTTCAACCCTGACCTACAGTGCCGTCGGCAACAGCTTTTGTTTACTCCAGCCAGAGTTATTGATGGATGAATTGATTCCCAAACTTTTGTGGCACATCACCCGGAGTTCTTACACAATTGCCAATTGGATTGGAGGCTTAACCTATCAATTGCTTCAACCCAAATCAGATTGGGTTTCAGGAACATTGCGGCTGATGGCGGTTTTGGAAGTTACCGCTAGGGATGCGCCTTGGTTTGTTGATCTGGGAAGCGGTCGATTTGTGACTAGGGATAGCTGGCAACTCCCTTCAGGCGCGATCGTCCAGTCCCTAACCCAAGCCCCTATCCTGCTAGAAACACTAGTGGATCAACGGGTTCAAGATATCCAAAGGACTGCACCCGAAATAGGACACATGAGGAATGGCATAGCGATTGAATGGTTGACCTCAGACCAAGACTGGCAACCAGGACATTTATGCCTTCATCTGGGCGTAGAATTTGTTCCTTAACGTTGGCACACCAGAAGCAGCTTAAAAAAGCATCGGCACCAAAACCGCCACGGTATCATCTTGTTGTCAGAAGCAGACTTACTTTTGTGAGGTTGAAGTATTGGGTCCAGCCGTCACAATTATTAAGCGATCGGGCTGTAAAACCTCCTGAATCAAAGCATTCACTTGAGCGGGTGTAATAGCATTGATGGTATCGGGGTAGGTGCGAATCGCGTTGAGTGGCAATCCATAAACCGCATTAGAGAGAATAGTGGATGCCAGATTGGTGGGTGAAGCTAACTCCACAGGATAGGCACTCGTGAGCGATCGCTTAGCGTTGGCAATTTCAGCATCGGTGACTCCCTCTTTGCGGATTTGTTGGAGCAGGCTGATGGTGCTGGCGATCGCTCGATCCGCATCTTCAGGCGCAGTCTGCATAGAAATCAGGAAGGGTCCAGGAGCTTGCCCTGCCTGAAAGCTGCTGTAGATGCCGTAGGTCAAACCCTGGCGATCGCGAATTTCGGTGCCTAGCCGACTGGAAAGGGTATCGCCACCCAAAATTTGGTTGAACACTAAAGCCGTGTAGTAGCGGGGATCTTTGCGATCGATCGCGTTATAGCCCATGAAGGTGATGGACTGGGTTTTTCCCGGCAAGGTCGGCGTTAAACGAACCGTTTTGTCGGGCAAAGGCACCACTGGGAAAGTAAGTTGAGCAAGGTTGCCAACCTCTTTCCAACTACCCAATTCACGTTCCAACAAAGCGCGCACCGCTACGGGATCAAAGTCTCCCACAATCGTCAGCACGGTAGAATCGGGGCGATAATACTGCTGATGAAAGCGCACCATATCCTCGCGGGTGATCGCCTGCAAACTGGCTGCGGTCGGAAAGGTGTGAAACGGATGATTGGCGGGATAAATCGCTTGCTGAAACGTGCGTCGTGCCAATCGAGCGGGGGTATCTAGTTCTAGTTTGAGTCCACTGAGGGCACGTTGACGACTGAGTTCCAGTTCATTTTTGGGAAAACTAGCATTTTTCAGCACGTCTGCTGTCACCTGGATTAGAGTCGGCAAATCAGCAGAGAGGGCTTCTCCGCCAATCGAAACGCCTTCTCGGTTGGCACCAAAGTCTAAACTGGCACCGCGATTTTCTAGGGTTTTGGCGATCGCCAGGGCATCTTTGGCTTGGGTGCCATTCATCAAGTTGTTGGCGGTCAAGGTCGCCAAACCAGCCGTGGCAGCCTGATCACGAACAGTGCCAGCGGCAACATATCCACTCAGGGTGACGGTTGGGGTGCTGCGATCGCGCACCAGTAGAACTTGCAATCCATTTTTCAAGGTCAACTTTTCGGGCAGCGCTTGATTTTGCTGCTGAGTTGCTGCTGGGTTGGGCGGCAAATATTTCGCCACTTCAGCCGGATCGACGGGCGCACCAGGGCTGAATTTCTCAGAAGTTTGGGAAAAATTGCCAGGGCTGCTGCCCGGTTTGCCATCGGCAGTGGTGGGTTCAAAAAATCCTACGGTACGGCTTGCAGGTGCCAGATAGGTTTGGGCAACTCGCTGCACATCCGCAGGGGTAACTAGGGCGATCGCGGCGAGTAGCTGATCGGTAAAGCGATAGTCGCCTGTGGAAATTTGATTATCCCCTAGTAAAATTGCTTGACTGGAAATATCCCGATTTCGCAGTACCAGCGAGGCTTTCAACTGCGCCTTCGCCCGTGTCAGTTCCTCTTGAGTCACGCCTTTGTCCCGCAGATCGGTAAGCACCTGCTGCAAGGCGCGATCAATTTCCTGCAAATCCTTGCCCGGAGCCGCCGTCGCAGACAGTTCATACCAACCGCCGGAAATCAAATTAGCCGCTCCGCCCCCCGCATCGCTTGCCAATCCGGTTTCCACCATTGCCTGATAAATCCGAGAACTGCGTCCTCCGGTGAGAATGTAGTCCATCACCTGAATCGCCGCCACATCGGGATGTTTCGTATCTGGCAGTGGATAAACCGCGTTCAGCAGCGGCGCACTTCCCGGTTCTTTCAAAACAATCGGTGATGCAGTAGACACAGGCTGTAATGCTGCTTTGCCAGCTTTGGCAGACAGCGGATCTTTGGGTAGAGAGGCGATCGCCTTAGGAATCTTGCCAAAACTCTCTTGCACTTTTTTCAGCAAGGCATCGGTTTGAAAATCGCCCACTACCACCAACGTGGCATTATCAGGACGATAAAAATTGTTGTAGTAGTAGCGCACCTGATCGACAGTGAATTTTTCCACATCGGCTTTGGTGCCGCCAACCGGTAAGCCATAGGGACTGGTGGGAAACGCCGATCGCATCACAGCCCGACCTAAGCGATAGCTCGGATTATTTTCATAACCTTGCAGTTCTGAAATCACCACGCGCTTTTCGCTGGCAAGCTCTTTTTCACCAATGTTGGAGTTCCTCATGCGATCGGCTTCGAGAACGAGCAGCGCCTCTAGTTTGTTGCGTTCAACGGTGCCAAAGTAAGCCGTCATATCGTAGCTGGTGAAGGCATTGGAGTCGCTGCCCAAGGCGCTGAAGAATCGCCCAAACTGGATGGGGCGCGACTGAGTTCCCTTAAACATCAGGTGTTCTAGCTGATGAGCAATGCCATTCACCCCAGGGGATTCATTGCGCGATCCCACCCGATACCACACCTGCACAGACACAACGGGTGCTGTGTGAACTTCCTTCGTCAGCACGGTTAAGCCATTGTCCAAAACAGTTTTGCGAACGCCAGCCGTCAGTGACAGGTCAGTATTGGTCACTTTAGTAGAAGGTTTTGTTGAGCCAGCTTGAGAGATAGCAAGCGATTGAGCGACTTGAGACGGTTGATCTGGGACAACCGTTTGAACACTTTCGGAGAAAGCAGGCGACCCAGCGAAGAGAGCGATCGCCAAAAATCCGACAAACAAAAGGCTGAGGAAACGGTAGCGGCGCATAGGGTTTGATCAGGAAAAAGGGGAAGGGAGAAGGGGGAAAGGGGAAAACTCTCTTATGCTGCTGGAGCGTGATCCAGTAAGCAATAGGGGCGGCTGTAGCTGAGCGGCATTTCTAGAGCATAGGCTTCTAAAAGATCCGCATTGCTCATGATTTGTTCCGTTTGCCCATCGTAGACAATTTGTCCGTGATTCAGCACGATTGTCCGATCGCAGAGTTCCAACGCCAAATCTAAATCATGGGTGGCAATCAGTTGGGTCAATGGCAAACTATCCAGCAAGTGAATCAATTGCCGACGCGATCGCGGATCTAGCTGAGCAGAGGGTTCATCCAGGATCAAAATTTGCGGCTGCATTGCTAGCACTCCCGCGATCGCCACGCGCTTTTTTTCCCCGCCTGAGAGGTTATTTGCACTGCGCCCACTGTATTTTTCAGGATCTAGTCCAACCGACTGCATGGCAACGACGGCACGGTCTACCAAACATCCACCGCGCAAACCCTGATTCATCGGTCCAAAGGTGATGTCTTCCCAGACGGTCGGCATGAACAGTTGATCATCTGGGTTTTGGAAGACTAAACCAACAAAATTGCGAATCTTGGTGAGGGTCTGCGGCGCGATCGTCAGTTCCCCCACCACCACCATTCCCTGCTGAGGGATAATCAGCCCGTTGAAATGTTGCAGCAGAGTCGATTTGCCAGACCCGTTGGCTCCCACCAGGGCAACGCGCTCCGTTGCATGAATCGATAAATCGATCTGGTGCAGCGCTGCTGTGCCATCAGGGTAGGCATAGCTGAGGTTCTCAATTGTAATCGGATTGTGATGCATGATTTAGTGGTATCGCGATCGCTAACGACCTTGGATATAGAACAGTTGCCCCACGATCGCCAGTGTCGCAACCACGGTGATTGCAACTGCATCTCGCCAACAGCCTTTGGGGATTTCGGCTTGAGGAAACAGCCCAGTATAGCCCCGCGCCAACATCGCCTGATGCACCCGCTCGCCGCGATCGTAGGTGCGAATAAACAACGATCCGAACATATTGCCAATGACTTGACGCTGAGATTTACGGCTGTTCATTAAATTCCGCGACAACGCCGCCCGTCGCATGGATTGAAACTCGTCCGTTAATACGGCAATGTAGCGATACATGGATGCCATGATTGCCACGAGCAACGGGGGCACTCGCAGCATCGCGATCGCATGAAGTAGTGCTGGAATGGGCGTAGTCAAAATCAAAATGTTTACCATTGTTAAGGAAAGTAACATTTTGAATGCCACGCTGCCAAGCGTAGTCAGCCCAACCGTGGTGACTTGCAGCCAGCCCCACTGCCAGATGACCTCGCCATTGCGCTGAAATAGCGTTCCCAGCAGCACTACCCCAATAAAGATAAACTCTACCCCGACTCGTTTTGCCAAGGAGCTAAACGTCACCTGGCTAAGAATGACCAACGTTACGATACCCAATCCATACAGTCCCCAGGTTTTCCACTGTCCATTGGGGGTGAGGGAGATCGCAAACATCATCAAAACGGTACATAACACCCGCGTAGATGGAATCAAATCATGCCAAAGCGATCGCCGTTCACTGTCAACATCCAACCGAAACGCACCAATATGAAGCAGCATGGGCTATTCTCTTGCCGCCTATTCTGGAGAAATGTGGTCATCTTCTGGGGGAACGCCTGAGTTCCGCACCACTAGCTTGCCAACGCCCCAAGCTATGCCGAATGTGGCTAACGTGCCAATAATCCCGGCGAGAGGCGTTGCAACTTCTTTAGGCACGCCCCGCAGCGCATATTCTTCAAANAGGGTAATTTGTTGTTGTTTACTTCAAAGAATAAGAAAAAGAGGCTGTTGTTAAAATACTTGATGAAACGGTAGCTGCTTTGCTGGAGTATCTGCCGCTGCTTTTGTGTCAAATTTATGATCTTGGGCAACCCGATCTAGCCCATCTGGATTTTGACTGGCAAATGGCGATAGAAAAGCCGCGATCGCGAGTGCAATTCCTAGACCAATCAATGCAAACGTCGCATTTCTATTGCGAGATGAATTAGACACTCTATCAATCCTCTTTCAATGGTTAGCTTGAATGTTTGATCCCTGATCACTCTCTAAAATCGCGATGCCATTGGGCGATTGGCGATCGCATTTTTGGGCGCTTTATAAATCAAGTCAGGGCGAGTCCGGTAAATAAACCCAAGAGCAACCACCGTAATGAGTGCTTCACCAATCCCAATCAGCAGGTGCCAAAACACCATGGTGGGCAGTACTACATTCAACGGTACGGTTCCAGACAACGCCAAGGCAAAGGCACAGACCACAGAAGCCATCACCACGCTCGCCCAACCCGCAATAGCAGCACCCGTTCCAATCCCGCGCCAAGTGTTCCACCCCAGCGCTTTACGAATAGCGGCATACAGATAGTAGCCCCCAAAAGTGCCAATTAATCCCATCAAAAAGATATTAAACCCCAATGCCGTGACACCGCCATCCTGAAATAAAAAGGACTGAACAATAAAGACTACTGCCATCACCAAAGAGCCAGCCCAAGGACCCAGTAACACTCCTGCTAACGTGCCGCCCAGCAGATGCCCAGAGGTGCCGCCCGGAATCGGAAAGTTGATCATTTGGGCTGCAAAAATAAAGGCTGCACAAACTCCCATTAAGGGCACCGTGCGCTCTTGATATTCAAATTGGGCGCGCTTTAGGCAAATCGCAATTAGGGCGATCGCTAATACCCAGGTCACCAATATCACTGGCAGACTTAAAAATCCATCGGGAACGTGCATTGCTAGCGGCAACACTCTACTTCCCGCCTGAACAGAACTTATACCCGTCAGCAATAATTCAGTCATACCTAATCCTTACTCACCTTGAGCGATCGAATCCGATTTATGCCTTGTAGGAGTTACATAACCGACATCTACAAATGATTCAATCCTCCAGGGGGGGATCTCTGCCAGATTTAAGCTCAATTTAAGGGGATTTTTTAGAGAAAACCGCTATGGCCAGCAAAATGCCTGTTTCATGTAAGAGCTATGCCAGCAAGCAGTTCTGTTTAAGATGCTGTAATAAAGAAGTAACTTTTGAAAAGATTACTCAACCAACTGCAACAAGTTTCCCAGATTATAGAAAGTCGCTACATCCATCAAAAATTACTCCCTGTTCACAACGAAAGGGCTGCGAGCCATTCACGATGCAAAAATTACATGAGAACCATGTTTAGAGTTGTTGTAGCTGCACAAACGGTAGTCTAAGATACCATTTTTATAATTATTTAAAGTAATGGTAGTGGCTGGCATGAACGCCTGTTCTCGTTCTCTAGGATAAGTTCTGCAAAATTTATATCATTGTAAAACTCTGCGTTTCCAAGCTGTAATTTGTTATTTCAAGCATCGAGGCTTTTTAGGATGATCAAGCATGTAGGGCTGACTAGGAAAATTCCAGTCTCCATAGCCCCCTCGTCTAGCGCTCAAGTTTCTCTGGCAGATAGATCTCAGTTTCCTCTCTTTATGCAAACTGCTGCTGCACTCTTCGGCTTTTTATTGCTGATTTCTTGCTTCTCTTGGGTCTCCACACCAACCTTTAAATCCCAAGCATCGTCTGCCCAAACCTCGGCGCTCCCTCGTCCCATCAATTGAATCGCTTAAGAAGCAATTTAATTTTGCTTAAAAACCCTTGGAATACCAGATCCAGGGGTTTTGATTTTTGAGGTTAGGCGATTTCCAGTAAAAAAAATACCTGTAAGGGCAGGTTTTGCATTTCACTCATGCATTTCACCATTCAATTCTGGCTAAACCTGCCCCAACGACAGCGGTATATGTTCTCTCAGAAATCTCCTTAATACTACATTGATAGCCTCTTTCGCCTACATTCAGATATATCCTAAAACCTGAAACCCGATACCCGAAACCCGATACCTAAAATCTAAAACCCGAAACCTGAACTCCTATGGCAAACCCATTTAAGCAGCTAGGCGATCGCTTCAAAGCACTGGGAACCACAACCGATGCTGAAGCCCTGAAAGCAGGCAAACGCATCGTCATAGACTGGCTGAATGAGAACATTCAGGAATTGAGCCAATGGAAACAGGGTGACCATAACGGCACTTTGATGCAATATTTCCACTGGTATTTGCCAACCACAGGCAATCATTGGCAGGAGCTACAAGATCGAGTAGAAGACATTGCGGCGGCTGGGTTTACAGCCCTCTGGCTTCCCCCGCCTTGCAAGGGAAGTGGCGGCGTTTACGATGTGGGATATGGCATCTATGACCTATTTGATTTGGGCGAGTTTGACCAGAAAGGCACCATCCGCACAAAGTATGGCACCAAAGACGAATATCTTGCAGCCGTGAAAGCCGCCAAACAGTCAGGACTGCAAATCTATGCGGATGTAGTCTTTAATCACAAAATGGGTGGCGATGCGGAGGAGGAGATTGAAGCGTTCCCAGTCGATGCAGGCGATCGCACTCGCAGCATGGGCGGAGTTGAACGCATCAAAGCCTGGACTCAATTCAACTTTCCAGGACGGGGTGACCAATACTCCAGCATGAAGTGGCACTGGTGGCATTTTGATTCCGTAGACCACAACACCTATAAACCAGGACAGTATCAGATCTATCGTTTCAAAGACAAAAGCTTTGCAACGCAGGTAGACCTGCAACAAGGTAACTACGACTACCTAATGGGTTGCGACCTCGACATGAATCATGAGCAAGTTCGAGGAGAACTGAAATATTGGGGCGAATGGATGCTGGATACCGTGGGTGTAGATGGATTTCGTCTAGATGCCATCAAGCATATTCAAGGAGACTTCTTCAACGATTGGCTCGATCATCTGGAGGCTTACGCCCAAAAAGATTTGTTCATGGTGGGAGAATATTGGACAGAAGATCTAAGCGCCCTCCACTGGTATATCGGCAATGCCGGGGGGCGCACCAATTTGTTTGATGTGCCACTTCACTTCAACTTCCACCGCGCCAGCCGTGCCGGAGGCAGTTTCGACATGCGAACCATTTTGGATAATACCTTAATGCAGCAATTGCCTTTGTTTGCGGTTACCTTTGTGGAAAACCACGACACTCAGCCCCTCCAAGCCCTAGAATCGCTCGTGGAATCTTGGTTTAAACCCTTGGCATACGCCTTGATTTTGCTGCGGCGGGAAGGCTATCCCTGTGTTTTTTATCCCGACTATTACGGCGTGACCTATCGCGATCGCGGCAAAGACGGCAATGAGTATGCGATCGTGATGGACTCGCACAAGCTGATTCTCGATCGCCTATTATTTGCCAGAAAACACTTTGCCTACGGCGAACAGTACACTTACTTCGACCATATAGATGTGATTGGCTGGACGCGGTTAGGCAATAAAGACCACCCTAAAGCGATGGCAGTGATCCTAAGTGATGGGTCAGGAGGCAGTAAATGGATGGAAGTGGGTAAACCCAACACGACCTTTTATGACGTGACGGAGCATGTGAAGCAGCCTGTCACAACCAATGAGCAGGGCTGGGGTGAATTTAGCTGCAATGGCGGATCTGTTTCGGTTTGGCTCGAGAAACAATCCATCCTCTCCACTCTTGCTGGAGTTGTATCCCCTTGACTCTAGCCATTGTGCCTGACTCGATTTAAGCGATGGGTTAGCTAATCACCGAAAATTCGCCCTTAGCGATCGCGGGTTTTTGGTTAAATGTTAGCTTTCCATCCGCGACATCAATCATGATCGTGTCACCTTCGGCAAACGCATTTTCCAAAATTTTGGTGGCAATCGGGTTTTGCAGTTCTCGCTGAATGGCGCGTTTGAGTGGACGGGCACCATAGGTTGGATCATATCCAGCGGCAGCAATGTGGTCTTGGGCGGCGGGGGTAATGTCTAGCTTCAGTTTTTGATCCGATAGCATCGCCTGAATTTTGAGAATCTGTAAACCCACGATCTGGCTGAGTTCGCCACGTCCTAAAGCATGGAAGATGATCAGATCATCAATTCGGTTGAGAAATTCGGGGCGGAAGTGTTTCCGTAGGGCAATGGTGACGCGGGTTTGCATTTCCTCATAGCGATCGTCATCACCCGACACATCCAGGATAAATTCGCTGCCAATGTTGCTAGTCATGACGATCACCGTGTTGCGAAAATCCACTGTGCGCCCTTGAGAGTCGGTGATGCGCCCATCATCCAGCACTTGCAGCAAAATATTAAACACATCCGGGTGCGCTTTTTCCACTTCATCCAGCAGCACCACAGAATAGGGATGACGGCGCACGGCTTCCGAGAGTTGACCGCCTTCTTCATACCCGACATAACCCGGAGGGGCACCAATTAGCCGCGCCACGGAATGTTTTTCCATGTACTCGGACATGTCTAGACGCACCAGAGCATCGTCCGCGTCAAATAGGAATTGGGCAAGGGCGCGGGCAAGTTCGGTTTTGCCTACGCCAGTCGGTCCCATAAATAAGAAGGAGCCGATTGGACGACCGAGATCTTTCATGCCTGCACGGGCGCGACGAATGGCGGCAGATACCGCTTCCACGGCTTCGTTTTGACCCACAACTCGCTCATGCAGGTGTGTTTCTAGCTGCAATAGTTTTTGCCGCTCCGACTCCAATAAGCGATTCACAGGAATACCTGTCCACCGAGCGACGATTTCAGCAATATCGGCTTCAGTCACCTGTTCTCGCAGCAGCGCCGATCCCCGTGCTTGAATTTCCAGCAAACTGGCTTCTTGGGCTTCGCGATCGCGCTGCACTTTTTCCAACATGCCGTATTTCAGTTGGGCGGCAATGTTCAAGTCATAGGCGCGTTCTGCTTGCTCAATTTGCACCCGCAGTTTGTCTTCTTCTTCTTTGAGCTTTTTGATTTCTTCCAGCACATGCTTTTCGCCCTGCCACTGACTGCTGAGGACTTCTTGCTTGACTTGTAAATCTAAAATTTCTTGCTCAATTCGATCCAGTCGCTCTTTAGAGGCGCGAGTAGACGCTAACATGCCCAGTTTTCCTTCGCCTTCGAGAGAGAGCTTTTCCATTTCTAGCTGCATCAAGCGGCGATCGATGGTTTCTAGTTCGACAGGCTTGGAGGTAATCTCCATCTTCAGCTTGGCGGCGGCTTCGTCTACTAGGTCGATCGCTTTGTCAGGTAAAAAGCGATCGGCAATGTAGCGGGATGACAATGTGGCAGCGGCAACCAGGGACGAGTCAGTAATCTTCACCCCGTGGTGGACTTCATAGCGTTCCTTCAAGCCGCGCAGGATGGAAATGGTGTCTTCCACGCTGGGTTCATTCACCAACACCTGCTGAAATCTACGCTCCAAAGCAGCATCTTTTTCAATATATTTGCGGTATTCATCGATAGTCGTTGCACCAATACAGCGCAGTTCGCCTCGTGCCAGCATCGGTTTCAGCAGATTCCCCGCATCCATTGCGCCCTGAGTGGAACCCGTGCCGATGACCGTATGCAGTTCGTCGATGAACAAAACAATTTGCCCGTCAGAGTTCATTACTTCTTTCAGCACCGATCGCAGTCGATCTTCAAAATCACCGCGATATTTGGCTCCAGCAATCAATGAACCCATATCCAGCGCAATCAGCTTACGGTTCTTCAGCGATTCGGGCACATCGCCATTGATGATCCGCTGCGCCAATCCTTCGGCGATCGCGGTTTTGCCCACCCCCGGTTCCCCAATCAGCACCGGATTATTTTTCGTCCGCCGAGACAACACCTGCACCACACGGCGAATTTCTTCATCGCGCCCAATCACCGGATCGATCTTGCCTGCTTTTGCCTGCTCCGTCAGATCCCGCCCATATTTTTCCAGTGCCCCATAGCGAGATTCAGGGTTTTGATCCACCACCTTCTGACTCCCGCGCACCTCTTTAATAATCACCTCTAGCTTTTTGAGATCAAGCTCATAGGTACGCATTAGTCGCATCCCCAAACGCGGATCGACCACAAACCCCATCAGCATATGTTCCACGGAGATGAACTCATCCTGAAACTTGAGGCGGGCTTCTTCGGCGCGATCGAGCAGCACATCCAAATTGCGCCCTAAATATAACTGTTCACTGCTTGCCACTTTGGGCTGTCGCTTGGTGAAATCGTCGATCTGCTGAAACACCCGCTGGGTTTCGGCTCCCGCTTTACTCAACACCTTTGCCGCCAGCCCGTCTTTTTGCTCTAGCAGGGCAACCATCAAATGCTCCACTTCAAGCTGTTGATGCTTATAGCGGCGCACCACATCCTGTG
This sequence comes from Leptolyngbya sp., assembly GCA_003249025.1. Classification (GTDB taxonomy): domain Bacteria; phylum Cyanobacteriota; class Cyanobacteriia; order Leptolyngbyales; family Leptolyngbyaceae; genus ULC077BIN1. Next base: position 2,114 of record QBMH01000218.1, on the reverse strand, counting down.
CTTGAACGATCGCTTCCCATGCTTTGTCAGTAAACTTATTCGGGTCGGTGGGCTGCATTTTGAGTAAAAATTTGAGTAGAAATACAGTAGGCGTTGGAACTCAAGTATAACCTGATGGAGGCTAGGGGTTAGGGGCTAGGGGCGAAAGGTGAAGAGGGAAAAGGGGCGAAAGGAGAAAGAGGGAAAAGGGCGAATGGTTTGAGTCGTTTCTACCAAATTGCTTCTCACTGTAGGGTATTCATCAAGGATAGGCTACAACGAAAGCAAGTAGTTTGAGGTAGCACCGATGGCAGATCCGATCACCTTAACAGCCGCAGCAATCGCAACGCTGGCATTCAACAAGTTTATAGAGCCTATTTTGGATCTTTCGTGAAACTGTTACTGCTAGGGCATTTCAGTAAAAGCGGTCAAATTGCTGAAATCACCTTCTGCTCAGAGTTGTAGGCTAGATATCAAATAGGTTCTATAGAGCCTGTTTTGGATCTTTTGTGAAACTGTTACTATCAAGGCGTTTCAGCAAAAGCGGTTAATTTACCGAAAACGTCTCCTGCTAAGGGTTGTAGGCTAGATATCAAATGGGTTCTATAGAAAGTGCCGCAGGAGAAACAGGCAAAAAGATCACGGAAGCGACGCTGAAAAAGATGAGCGACTTGCGACAGGCGATCGCCCAACGCTTCAAAGGCAACCCCAAAACAGAAAGCGCGATCGTCAACCATCTTTCGCCTCATGCAAGCTATTTCTGACTCAGATGCAGTCTGGAAAATATGCGGAAAGATTCTGGCTACCCACCCAATTTGGGGCGATCTACGAAAATCATCTACCTATCCACCTGAGTTGGGATGGATATACAGAAACTTTCTCTCTAATAACAAGTTATGCCGCAAGTTTTCGGTATAGGCAGTAACGGTAAGGTTATCAATCAGAGTCAGAATTAAGCAGTAATAGCAGTTAGAAATAGTGCCTGAACTTCGATAACTAGCAAGTTACAACCTCCAAAAGATACTTATAGTCTGTAGACTCTTAGTCATCATCACTTCAATCATTAGCATCAGCGATCCTTGACAGAGGTGATGATGACACTCCGCGAGAAGTTTGGTGCTGCTGTAAGAGCTAGACGTGAAGACCTAGGTTTTTCACAAGAGCAACTAGCTGAGTTAGCTGGTATGCACCGAACTTACGTTGGAAGTATCGAGCGAGGTGAACGCAACGTTTCCTTGGAAAATATAGTCAAACTCTGCGAGGCTTTGCGAATTAAACCCAGTTCTCTCATGGGTTCATTGGATGAATTCGTAGACCTCTAATTATGATTGATTTCTGTTTAAAGCCACTTGATAGCCGCTCTAGGTTTTCGTTGATTGCTAATCATCGCTGTTATCGCGAGAAGGGGCATGATGGAAAGTGTTCAGAATATCCTTATTTACAAGACCTTGAAAAGACACATAAAAAAGTCGCACAAAAAATTAAACGCGATTCAACTAATACTACAGGTGCAGCATGGGCAAGTGCTGATGCTGGACCAAACAGAATTCTGCGTTGGGCTATGCTCCTGTCTGATGAAGAATTGCGAGGATATGAGTTGGACATGAGCCAACTCAGACCAGGTATTGTGGCTAAACTGAGAGAAAAAGCAGCACCTTATGAAGACTGTATGCAGGTTGCCATGAAATTGACATGGTTAGTTTATCAAATGCCAGATGCTCCAACCCCTCCAGATAGTATACGAAGATATTTAGAAACGCGATGTGCAACTAAGGTTGCACAAGAAAAGTCCCGCTGGGCGATGCTAGAAGTAGAACCTATCTAGCTGGAGTGGGACTTATGTTTACTATGGACGAGTTTATCATTGCTGTTTTTTGCTGTGTAGACGACTTGCTAGAGGAGATTACTCAGGGGAAGCCGATTCGACAGAAAGGATTTGCGCCTGCCTTAGCAGACAGTGAGGTAATCACGATGGAAATTGTGGCAGAGTACCAAGGCATCGATACAGACCAAGCGATTTGGCGATATTTCCGTCGTCATTGGTTGGCGTGGTTTCCTGGATTGGGCAGTCGTTGCGCCTTTGGGTAATGTTATAAACTTGTTGTTTTGCCCTAAATAGATAAGCCGAACTCATA
>QBMH01000217.1:2979-8546 GCA_003249025.1 Leptolyngbya sp. | reverse complement strand
TGCCCAAACTTATTAGGAGATGAGTCCAGTAATGCTCCACTGGGTAAGGGTTTGAGCGGTGTGAAGGACTCGAATACTGAAGGAATAAGTAGTAATACTCAAGAGAAAAAGGAGGGGGTTGAGTTTGTCAGGCAGAAGTTGGCGGAGGTGGAAGCGGTGAAGGCGTATAAACGGGCGGCTCAGTTGGAGTTTTGGCAGCAGTATGGACATGAGCCGGAGCAGGTTTCTCATCCTTCTCCGGCTCATGTTGCCAAGATGCAACAGTGGTTGGAATCAGGTGATGCCATCTTGGTGGCTGAGGCTGAGGCGTTTTTCACTCTCAGGCAAAGTGAGAAACAGTAGGGGCTTTGGCATCTCTAGTCCCAGCCTACTTCTATTAATAAGCTTTATCTATATAAAGTTTATTGACTGTTAAAGAAAAAACTATTTGACGTTCTGATCTTCACAGGTTATCTTGAGAAGAACAAATTTACTACCTCAAAAGCAACGTAGTTGTAGGGCAACCAGCAGCTAAACTTGCCTCCGGACTGTCAAAAAGCATCTGCTTAATTTTAGTCATGACTATGCCCGATTCAAGGCGGTAATTCTGCTATGCAAAACTACGCTGAATGGTTCGCTTCAGTAACTCAGAAGCTGCCATTTCCTTATCAAGAGTATCTAGCAACTGCACCTGAGTTCCCAATCCTGCTGAATGTGCCAACTGGGGCAGGCAAGACAGCCGCAGTGGTGTTGAGCTGGATTTGGCGCAGGCGCAATGCAGAAACGCGGTGGAAAACGCCTCGTCGGCTGGTTTATTGCCTGCCCATGCGGACACTGGTGGAGCAGACCTATGCAGAAGTGGAACGATGGCTAAAACAAGCAGGGTTAAGCAGTAAGGTTGGGCTACATCTGCTGATGGGTGGTGCTGTCAGTAGCCGTTGGGAGGCTCACCCAGAGAAGGATTGCATCCTCATCGGTACTCAGGATCAGCTCCTTAGTCGTGCCTTAAACAGAGGGTACGGCATGAGCCGCTACAAGTGGCCGATCCACTTTGCCTTGCTCAACAACGACTGCCTCTGGGTGATGGATGAGGTGCAGTTGATGGGTGCAGGGTTGCGGACAACTGCCCAATTGCAAGGATTTCGGGAAATGATTGGCACTTACGGAACCACCCAGTCGCTCTGGATGAGTGCAACGCTTGACCCAGAACTATTGCAAACGGTCAACCATAAGCCGGATTTAAGTCAGTCTCACCAACTGACTGAGACCGATTTGCTGAATGACACGCTGCGGCTACGGATGCAGGCTCAGAAACGGTTGTCTAGAGCTGTGACAGAGTGTGCAGGGAAAGAAAGTCATAAGGAACTGGCAAAAGAGGTGCTGGCGGCTCATCGTCCCGAATCACTAACGCTGGTAATTTTCAATCGAGTCAGCAATGCCCAGGCACTCTACAAGGCATTGGAGAAGCATACCAGTGAAAAACTAACTCTCATTCACTCGCGCTTTCGGGCAGCAGAACGGCAGGCACTTAATCAACAATTGCGGGATGGGATTTCAGGGATCTTAATAGCAACGCAGGCGATCGAGGCAGGGGTCGATATTTCCGCTCAAACCCTGTTTACTGAACTAGCTCCTTGGTCGTCGTTGGTGCAGCGATTTGGACGGTGTAATCGTTACGGGGAGTGTTCTGACACCGCAACCGTTCACTGGATTGACATCCCGGACTTAAAGAAAGGTGCCAGCCCCTATGAGGCTGAGCAACTGGAGACGGCGCGATCGCTCTTAAAAGACTTGAGTGATGTGGGTCCATCAGCACTGAAACAGGTTAAGGCTCCCAAAGAAGAAATTGAAGGCTTGATTCCTCGCCAGCATGACCTGCTGCAACTGTTCGACACTTCCACTGACCTCGCAGGGCATGACATCGATATCTCGTCATTTATTCGTGAGACCGATGAAACCGATCTAGCGATCGCATGGCGAGACTGGTCAGATGCCAAACCACCTCCAACGATGGATGCCATCCAGCAGCAGGAACTTTGCCGAGTCAGCATTGGGAGAGCCAGAGAGTTTTTTGACCGATTGAAGAAGCAAAATCAAAAAGTCTGGGTGAGAGATGGGTTGCGAGGTTGGCAGGAAGTCACAACTCTCTGCCCCGGCATGACCTTGCTACTGCATTACTCTGCTGGTGGCTATGACCCTGACTTGGGCTTTACTGGAAACACACCACAAACTTCAGCCGTTCCACTAAAGAAACTGATTACTCCAGACGAAGATGATCGGGACAACCTGAGCCAAGGGGCGACCGTGTTTATCGAGCTGGCGATCCACTCCCAAGATGTCGCTGAGGAAGTCGCAACTCTGTGTCAGCAGTTGGCAACGCTTGATCTGCCCGTTGATCTGCTGGTGCGAGCAGGTCGCTGGCATGATGCGGGCAAGGCGCATCATGTATTTCAAACCGCACTGACGCACAATCGACCGGAGCAGGTGGGGGATATGCTGTGGGCAAAGTCAGACCATGACTTCAAGAACCCAGCCGATTGCTACTCGATGCCTGCAAATCGACGTGGCTTCCGGCATGAGCTGGTTAGCGCTCTACTCGCATTGCAGGAGCAAGAGGACTTCTTGCTGTGCTATCTGGTTGCCTGTCATCACGGCAAAGTGCGGATGACGATTCAACCGCGCCCGACGGAAAAGCCGACAGGGATAGAGCGGTTTGCTTTAGGGGTGCATCAGGGCGATCGCGTCCATGAGCGACTGGCAGAAATTAATTTAGGTGCCGATCTAAAAATCAAGAGCCAGAACCTTTCTTTAGCCTGCATGAGTATGGGAGACGGTGAATATGGGCAATCGTGGACGGCACAGGCGATCGCCCTGCTAGAAGAGCATGGTTCCTTCAAACTCGCTTTTCTGGAAACGCTGATCCGGGTGGCTGACTGGCACGGTTCTGCCAGACACGCGCCTAAACTTTTGGAGGAGACTGATGGTTGAATCGATCATTCTAGGCGGTTGCACTCCAGAACCGCTGTCCAACTACCTGAAAGCGTTAGGCGTGCTACGGCTGATTGTCGAGCAGAAGCAAGACCCCCAGGCGAAGGGCTGCTGGCAAAATGATGCGTTTATCCTGGTAACGAAGCTGACACAGGATGATTTAGAGACGTTCTTTCTAAATCACTACAAACCCACGCCATTAGTGGCTCCCTGGAACGGCAGCACCGGGTTTTACCAAAAGGATCTGGCTCAAAAAAAGTTGCTGAACTCAATCCAACAGGCAAAGTCAGAGCGATTCCAAGTTTATGGCGAGACGATCTCCACGGCTCAAAAGCAAGTTGATGCGCTGAAGCTCATAGTTCAACCTAAGGATAAGGAAGAAAAGCGACGGCTGCTGGAGCGATTGCGAAATGAACTGCCTGACGAAGCGGTGAAATGGCTGGATACCTGTGCCCTCGTAACATCCGACGATCTCAAGTTTCCGCCCTTAACCGGAACAGGCGGCAATGATGGCAACTTTGAGTTCAGCCGCACATTTATGCAGCAGTTGCAGGAGCTAATCGACTTTGCCACCGGGGAACCTACTGCAAACGCCCCTTCTCTGCTGAAAGCCGCGCTGTTTGATGCCATATTGCCAGCGCTTCCGTTCAACGGCAAGATTGGGCAGTTTAACCCGATCGCTGCTGGAGGAGCCAACGCTGCACCAGGGTACGATGCCGACTCTAGGGTTAACGCCTGGGATTTTGTGCTGATGTTGGAAGGCATCATGCTATTTACGGCTGGGGCAACCCGACGCTATGAACAAGCCGATCAGGGCGGCTTTGCCTATCCCTTCACTGTGCGCCCCTCGAATGTCGGTTATGGCAGTGCCTCTGAAGGCGATGAGGCAAGGGCAGAATTGTGGATACCGTTATGGTCTGCACCGACCGGACTGAGAGAGCTACAGAGTTTGTTTGGTGAGGGACGGGCAAAGGTCGGCGATCGCACCGCCCGCTATGGGGTGGACTTTTACAGAGCCGTCTCCACATTAGGCAGAGACCGGGGTATTGATGAGTTTGTCCGCTATAGCTTTCAGGTTCGCAATGGGCTGTCATACTTTGCCATTCCCCTTGATCGGTTTCAGCCCAGTCTTAATCCCCAGATTGACCGACTAGCAGACATCGACAATTGGCTCGATAGCTTTAGACGCGCAGCACAAGATGCCAGTGTGCCTGCTTCGATTAGACGAGCACAGCGACGGTTGGAGACAGTCATCATTGATCTGAGCCGGAAGAAGGCGACCCTGCTGGAGGTGTTGATTGCTTTGGGTGCAGCAGAGGCAGCGCTGGATCGTTCTCTAAAGTTCACGCAAGATAAATTTCTTCGTCCTCTATCACCCCTGCTGAAACCAGCGTGGATACCTGAATGTATCGAGGACTCCAGCGAGTTTCGTTTGGCACTGTCACTGGCAAGTAACAATCTGCGACAGCGCTTGGTGCGGGTGCGGCAAAAGGCAGGCAGTCGTTTCTGGGAGTGGGCAAACAATGAAGATGGCATCACAACTTGGGGAACCGGAGATTTGAAGAGTAATTTGATCGCCTTGCTGAAACGAGAGGAGATTGAAAGCCAGCGGCAGGAAAAGGAGACTGACCGATCGCCTGAACAATCAAATCTCTATAAACCGTTTACTGCCCTGGATGACGTGGTGCGCTGGATCAATGGCAGCGTGGACGATGAACGCATTGAAGCGATCTCTCGTGGGTTGAGCTTAGTCGATTTGTCTGAGTCGTTTGAATTGCCGCCGCCGCCACAGCTACCCGTACCCGTTGCCTACGCGCTGAGCACGATCGCTCATCGCCGCCAGCTTAAACGTGAAGCCTGTCAAAAGGTTTTTGGGCGTTACATCTTGGCACAAGACTTGATCCTACCCAGAGTGCCTGCACTGCTGGCAAAGCTGGCGGCAGGTGACTGCCACACGGCAACAAATCTGGCGATTCGACGGTTGTATGCCAGTGGGATAAACCCTGCTCTGGCTAAAGGCGTGTATGAACCGAGCGATCGCACCCTACGCATTGCTTCTGCCCTAGCTTTCCCACTTTCAGACCTGGATTTGGCTCGACTACTGAAGCAGATTCGCAAATATGATCTCAAGGAGTAACCAATGGACTTTACCGCACTCAAAGACCACCCTAGACTGCTGATCGAAGCGACCCTTGAGCCTTTGCAGGGCACCCGCTTTCAACCCACAGGTTTTCCTGATTTGGGAGCTGCAACTTATCTACTTCCAGGCAACAAAACCCGGATGCTACTCCTGGAATCAGCGCAGAGTGTAGCAAACCGTTTGGAAAACAGCATCTGGGACGAAGCAAATCAAGGGGTGGTTGCGCCACTTCAGGGCATTCCCTACGTTGTGGTCAAGCAGGATGAGCAGGTCTTGACGAACTCCCTACTGGAGGCACATCGGCTTAACTCCTTCTACATCTTGGAGGGCAAAGACCGTAGCTTCTTTGATCAATTGAGAAAGGAACTGGATGCCCCTGCTGAGAAACCTGTCGATTTTCGTAAGCTCGCTCAGGTGCTTGCCCGGTATGACCTCAACTCTTTATTGCACGGTATCTTCC
>QBMH01000217.1:0-2969 GCA_003249025.1 Leptolyngbya sp. | reverse complement strand
TCTTCCTGGCTAAAAAGGAGATTGCAGGCGGTCGCTTTAAGTTGGCGCGGGCACTCTCTGGTTTTATCGAAGCGTACAACGTCGAAGTTGTGAGTTCGGGTGGGGTGAAGAATGACCGAGTGAACCCGTCAGCAGAGGCTAAAAAGGGGGGGGGCAATATTCCCTACCACCGGGAGGAGTACACCGCTGAGAGAATCACGGCTTACTTCAGCTTAGATCTGGCGCAAATTCGCGGCTATCGATTGGGTGTTGAACTGGAGAATCTGCTGATTGCGATCGCACTCTATAAAATCCAGCGGTTCCTAGATCGAGGTTTGCGGCTACGAACTGCCTGCGACTTGGAAGCAACTGCCATTACGGTCAAGCGTCCCGATGGAGTTAAGTTGCCTAGTCACACAGATCTGGTTCAAGCCCTTCCCGCATTAGTAGCAGCAGCAACCCCAGCGTTTGCCAGTCCCGCTATCACCGTTGTTCAGTACCAGGCTGAGGAGAGCGCGAAGAAAAAATGAGTGTAGGACTTTCAATTCAATTCCTCACAGGTCGCTATCATGCTACGCCTTGGGAGCATCAGGTGAATGAAGGCGTAGTAGAGTGGCCACCCTCTCCGTGGAGGCTTCTGCGGGCACTGGTATCTGCCTACTACCGTCTACCAGAGCAGCCCGATCGTGCCCTAATGCTCCAATTGCTGAACAAATTATCCAACCAGTCACCTAGCTACGCGCTACCAGAATACACGGCTGCTCACACGCGGCACTATATGCCGATCTGGAAGGAGGGCAAAGCCACCACGACCAAAGTATTTGATACCTTCTATGCCTTGCCAGGTGGAGCCATGTCTCCCGATGCAGTTATACAGGTGGTGTGGTCTGGCGTTGAGTTAAGCCAAGCAGAACGGCAGTTACTTTATCAGCTTTGCCATCAAGTTAGTTATCTGGGGCGAGCAGAATCTTGGGTGGAGATGCAGGTAGTGACAGAGAGCCAGCCTTGTAATGCGAATCCACTTCAAGATCAAGCCGCGAACCCGAAAGCGGAACGCCTAAAGGTACTGGCACCCTTGACCATTGAGGGATTAGAGGGTTTTCAGGCGGCTCTGGCTGTTTTGCCTCAGCCCAAGACGGGCAAAGTGAAGTGGAAAGCCCCGGCTGACATTTTGGCAGCGTTGGAACTGAACATTGCCAATTTGCATGGTCAAAACTGGAATGGGATTCCGGGAACCCGTTGGGTTGCGTATGAGTTAGAGCCAGCAGAATCTAAACCATCACGCCCTCAGCCATCTAGTTCACAAGCACCTACCTTTGCTCGGTTTGCCATCTCCTCAAACGTGCTGCCCAAGTTAACAGAAGCGGTTTCTTTGGGGGAACGATTTCGGCAGGGATTAATGTCAAGAAGTAAGGATGCGGCTGGAGAGGCAGATCCCATCTTCGGTGGTCGCCAGCCCGATGAAGTAGATGAGGTCGGTAAGGGCAAGCCTGCGGAGGGACAGCAGCACGCCTGGTACTTGCCAGAGGTGAATCAAAGAGGGGAGATTGACCATGTTGTAGTCTATGCGGCGGCTGGTTTTCAAAAGCAGGCGATCTCAGCACTTCGTAAGCTCACTAAGGTTTGGGGAACTGAAGGATTTAAGGTTCAAACTGTCCTCGTCTCCCTTGGACAAGCAGAACACTACAGTAGTGAGCGTCAACAATCGCAGCGCTTCCTTCCTCTAGGAAGAAGTCGCAGATGGCAAAGTCTGACACCAATGGTGCTGCCTCGCCACCTCAAGTGCGATCGCAGAGGTCAGCCTAAATATATTTCTGGAACATCCTTCCAAATTGATGGACCAGAACATCAAACTTTGCGTCTGTTAAAGCAATTACTGCGCCATTTGCATAGCGACACAGCATTAGAGGGATGTGTTGAAGTTCAGTGCGCTGGAGATTTGGCAGGAGATTGGCTGGGATATCAGGGGGTGGATGACAAGCTACTCGTGAAAGCCAGATGCTTGAGTGAAGAAGCTGGCAAAGACTTTAGTGGCTACCGCTGGCAGACATTTCAACGTCGGCGCTATCACGGTAATGGAAAAAAGGAGTCCGATCGAGGCTATTGGCTGGAGGTTGAGTTTGCTGAACCTCAAATGGGACCAGTTGCGCTCGGTTATGCAGCCCACTTTGGCTTGGGGGTGTTTGTGCCGATGGATGAGTGCGCGAGCAGGGAGGTGTAGAAATGCGGACTACCTTATGTAAGCTGCAAACCCAGTTAGGACGGGCAATCTAAGGAAGTATAGCAACAATCAATTCGCGCACTTGCCAAAATGCTGACGAGGAAAGGATTTGAGCGATTCTTTAAATTCAAACTCACGGTTGGGTTAGTATTTTGGCTATCCAGACAAACCGTTCCGCGCATTAGCACCTTGAAAACCACATATAGTAAGCTTCTCGAAAGCCCGCTGTTGCACCGCACCCAAAACGTGCGGCTCCATTGAAGCGTGGTAGTGCGATCGCTGCTGGTTAATTGGGTTGGGTTGCACCGCACCCAAAACGTGCGGCTCCATTGAAGCGCTGTTCAATGCGGTTTGCTCAACTCTTAAATAGCGTTGCACCGCACCCAAAACGTGCGGCTCCATTGAAGCTGCCTCTGATTCGATGGAGTGGCAACGGCTAGCGAGTTGCACCGCACCCAAAACGTGCGGCTCCATTGAAGCATCAAGCATCCCCGCAATGCAAACCAGGGCGAGAAGTTGCACCGCACCCAAAACGTGCGGCTCCATTGAAGCACTTTGGGAGTTGCAGCCAATGGTGTATGGAGCGTGGGTTGCACCGCACCCAAAACGTGCGGCTCCATTGAAGCAGCGATGCAATCCACGCTTGCCTATTTTGTAAAGCGTTGCACCGCACCCAAAACGTGCGGCTCCATTGAAGCTTGACGACTTCATACGAACCGGGCGCTAGGTCTTGTTGCACCGCACCCAAAACGTGCGGCTCCATTGAAGC
>QBMH01000216.1 GCA_003249025.1 Leptolyngbya sp. | reverse complement strand
CCAGTAAGCGCAGCGTCCAACGAGCCTGTCCTGGAGGCGCATCACTACAGCGCAATGCGATTAAATGAGCTTCTTGCTCGCCATCGAGTTTGCGTTTGCGTCCACCCCCTGGCTGCCGTTTCAAACTTGCTTCTAATCCAACTTCGACAAAACATCGTCGCACTCGTTCGACGGTGGCCACTCCCACGTCTAGGGCTGCTTGGATTTCTGCATCACACCAACTACCGCCTGGTTGATTCCGGTCGGCTTTCAGTAAGATCCGAGCACGGGTGATTTGATAAGCTGCATGTCGTCCAGTCGTGGTAAATTCTTCGAGATATTCACGCTCTTCTAAAGTCAGATCAACAATATATTTTTTGGTCATTCCACTAGGTAACGCGATCTCCTTCTATCTTATCCTCCTCACCCATCATCTAATAATTGGAAAGCCACTAGTTCTGGATTCCTTCCTGTCCAACCACTAGACCATTTGTAGATGCCATCTCAGATTTAGGATAGGTACACTTGACCGTAATTTTTAGGCTGCTTTGGGCTTTCCCACTGGCAATATAAGGCACTCCCGCATCAGCGCTCAAATTTACGCCAAACTCCAAAGTCACCTCATCAATATTGGCAACTCCAGAGTTTTTGAATGCATTCATACAGTAATAGGCGTAGGTGCGAATTGTGTTTTGCATTAACTGCATCGATTGTGCCGGATTGATGCGCGGGGCGTTAAAAGTTGGCAGTCCTTTTTGCCCGGTGCGTCTTTGTTCTAGCTCTGTCTCAGGAGAAATGATTGGGCTGTCGGTATTGTCTTGGGCTTCGATGTACAGCATCATGCCATCATCAAGTTGCACGGGAACAAGCTGAGTCACGGTCGTTTCCTTATAAATGAGTAGATGCGATTTGAGTGTTCCCTGAAGATGAGCAGGTTGATCAGGGGCGAAACCCCTTATGGGTGAGGCATCGTGGTATATCACGCAGAATTAGTACTGATTTTGGCGGCGCTTTTAGATTATGAAATTGGCGATCCCTGGAATTGGTGGCATCCGGTTCAGGGGATGGGCTGGCTAATTTCTCGCTATACCCACCTGTCCTTCAAAATGTTTAAGTCAGCGATCGCGCTACGGCTAGCTGGTATTTGCCTGGGAATAGGATTAGTGCTGGGGAGTGGCTTGGCAGGATGGCTGATCGTTGCTGCCGCAAAACAAATTCACCCGATCGCAGGTTTGACAACAGAGATCATTTTGCTGGCAAGTTGTTTTGCCGGACGCAGCCTCAGAGATGCCGCAAATGACGTTCTTCAACCGTTGCAAGCCGGGGATTTGAAGCAGGCAAGATTGCGCTTAAGTCGCTATGTGGGGCGAGATACCGAGAACTTGTCCGAGTCCGAAGTGCTGCGCGCCATGCTTGAAACGGTGACCGAAAATGCGACGGATGGTGTGATGGCTCCATTGTTTTATGCGATCGCGGGATCAATGATTCCGGCGATCGCCAGTGTGCCTCTAGCATTAGGCTACAAAGCGGCTAGCACCCTCGATTCTATGGTGGGCTATCGAGATCAACCCTACACTCACCTGGGCTGGTTTAGCGCCAAACTGGATGATATTTTAACCTGGCTACCCTGCCGTTTGGTCGTCTTGACGCTCTCCATCCTGTCCGGTAAGCCCCGCTATGTTTGGCGAATTTGCTGGCGCGATGCTCCTCAAGATCCCAGCCCCAATTCTGGCTGGAGCGAGGCTGCCTATGCGGCTGCATTAGGCGTGCAGGTAGGTGGCACAAACTGGTATCGCGGTGTCGCCAAACAAAAGGCATTGTTAGGAGATGCAAACCAAGACATTACGCCGGGTCACATTTTTGCCGCACTTCATCTGACTCGCCAAGGCTTTATCATTTGGCTCGCGATCGCTGTTTTAGCTCGTTGGCGATAATATTGCTGGACTACAAGGCTACCTCATACACCCGACTTACCAGTTTGCAGGATTGAATTTAACCACTACCATAGACACTATTCCAAGGGCTTGGGGCTTGGGGATGATCGTCGAGATCGCTCTTCGACACAATGCACGATCAGTCTTGTTCTCAAGCGCTAATCCTACTTTGAGAGAGCATGTCTGAATACAAGTCAAATGGATGCGACCCGTCAGTGAAGCTGAATCAGTGTTCAAAAATATTTTGATATTGCATCAAGTCGAGAGATGCAATTGTTGGTAAACAGTGAAAGCAATCCTGGGCTAGTTGCCAGCGTTCCTCGCGCTCCAGCATGGCAATCAGCTTTTCACGAGCGCTGATTAAATAACGAACATCGTTTGCTGCATATCGGAGTTGATCATTCGTTAGATTTGCGGCATTACCCCAATCAGAACTTTGGGCACTTTTGTCTAGTTCTACCTTTTCTAACTCCATCACCAAATCTTTCAGCCCATGCTTAGGAGAATAGGTACGGGCTAATTTGCTGGCAATCTTAGTACAAAAAATCGGTTGGACGTAAATATCAAGATGATGGCGTAGAGTCGTGATGTCAAAACGGGCAAAGTGAAAGATCTTGACCCCATTTTCAGACTCCAGGAGTCGCTTTAGATTCGGCGCTGACGTTTGCCCCCGCTGAATTTGTACTACCGTAACGCGATCGCTCGGATCACACAACTGCACCAAACAAAGACGATCGCGTTGAGGATTTAACCCCATGGTTTCGGTATCCACCGCGATCGCCTGTGCAGGCAAATATTCAGTTAGTTGTTCATCGGTGAGATCGCGATCGCAAATCTGGAAATCCTGTAACGCCATAGAAGAAAGGGAATAGGGTACAGGTTATAGGGTACAGGTTTGTGTGTTCTATTCTCTCTTCCCTTTTCCCTCTTTCCTCTTCCTAGCTTGCCAAGTACTCCCGCACTCGCGCTTTACGACGACGCAGGTGATCCAATGCTTGACGTTCTAGTTGGCGGACTCTTTCGCGGCTGATGCTCATGCGTTCGCCTACTTTTGCCAGCGACAATTCATGACCATCTTCTAAACCAAACCGCAAGGCAATGACTTCTCGCTGCTGCGGAGTCAGGTCTGCCATTAAAGTTGCCAAATCTTGCCGTAAGGATTCTTGTGCCATGTAAGTTTCTGGCGAAGGACCATCATCTTCTAGCAAGTCTTGCAGTTCAGTATCCTGGTTATCGCCTACCCGTAAATCTAGGGAAACGGGTTGCCGTGCCAAAGTCAAAAACTCACGAATTTGACTAGGTTCTAGCTCTAATGCTTCGGCAACTTCAGATGCAGTCGCCGCTCGTCCTAGCTGTTGGGAAAGTTCCCGCTGGGTTTTTTTGATTTTGTTTAGCTTTTCAGTGATGTGAATCGGCAATCGGATGGTACGCGCTTGTTGGGCGATCGCACGAGTGATTGCTTGACGAATCCACCAGTAGGCATAAGTAGAAAATTTGTAACCGCGCATGGGATCAAATTTCTCTACACCACGCTCCAAACCCATCGTACCTTCCTGGATCAAATCCAAAAACTCTAGGTTGCGCTTCTGATACTTCTTGGCGATCGACACCACAAGGCGAAGATTCGCTTCGATCATTTTTTGCTTCGCCCGACGACCGCGATGCATCACATCTTTCAGATCGTCTTCACTCATATGGGCATGTTCTGCTAACTCTTCGTCAGTTAGCTCACGGTCTAATGACTTAGCAAGGGCTTCTTTTTTATCTTGCAGCGCCATCATTTGCTGCACTTGCTTGCCATAAATAATTTCTTGCTCGTGGGTTAACATAGGTACACGACCAATTTCATGCAGATAGGTACGAACCATATCTGCGGTAAAAGCAGGTTTTGCGGTCTTAGATTTTGCAGTGGCAGTGGTCATTTGCGACAATCACTCCGTAAACAGTAAACGGGAAAAACGACTAGAAAAATCGAAAGTTCTTCTTTGAAGGAAGTAACGGCACTAACGAAAGGATTTGGGATAAAGTGAAACTCTATTCCTCAAAAAACTGACCTAGGATAAACAGGCTAAACAACTAGTGGAAATGAAATAAATAACAAAGCATTCAATAATTTGATGGTGATAGCAAGAAACATTACGGCACTTCAACTAAAAAATCGAACTCGTTAAAACTCGTTAAGTTGAAATCATTATGAGTTTACTCTAGGAACTTAACAAGGATTATAGACGTAATGGATGCTTTTTTGTTTCCTCCGGTAGGGTGATCTTCTTGTGTTGTGTAGGTTGAATTGCTGACAACTGAATGGCTCATCTTTAGGGCTATCAACCGATGTAGGAGAGACGTTAATCCAGAAACTAGCCGATTTCTCCATGACTCTATAGTGAATTGATTCTTTGAATCTGAATAGTCTCAAGTGAGCAGGGATAACCGATCTAATAGGGCGGTTTTATAGACTTGGGTAGAGAAAACCGAACCGAAAACTGGGTAGAGATGATGAAATTGGTCAGTTGGAGAAATGTAACAAACGCCGTTTAACAAAATAGAGAAGACTCAATCTTAATTAATCGGCTTGGGCAAGACCATAGTTATATCCAAATTGTTTAGCTGTGATGTGAAGGTTATACGACTGTTGTGTGTCAATTGGATTGGTTAAAAACCCAGATCTGCTCTAGCCGCTTCAGCCGCTTTGAATACAACTGAATCAGGAATTTCGTCCCAGGCGGTGTCGCCCACTTCGGCATAAAAGGTGTCATCGTAGGCGCGAGTGCGGATCACAACCGGCATCGGAACGGCATGTCCCAAAATCAGTGCTTGCTGTTTCGAGTCTAGTTTTGCTAGCACCGATCGCAACCCTTGTGCGCCAGAAACTCCGGTAAAAATTGCATCAATATCTTTTTCATCATTTAGTAGGGCGGTGATGCGGGTGCCAATTTGGGACATGACTTCGTTATCAATCCCAGAAGGGCGCTGATCCACCACGAGCAAGGTGACAAAGTACTTCCGCATTTCACGGGCGATCGTGCCAAAAATAGTCTGCCCGACGGTCGCCGGATCGAGAAATCGATGGGCTTCTTCGATGGTGATTACCATTTGTTGGGGGCGATCGCTGACATTCTTCGTCTGCAAAAATCGCTCCGCCTTTTGCACATAGGCATGGTGAATCCGTCGCGCAATCACGTTAGTTGCCAGCATATAAGACAACAAATTGGATTGAGAACCAAACTCAACAACGACATGCTTGCCCGCTTCCAAAGAATCCAAAATTTGCCCAACGTAATTGTGTGGACAGGTATTGCGAATATATTTCAGCCCATCCAACCGTTGTAGTTTGCGTTGCAGTGCCATAATCGAAGACTTGCTACCCATCTTCGTTTCGCAAAACTCTTGAATTTCTGGGTTGTTCATCGTCAACAGGCGCGAAATCCAGGCTTTGCCAAATTCATTTCGTAAGATGATGGCATTTTCTAAACTAGCTTCCGACAAGTTCAGTTCGCCACGCACCAACATCAAATCTTCCACGTCGATTTGGTCGTAGCTAATGTAAAGCTCTTGAGCATCGCGCACCCCGCGCCGCTTCGTGGATTCTGGATCGAGCGTATAAATTTGCACCTGTCCAGGAAACAACTGCCGCAAGCCCTTCACCGTACTAAACTGCTTGCCTTCGCGGGTTGCCTCCCAGCCATATTCTGAGTGCATATCAAAAATCAAATTCACCGCCGCCTGTTTGCGAATAATGCCCGACAGCAGCAGCCGCGTCAAAAAGGATTTGCCCGTGCCCGACTTGCCGAATATGCCATTGCTGCGTTCGACAAAGCGATCGAGATCTAAACAGATGGGCACTTCCATATCAATTGGCTGACCGATCGCAAAATTTCGCCGATGAGGATCATCTTCCCAGCCAAACACCGCCCGAAAGTCCCATTCACTCGCATCAAACACCTGGCTAAAGTGACTGGGAATAGTTTTGACAGGCAACAACTCAATCGGAGCGCTTGATTGAGCCTGATAGGAAGCGGGTTTTAAGTTTTGGGTTTTGAGTTTTGAGTTGATTTTGCTTTTTTGCTCCTCTGTTGCCTGTTCCCTATTTCCTGTTCCCTGCACATCACTAATCATCAGCATCGGCGTAAGATTCACCGTGCCGTAGGTGCCTGTGCCAGCCAACACTTCTTGCAAAAAGGTGTTCTCAGGTTCTGGTGGGTTTGCCAGGATGCGCGGACTGCTGGTGCCAAGTGCCACGTCAGTCAACATGCAAAAGAAGCGCGATTGCCGTCCTTGTACCACTAAAAACTTACCTACTCGCATATCTTCCACCAGCACCTCTGCGTGCAGGCGAACTTCCAGTCCTTGACTCAAAGATCCTTGAATGACAGACCCAAGGGGCAGCGATTCTAGGCTCATGCCATGATTCCCAAAAACAACTCAACTGTTTTTCAGCATTGCTTATCAGAATAAAACAATACAATAGATCTACTCGAAATGGTAGATCTGTTCTATGAAAATCCTAAGAAATAGCTTTGAGGAAAATCATGAAGTTGAGATTTACTTTCATTAAGGCTTGCTTTAAACTGATGCTAAGTTTTTTCTAAAAATTAATCTAAGATGATAATCATTATCGTTTTTAGATGGTATTTTTAGAGTCTATGCATTAATAAAACCTTTTCTTAATAAAGCGGAAAATTGGTGCAGTAGTCAGAACTGACAGTGTATTGAGTGTGAGGTAAGAGATGTTGAAGTTAGTGAGAAATGCTCTTCTACTAAGTCCCGTTTTATTGGCAGCGATCGCGGTTTCATCAGTGTCGGCTGAAGAAAAGACGGCTCCAACCGCAATAGATATCTCTAAAGTTTCTCAGTTTGAAGCTGAGCCAGTCTCTCTAGATCAGATAGATCAGGTCACTTCCGTTTCTCAGCTAACGGATGTCAGACCCACTGATTGGGCATTTCAAGCGCTGCAATCTTTAGTAGAGCGCTATGGCTGTATTGTGGGCTATCCTGACAAAACTTTTCGTGGCAATCGTGCCTTAACTCGGTTTGAATTTGCAGCGGGTTTGAATGCCTGCCTAGACAAAATTCAGGAATTGATTGCGGCGGCAACGGCAGATTTTGTCAAAAAAGAAGACCTGGAAGTCGTGAAGCGGCTCCAAGAAGAATTTGCAACTGAGTTGGCGGCGCTGCGAGGTCGCGTTGAAGGGTTGGAAGTTCGTACTGCCACCTTGGAGAAGCAGCAGCTTTCCACTACCACCAAACTGAATGGTGAAGTGGTTTTTGGTGTGGTGAGCGCTTTTACTGGGCAAGATGCCATTGGACGCGATATTCCCAGAACCACAATTGTGGGCGATCGCGTCCGGCTGAACTTTGACACCACCTTTACGGGCGAAGATGTTTTGAGAACAAGGCTGCAAGCCACAAACCTCAATGCTCTGTCAGGTGCCTCCACATTTACGCCCGAAGGTGATCTGCGGTTTGCAGGAGGAGCCTTCGCGAATGACAACAATAACTCTGTTAGCATTGATGCCTTGCTTTACCAGTTTCCCGTGGGTGAAAAGCTGACGGTGACGATTGAAGCCAATGCAGGGGCGATCGATGACTTTACAGATACGATTAATCCTTTCTTAGATGGAGATGGTGGCACCGGGGCGCTGACTCACTTTGGTACTCGCAACGCGATTTACTACCTAGTTAACGGCACTGGGATCGGTCTCCGGTATCAATTGAATGATTTTATTGAGATTAGTGCAGGTTATCTAGCCAATGATGCTAGCTCCCCGTTACAAGGTGCAGGCTTATTTGATGGACCTTATGGTGCGATCGCCCAACTGACCTTAAGACCATCGGAAAAATTCACTGTGGGCTTAACCTACATTCATGCCTACAACACTGATTTCACTGCTAACGGTTCCACAGGCAGCAACCGTGCCAACTTGCGATCGGCTCTAGCGAACAATCCACTAGTCTTAGACCCGTTCGCAGGGCTGGATATTCCCACCTCTAGCAACGCCTATGGAGCCGCAGTATCTTTTCAGTTGAGTCCTAAGTTTGTGATTAATGGCTCATTCGGCTATACCAATACCCGCACCCTTGCCACACGCGGTGTGCTACCACGGGGTGACCTCAACATTTTTAACTGGGCAGTGGGCTTGGCATTTCCCGATTTAGGCAGAGATGGCAGTTTGGGCGGCATTATTGTGGGTGTGGAGCCGCGAGTGGATTCAGTTTCCCCCGGACTCAGAGCCGCGATCGGTCGAGATCCCAGCACCTCTATTCATGTGGAAGCGTTTTACCAGTATCGCCTCAACGACAACATCGCGATTACTCCGGGTGTGGTGTGGCTCACAGATCCTGACCACAACTCGCGTAACCAAGATGTGGTGATTGGCACCGTTAGAACAACCTTCACGTTCTAAACTAAATCTCTTGCGCGAAAATCTTGCCCTTATCCTAAGTCCCTCTCCCAAATTTGGAAGCAGCGTCTGGTTAAAGTGTTTGTGCAAGAGACATCATGAGCGACTGCTCACAGCCACAGATGAAAGGGTAAAGTCAGATTAACTGGTTTAGAGGTCGAATTGGAACTAGTAACCCAAGTTGCGGGTTATCTGGAGATGGGAGATGACTGTGAAGCTTACTCAGGTCAACGAGGCGAACTCGCGAAAGCAGTTCGTAACCGATTGAGCG
>QBMH01000215.1 GCA_003249025.1 Leptolyngbya sp. | reverse complement strand
GAACCGTTGCAGTTCGACCAGCTTGTGACACAGTAGTTTTAGTCGCACATCGCGTCAAAAATGTAATTAAAGCTAACGCTAATTCGCTCTTCATTGCTCACATTGGGTTCTACACCATGCTTAAGCCAACTTGGAAAGATCAGCAGTAGTCCGGCTTCGGCAATATGAGCGATCGCATCAGCCGTAAACGCCGTATAGCTTTGCACCATCGGTTTATAAAATGTTCGCGCTGAGCGAGGATCATAAAACATCAAATTGCCCGACTCTTTTGGTGCTTTCACATAGTAAACCCCGCTAAATAAACAATTTGCATGGTCATGGATCTTATTGCTGGCGTACTTTGGGTTCACGTTTGCCCAACAGTTGGCTGCTTTTATACGAACATTCTCATACCCCATTGCAACGGCAGATTCAACGATCGCTGAATCAACCAATTCCCGAAATGGCTTCACCTCATCTAAACCAAACAAGTTACCCTGGCTATGCCAGCCCAAAACATTAGAAACTGCTTGCCCATTGCCATCCAGCGATCGTTGCTGTGAAATAACTTTGAACAGCACTTGGTCGATCAACTCATGCTCATGCAGCTTAAAAACAAACAGCGGCGTTGGAAATAACTGATGGCAGTTTGCTGCCCATTTCTCACTCGTCATTACTTAGATCCGCCGTAGCTAAATGCGATATATTTGAATCTTGCTGCGTAAAAATACTAGCTAATTGTCAATCTGGACAGTTAATACAAACTTTATATAAAGTTCTACGAGAAGTGCAGGTTCATTCTACCTAACTGGGAAGGATAGTTTTGCGATTATTGAAGGGCTTTTAAAAAGAGGGCTATTATGGCTGACACTATTTTTGATAATACTGCGGCGGCGATCGCGGGCGTAGATGCTCGCTGGATCAAGGCTAGCTCAGGAAAAATAACCCTTTCCAGCGCCCAAAATGCCAGCTATTCTCTTGATGCAAACGACACCGATGACTACTTCAAGCTAACCGTCAGCCGCAGTAGCAATGTCATCATCAAGCTTGAATCTCAGGGTGGCAATGCGAATGTCTCTCTGCTCGACTTTGATAACACCGATGGCACCACTCAAAGTAGTAGTGTCGGATCACGTACCGACAATCCTACTGGGCTGGCAGATGTCATTATCAGCGATTCTTCAGTTCCCCTCCAAGCAGGTCAAGACTATTACATTCGGGTGCATGCCTCTAACCCAACCACCACCATTAATTACACCTTAACCGTTGACACCCTAACGACCTCTCGCAGCGATATCCTGTGGCGCGACTATAGCTCCGGGAATAATTATCTCTGGAAAATGAACAATACCAAGATTGTTTCAAGCACCTCTCCTGAACGTGTTACTCCAAACTATCGCATAGAAGCTGTTCAAGACTTCAATGGAGACGGAAACCTCGACTATGTTTGGAGAGATCGTAGTAGCGGATACAACAGCATCTGGTTTATGGATGCAGCAGGAGTCAGCCGAACTGGCGCTGTTGTCTTACCTAGCGTTAATGATTCAAATTGGCGTATTGCAGGGGCGGCAGACTTTAATCGGGATGGCAATACAGACATTTTGTGGGAGCACATCCCCACAAATCAAACATTAGCTTGGTTGATGAATGATAAGGCGCAACGAACGGGATCTATAAATATCACCAGTCCGAAAAAGCCTGGAACTCAGGTGCAGTCTGTGCAGGACTTTAATAAAGATGGTACACCAGATATTTTTTATCGAGATTTTACGACTGGAAACAACTCAATTCGGCTGTTAAATAATCAAGGTGGTTTTCTTTCAGAAATAAAATTTCCTCCAGTAGCAGATAAAAATTGGTGGATGTATGGGATGGCAGATTTCAACGGCGACGATAAGTTAGATCTGCTTTGGCGCAATCGAGTTACTGGTCAAAATGTAATTTGGTATATGGATCAAACACAGCGCTTGTCGGTTGCTGCTCTTCCAACTATTGCAACAAATTATCAAATTGCTTCAGTTTTAACTAGTGCTATCCCAGTGGATTTAGCGGGTAATACTGTCGCTACGGCATTTAATATTGGAAAATTGAATGGAACCGCCCAATACAACGATCAAGTTGGCGGAAAGGATAAAACTGATTTTTACTCCTTTACGCTTGATGTTGCCTCCAAGGTAGATATTACAGCGATCGGCTCAGCGCTTGCTGCAACAACAAATTTCCAGATCACAACAGCCAACGGTACACCTGTTTCACTTGTTTCTACGGCAAACGGTGCTAACCAACAAGAGCTAACGGCTTTCACCCTCACCCCAGGCACCTACTTTGTTCGGTTACAGTCCACGTCAACAAGCTCGATTGATTATTCCATCAGCATTGGAAGAGGAGCAGCCCAACTACCCGTAAACCTGTTTCCGGTTGCACCGCTGGCACTGAAAAATGCGACAGATGGTACGCCGATTACAACTCAGGCTGTTAGTGTGAGAAAACCATTCCCGTTTGATTTAGACTATATCGTTAAATATACAGGTAGCCCAACTAACTCGTTTAAGGTTGGATTCTTCTTGTCTACCGATGCGACGATTACTACTAGCGATTATCGGTTAGACATCAATAATGATGGGCAGAAAAATACTAACGATGTTGCCACGATCACTGGTTTAGCCCCTGACACTAATGGCAACCGTACCCAACGCTTGACCCTACCCGGCAAAGATGACGTATTTTGGGATCAAAAGGGAGATTCAACTTACTACATTGGTATCATCGTCGATCCAGAGAATGAGATTGCAGAATTTGATGCTCAAGGGAATCCTAAGGAAAACGACAATGTTTTGGGAACCTCGATCCTTGTTAAAGATTCTCGTCTGCCGGATCTGACTGGAAGCGGGTTTGATGTAGTACAGCCTTCGGCAACTCGTGGTGGAACTATCACAGTATCGGGTAGTGTTCAGAACATTGGTAAAGGGGCTTCCGATGCGCAAAATGATATTGGTAGCGGGTTTGAAGTAGCTTTCTACTTGTCGAGAGATAATACTTTTAGCTCTGATGATTTTCAGTTGACCTTTGCAACGTTTGCCGCGATCGCGGCAGGCGGTCAGGTTTCGTTTACTTCCACCAACACAAATTCGGCACAAAAGCCTTACTTTGATGCCCCTGTCGTATTACCTCTAACCTGGCCAGGTTACCAGGGTAACGGAACTTATTATGTGCTGATGGTAATTGATCCAGGACCACCAATGCTGAAGGAAGTTGAAGGCGGCACCCTGAACAATGTTACGTTTGATACCATTACCATTACTGGATAGTCACTCAAAGATATATAGAGCCTGTTTTGGATCTTTTGTGAAACTGTTACTATCAGGGCGTTTCAGTAAAAGCGGTTAATTTACCGAAAACGGCTCCTGTTAAGGTTTGTAGGCTAGATATCAAATGGGTTCTATAGGCACTCAACAGTTAAGTGATTCGTTGATCTAGGAAAGGAGGGCAATGATTGCCCTCCTTTCTTGGATCGTTAGGTTTACGCAGGTTTTGCTTTAGCGATAGTCTGAAGTCTGAATATCGTTTAGACGAGCTTCAGGGCGAACAAATCGATCCATTTGCGCTTCAAAAAATTTGCGGTTTGCCATCAAATGCTTGGGGTTGGGATCATCTAGTGGATAGAGCAAAGCAGCGCGCAAGGCTTGAATGACTGCCGATGTAACGCAATACATCGATCGCTGGAAGGTAACTCCCAACTGAACTAGCATGTCATCTTCACCCCGGCAATGCTTTTTGTAGTAGTCCACCAGGTAGGGCGGCAAGAAGTGCAGCATATCTTGGGCTAAGAGCGTCGGAGGAATCCCGGCTGTACCCACCGGAAATTTATCAGCATAGAGCACACCGTAGTGAAAATCTTTTTGGTCATCGGGAACTTGCCCTGCTTGGGCGTTGTAAGATTTGGTGCCTCGGAAGGGAGCCGTGCGATAGAACACCGCTTCTACATAGGGGAGTGCTGCTTCGTATAGCCATGTGAACCCTTTAGACTTGGGAATAATTTCGTAGCACTCGCCTCGAATGTAGACATGGTGGTAAATGGGGCGACCGGCGATCGCAAAAATTCCGTTGGTCAAATAGTTCATGGCATCCGGGACGCTGGCAATTTTGCCCTCATCATAGAGATCGGACATTTCAAAGAAAACAGGAGCCATTACTTCCCAAAACAAACCCAAGTTGGCATAGTAGGAAGACTGACGGCACTGCTCCAAAAACATATCTGGGAAGAGTTTGTATAAGCCCAGCATTGCTGGATTGCCTTTGAAGTAAGCCCGAATCGCGCGATCAGCGTTGGCTTTATATTCGTCACTATCTAAATAAGGATCAAATTGATTGACGGGGGCATACATATTGCGGTGCCACAGCATCGCTTGCATACAGGCCTCGGCAAATTCCATGTTGATGCGATCGTGCCAAAGATGATGCAACAAGCGCGGCAGATTCTTCGTTTCGCCCTTCTGCATAAATTCCTCCAGTTCTGGGTGAACCGTTGCTGGTCCTCGCCAAAACCGCAGGTCAGCATCGTCCCCTGAGTAGTGGTTGTGCCGTTGCAGGTATTCATCGGAAATAAAGTACTTAAAAAATGGCAGAGGATTCAGAAATACCTGCTCACCAATATATAAAAGGTCGCGCCAGTAAAAATCCATTGGCACCGCATAAGCTTTGTAGATACCGATGATTTGCATCAAGTTTTCTGGAGTATCGGGCAGCATAGCTCCTCCGGCTTCCAATCGATAGATGATGTCAGCGTGGGGATGGTTGGAAGGCGGAATTTTGGTGGTTGGGGCGGACATGTTCATAGGTTCTAGCCACTGGAGAATAGGGGTTTACGGGGAAGTGCGGAGTGCGGCGTTGCGGAGGTGAAGAGGCTCTTGAAATGATTATGGCGATAGATGCGAAGCCACACACTTAAGTTCACAAACGGTCAGCACTGTCCAAAGTTTGGGCGATTCCCGTGAAGGAGACGCTTGGCGAAATCGCAGGTTGATTGATCGCGATCGGGCGATTGATTGGAGCCGCTGCTACTAACGCTGCCGTTGTTGTCTCACTCCACCGCACTAACCAAGTAGGCTGAACGCCCAAGAAAACGATTAACCCAGTCAAAATCAAAGCGGGAGTCTGTTCTTTCCAGGTGACGCGGGGATAGTAAGCTGTTTTATTGTCTAATCGACCGAAACAAGTCCGGTTTAGCAAAATGACAAAATAAACGGCGGTCAATCCTGTCCCAGCTACGCACAACAGGGTTGGCAGCGGAAAAGTCGTAAAGCTCCCTTGGAACACCAAGAACTCCGCAATAAACCCGACCATTCCCGGAATCGCTGCGCTTGCCATGCCTGCCAATATCAACAGAGAACTGGTTAGCGGCAATCCTCGAATTGGGTTGAGTAACCCATTCAACACATCTAGGTCACGGGTGCCCACTTTCACTTCAATCACACCCACAATGTAAAACAGCAGCGCCAAAATCAATCCATGGCTAACCATTTGCGAGACGGCACCGACCATACTCAACGGAGTCAGAGCCGCCATTCCCAGCATGACGTAGCCCATGTGTCCGATGGAGCTGTAGGCAACCATGCGTTTAATATCTTTTTGGGCGATCGCTGCCAACGCTCCATAGATCACACAAATTGCTGCTAGCCAAGACAACGCAGGGGTTACGAACGACCAGGTTTCAGGAAATAAGCCAATTCCAAACCGAACCAAACCATAGGTTCCTAGTTTCGCCAGCACCCCTCCCAGTAAAATCGCTGTGGGGGTTGATGCTTCTACATAAGCATCAGGTAACCAAGTGTGCAGCGGAATCAGGGGAATTTTAATGCCAAAGCCAATCAGCAATAACGTCAACAAAATCAATTGGGTTCGCTGGGGCAACTCAGCCGTGGAAATGGCATTGTAATCAAAACTGCCCGACCCAGAAAGCCAAACCGTCGCCAGAAATGCCGCCAGAATGAGGATGCCAGAGGTTGCCGTATAAATCAAAAACTTCATTCCGGCATACTCGCGTTTAGCTCCGCCCCAAATCACGATCAATAGATAAAACGGAATTAGCTCCAACTCGTAAAACAAAAAGAACATCAGCAGGTTTTGTGCCATTAAGGCTCCTGCCATACCAGCATTAATTAAAAGAACTAAGGAATAGAACAGGCGAGGACGTTGCATCACCTGACCTTGGACAACTAAAGACTCCGCGCTGTAGATCACACTTAGGGTAAGCAAGTTACTTAACATGACTAATGGCAGCGATAAGCCATCCACTGACAAGGAATAATTAATGCCCAACGTGGGAATCCAAGGTAGATATTCCTGCATTTGCATGGTGGCAGTGGATATATCAAACTGGGTAAATAGAACCGCTGTCCAGACTAGAACAACACTAGCGATCGAGATCGCGCCTAACCGGAATCGACTAGCAGCGATCGTTCCCGGCAAGAAAGCAATCACACCAGCCCCAAAGAGAGGTAACCAAATTAAGGTACTAAGCATGGATTTAAACAACAGTAATAAAAGGATCGTGCAGAAGTGTTAACCAACGGCTTGATGCATGAAATTAGCCGCGAATACAAATGCCATGTTGGATAGGAAGGGGAAGCACAGAAAAAATCCAAGCAATACAACGCCTAATAAAACCGTGAGGGCGTAAGACTGAGATTGTCCAGATGTACTGTATTTCAGATTTTGTCCGCCAAAAATAGTGACAGAACCAAACAAATTCACCACCCCATCCACTAAATATTTATCGATCCAGGCGGTTATCCGAGAAATCAAATCGACTCCAAATACAAAACTGGAACGATATAGTGTGGGCGTATAAAAGTCGTAAGCCACAAGGTTTTGCAGAGATTGCACAGGAAAGCGAACGGGTTTAGGAACAGTGTTGCCTAGATAGATGATGGCGCTAATACTGCTGCCAAAAATACTAGCCCAAAGCAGCAGCATTGCCATGTCCATGTTGATATTCACCCATTTTGGTAGTAGATCGCAGGCTTGCAATACCAAGGGCACATGCAGCGTGAAACCGAGTAGAGCAGTCATTGGGAGCATCATGGGCCAATGGACTTCGGGCGATCGCTGTGCCATCGGTTTTGCTTCTCCGCCAAACAGTAGGCAAAACACCCGTGTTAGCCCAAAAGCAGTCAAAACATTCACCAGCAGTAGCACACCCACTAACCACGGGTGAGTTTCTCGCAGCCCATCGACCAACTCCAACAGCGCCCAGAAGCTGCCAAATGGTGGAAATGCAATCAGTCCCAACGTCCCTACAATAAATGCCAACCCAGACATAGGACGACGAGACCACAAGCCCCCCAACTGCGTCACATTTTGGGTAATGCTATTCCAAATAACGCCGCCAATGCTCATAATCAGCAGCGCCATAGAAATGGCATGGGTAAACACGAGCATCAAGGCAGCTTGAGTTTCTCCCGTCCCAACCGCGATAAACACAATCCCCATATAAGCACTGACGAGATAGGACAAGGTTCGCTTCACATCAATTTGTGCTAGCGCAATCAGAGAACCGCCTACTGCCGTAACGGCACCAATAAAAATCGTAGTAGAGAGGACAAAGGGCGATAACGCCAAAATCGGCTCTAGCTTCACCAAAATCCAAGCTCCAGTGGCAACCACCACCGAGTTTCGCAGGATTGTTGAAGGGATTGGACCTTCCATTGCTTCATCTAGCCACAGGTGCAGTGGAAACTGAGCACATTTGCCCATAGGTCCTGCAATTAATCCCAATCCAATCAAGGCAATAAGAGTTGGATCAACCTCCGCAGTGGTTGCCCATACCGCCATCTCAGAAAAATTCCAGGTGCCTGTTAGCGGATAAATCGCCAGCACCGCCATCAGCAGAAACAAGTCACCGATCCGTTTGGTTAGGAAAGCATCGCGCGCCCCGGTGACAACAAGCGATTGATTGAACCAGAAACCAAGCAAAAGATAGGTGCCCAGAGTGAGAACCTCTAGGATCATGTAACTGAAAAACAGGGAGTTGCATAGAACAAGCGCCGTCATCCCCGCTTCAAATAGCGCTAACAACGAATAGAAGCGCGCCCAGCCCCAATCCATTTCCATGTAGCCGATTGCAAAGATCTGCGCGAGTAAATTCAGCCCGGAAACGAGAGCGATCGCTCCCACGGTGAGCGAGGAAACCTGCACTGGAAGCGTCAAATCTAGCCCGGCTACAGTCAGCCAGTGAAAAGATACTTCATAGGCAGGCTGATTCCAGGTTTCTGGCAATACCAATAGCGCATGAACAAAAGAAAGTAAGGTCATCACCGCATTAATATAGCCAGCGGGGCGAGGACCAGTACGTCGAGTAATCGAAGGAAACCAGATTACCGATAGTGCCGCACCAATGAGTGAGTAAACAGGCACTAGCCAAATATTTTGAACGAGCAGAGGAGCCATCCAACCACCTTTATTAGAATCAAAATTTTAGTTATGAAAAACTAGCGGCTTAGAAAAGCGAAAGACCTAGCAACACAGCCAAGCAAAGTATTTGGTTTTTTCAATCTTCAACCTAATTACTATTTAGCACAATCAATGTCTGAAAGTGAATATGCTTATCCGGTTCATGCTTAAGACCAGATGGCTCTGCTTGCTGCTACAGCGGGAACTCAAGCAAATATCAAAATCCATGATAGGTGTTATGAATTTTGCCTATTTACATTACCTATTGAAAAAACTTTAATGAATCTATAGGTTGAACTCTATCCATGGGAGAATGTTTTTTCTACCCGATCCCAATCAAGGCGTTTTGGAATTTATTCAAAGTAAAAATAAGCTTTATTTCAGATCTAAGAAGAAATAAGAATTTACTTTGGCTCTATAGGCAATTCAGGGAGTTAGGGGAGAAGAGTTTCTAACAAAGCACTGA
>QBMH01000214.1 GCA_003249025.1 Leptolyngbya sp. | reverse complement strand
TGTTAGCAGAGCATCAGGATGAGGCATTTATTCGACTCAAAGCGTTACTCGAACCTTTGGCATTATGCAGTTTTACACAGATGGTTGGGGAGCTTATGAAAGACATCTCGACCCAAGTCTGCACACGGTGGGTAAACGCAATACTCAGAAGATTGAACGCAAGCATTTAACCTTACGGACTCGCATTAAACGACTGGCTCGCAAAACCATTTGCTTTTCCAAGTCAGTGCTGATGCATGATGTGGTCATTGGGTTGTTTATTAATCGCTATGAGTTCGGCTTATCTATTTAGGGCAAAACAACAAGTTTATAACATTACCCGATCCTCTTTATCGATAGCCAGCAGCTTGCAGTGCAAATAAATGAGCATAGCGTCCGTTCATCTTTAGCAACTCTTCATGGGTTCCGGTTTCCAGGACTGCCCCTTTTTCCAACACTAGAATGTGATCTGCCATGCGAACAGTTGAAAATCGGTGAGAGATTAAAATCGCCATTTGATTTTGAGTCATCGCCCGAAATCGGTCAAAAATTTGGGCTTCGGCTTCTGCATCCATAGCAGAAGTGGGTTCATCTAGCACGAGAATATCAGCGCCAATTCGCATGAAAGCACGGGAAAGGGCGATTTTTTGCCATTGTCCACCAGAGAGTTCGCGTCCGCCCTTAAACCAGCGCCCTAGACGAGTCCAATACCCGTCAGCCAGTTCCGCGATCGCAGGATGAGCCATGCCTTTTTCAGCCGCAATTTGCCACCGATCTTCATCTTGCAGCGCGGTCACATCGCCTGCCCCAATATTCTCGCCAACGGTGAATTGGTAGCGCACAAAGCTTTGGAAAATCACGCCAATTCGTCGCTGCAAGGTCAGCAAATCCCATTCTTCTAAGTCGCGTCCATCTAGCAAAATTCTGCCGGAATCGGGACTGTAAAGGCGGGTGAGCAGTTTAATTAACGTGGTTTTGCCAGAGCCATTTTCCCCCACGATCGCCAGTTTTTCTCCGGGCTTGAGATGAAAGGATACGTTCTGTAGTGCCAGTTTGGAATTGCCAGC
Source organism: Leptolyngbya sp. (assembly GCA_003249025.1). Classification (GTDB taxonomy): domain Bacteria; phylum Cyanobacteriota; class Cyanobacteriia; order Leptolyngbyales; family Leptolyngbyaceae; genus ULC077BIN1. The sequence continues at coordinate 7,858 of QBMH01000214.1, read as the reverse complement.
GTAAGCAAAGCTGACATTTTCAAATCGCAAGCCATCGGTGGGTAAGGCTCCTTGGGTAGCGCTGCCGCCCGAATCAAAAATTGGCTCTTCCAAAAACTCATACAGATTAGACAAATACAGACTGTCTTCATACATGCCGCTGATATTGGTCAGCAGGTTAGAGAATGTCGTCTGTCCTTGGCGAAATACCACGAGGTACATGGTGAGTTCGCCCAAGGAAATGCGCCCCGCGATCGCCTCCAACGCAATCCACACATAGGCTGCATAAAATGCCAGTGTGCTGAATAAGCCTAATAAATAACGCCACGCACTGCGGCGAAGAGTCAGGGCTTGATCTTCTTGAAATAGGCGCTGGAACGTGGCTTTGTAGCGATCGAGCAGCGTATCGCCCAACTGATACAGCTTCACTTCCATGGCGCTGCTTTCGTTGGAGATCAGCCATTCCACGTAGTTTTGCTCACGAGTTTCAGGAGCGCGCCACTGAAACAATCGAAAGGCTTGGTCGGCAAAGCGGGTTTCGGCAACAAAAGCTGGAAACGCCGCAACCAGCAGCAGGATCACAACACCCCCCGAAAAACCGAGGAGCAACCCGCCAAAGGTGATCAGCGATAAGCCATCCTGCACTAAGCCAAAACTGCGTCCGACTAAACTTAAGGGACGGCTGGACGCTTCCCGTCGGGCACGCACCATTTTGTCGTAGATTTCTGGATTTTCAAAGTGCGCCATGTTAAGCGTCAGCGCTTTTTCCATAATCATCACGTTGACATCTTGCCCCAACAGCATCCGCAGCAGCGATTGACACAGCATCAACCCTTGGCGCGAAGCGGTTAGGAGGGCAGTAATACCCGCTTCTAGCACGAGATATTTCATCACCATCCAGCGATCGCCCGTGCCTCCGGTTTGGGCTGCTAGTATCACGCTATCCACAATTAGCTTGCCCACATATGCGATCGCGGCTGGAAGCAAGCCGCTAATTAAGGTGAGAATTGCAAAGGCAATGGTTAGGGTGCGATCGCACTGCCAGACCAGTTCGATTGCCCTCACACAATATTGATAGGTGGACAGCGATCGACGAAACTCCTGCCATCGCCGCCGTAAAACATGTCTGCGTTGATTCATCCTTCCACCATAGCGATTGCCCAAAAAGTCTGCGCTCTTGCTCCATAAATTGAGCAAGAGCGCAGAAATTATATCCAACTGTTTTTGCTATGATGCCATTCAGCTTCAAAGATTTGTGATCGCTGGATTTATGCCAAACGATCCTGCGAGTTGCAATTGAGAGAATTTGCGATCGCGAACAGATAAGACTTCGGTTACAACCCCTTGAAATACGTAGAGAGGGCGATCGCATCAAAAAAGCAGGCACCGTTAAAAGTTGGATGCCTGCTTAATTCAATTGCAACGATGGGCAGAGCGAGACTCGAACTCGCACGAATTTCTTCGCCGCATTTTGAGTGCGGTGCGTCTACCAATTCCGCCACCCGCCCAGATTTGCTTATTGAGTATATCAGGTGAACCAAGTGAAGAGCAAGTTTTTTGGCAAACATGGATTCGATAAGGAATACTATAGACCATGGCAGTTTTATTAAGCGCAGATCTGAAACCTGAATGTGAAATACAAACTGAAAAAGTACATTAACCAGTGCATCTATGACCCAAATTTCTTGAGTATTCTGAGTGAAAAGGAGAAAATTCACAAAAAAATCACGATAATAAACACGAATATATTTTCTGTGGATTGTTTCTAATTCTAATTTTGTTTATTATAAAATAGCCCTAAAGTGACTGACAAGAAAAAGATGCTTTAGTGTTAAAATCATTATTTTTCTATTTCTACCTTCGAGATTTCATCTATTAGTTTCTCAAAAGATTCGGATGATTTTAGCAGCTCCATATCTGTATATTTCAATAAACGAAAATATTGATCAGAATTATTAGTTAATTCCCTACACTTTATTCTATAGTCCCTTCGGTCTTCAACGAACTCATTATATTCATCGATTAGAATACTTGCCTTCTGAAGATTAAAAATATCATTTATATTTAGTAAGTTCTCATTAGTTAAGGTTAGAAAAACATCTAGTTTTGAAAAATCCTCAGTAATTTTATCTAAAAATTGTAGCCTTTTCTCTGTAAACCCATTATTATCACTATTAAGTAAATTTAGCTCAAGCTCAAGAATAACCTTGTTTAAAGAAATCTTTTCACGAGCAATAGAAAACTTTCTTCTCAATATTTTTAGAATTTCTATCTGCTTATTTTTAAGTTCATTTTGTTTCTCATACCTACCAAGAACTTGACCAGCTATGAAAGTAAGTAATGGCAAAATAAGCTTAAAAATTTCTGGAACAGGATTTAGGACTAAATAGGCAGTAGCAACTGGTAGAAGGAATACTGAAAAAGTAGGAGCCAAAATAGATCTTTTACTCAACCAGTCTATCCCCTCCTTCAGTAGATTTTTTTCATAGGCAATTAAAATACTTCGATGCAGCAACCAGGAGATTGAAATAACTAAGCTAATAGTAACGGGTATCACAGAGTTGAATGTTTCTTCAGTACGCATAGAAAACCAAATCCAAAAATGATAATCCTATTTGCTGTTAAATACTGCCATTGAAAATTCGACTCTAAATACTCTAATAGAATGCTCGATTAAGTTGCCGATCAGCAATAGAGAATTACCTCAGGCTGAAACTCAAGATTACTCACAATTTACTCAATCTTCTTAGCGTGTAAATAGTCATTGCAATCAAATAATCATCTATAACTCTCACAGGTATCTTTTAAGAAATCACTATCGTAATATCCTTTATTCTCATTCAGATTTTTGAAGTATTCTGCACATTTCTTCTTGATCTCCTCTTGTCGCTCACTAGGATTTTCATAAACGAGAAGTATTCTCCTCATACCTGCCTCGTCAACTTTTTGTATGGCTTCAGCTATAGCTTTCTTAAGTCTATTTGTTGAGCCATATTTCGCCATTTCATTTTTTTGATAGCCGTCCCAGATCCCTTGTCCTATATATAGAACAAGTAGGACGGACAGGGTTAGAATAATCTTCTGATTGATTGGTAGGTGACCAAATTTACTTCGAGTTTTTTTGAGTAAATCATTCGATTTCAAAGAATACTTTTTAATTACATTTTTGTAATTGTAAATAGGACTTTTGTGTTTTTCTTCCTTTGCCGTTTCCGATAAATTTCTCCCTAATTCATCTGGCTCTTCTGTATTTATCAATACAATTTCTTGGCTCCAGCTTGGAACCTTAGCACCTATTTGTCGTCCATATATTCTTAGAGTTTTGATAGATACAAGGCTTAAACCTGTCACACCTTTTTGAATAAAAGGAACAAAAACCTTTTGATTTGGAGTTTGAGAAGATTCCAATAGGATCTGAAGGCAATCACCATTAACAACAGCTTTTGCATTAATGCCCTTTGAATTAAGGTGGCGATTCATGAGATTTGAGATCGCATGTGCATTCCCCTGCTTCGCAAGATCGAGTAAGTTAGGTTGGTCAGTAGACATGGTTGGCAATCTTTTGAGACAACTATCACTCTATTCTGAAATTTCCTGACGAATCAGCCAAATAACGACTTCACTTTCAAAAAATATACTCCCCTAAAGTCCTTAACCCGCAAAATTGGTACTTTTTAAGCCGCACTGTTTTTCTGCAACCTTCTCCTGGCAAGAAACGCTTTATAGATAATCATTTAGGCTCTTTTCCCTTGTTAAGGAGCCTTGAGGCAAGTTGGTAGTAAGTCACTCAATGGCATCTGCCTATCAGAGTCATACTCTGTAACAATCAGGGAAATCCAACTAGCTGTAAGGCTCATGGATAAAAGACTAGATGTCAAATGGGTTCCGTAAGCGCCGATCAGAAACCCGAAACCTGATTAGGCAGGTAGCAGCAGTTTTGCCAGGAAGCCAATAATTCCGCCTGCCAATACCAACCAGGCAGAATTAATTTTGAACCGAAAGACCGCGATCGCGCTGAGAATAGCGACGGTAATCGTGACCCAATCCACTAAAGCGGTACGTGCCAGTACATAAGTGACTCCTGCCATCAGCCCCATGGATGCCGCATTCACCCCATCCAAAAAGCCGCTTGCCCAGGGAGACTGGCGCAGCTTTGACACCCACGGATTGACCAGCGCCACCAACACAAAGGCAGGCAGAAAGATTCCGACCGTTGCCGCGATCGCGCCAATATTTCCTGCGAGCAAATAGCCAATGAAGGTTGCTGTGGTGAACACTGGACCCGGCGTGAACTGCCCAATGGCGATCGCGTCGAGCAATTGCTGCGAGGTCAACCAGTGCCGTTGATCCACTAACCCAGTTTGCAAAAATGCCAGCAGCACATAGCCACTGCCATACAGCACACAGCCAATTTTGAGGAAGAACAAAAAGACGCTCAATCCAGTGGGGGCTGGTACTGCTGATGGCAACGGATTGACTTGAGCGATCGCCCCTATCGGCACCAGCCATGCGCCCATTGCACCCAAATCACGGCGACGCTGCCAATTCTTAAACAGCATCACGGCAATTCCGCCCAACAGCAATAGCAAAATTTCGTTGATATTCAAGAAATAGGCAATGGTGACGGCGATCGCTGCAACGACCGTCGGCGTATCCTTCAGCGCCTTCTGTCCCAGCTTCCATAACGCCTGCACTACGATCGCCACGATCACCGCCTTAATGCTATAGAGCAACCAGCCCACCTGCGGAATTGCCTGAGTCTGGACATAGACCGCCGCCAGACCCCAGACAATTAGCATGGCAGGCAAAATAAAGCAGCAACCCGCGATCGCCAAACCCCACCATCCGCCCCGCTCATAGCCAATGTGAATCGCCAGTTCAGTCGAATTCGGTCCTGGAATCAGGTTGGTAATTCCCAACAAATCCAGCAGTTTCTCACGGCTAATCCACTGTCGCCGCTCCACAATTTCTTCATCCATCATGGAGATATGGGCAGCCGGTCCCCCAAAGGCGATCGTACCCAGTTTCAAAAAAACGATCGCCAGTTCTTTAAGGCGCTGTTGCTGTTGAATAGGTGATAGCTCAGAATAAGCATCTTGCTCCATGAAATTGCTGGAAAGCTAAGTTTGCCAATCGAGCCTATCAAACCAAAAATTTTTAATAAAGTGTTTTGGATACAAATTCTGACCCTGTTTCGGACACGGTGCCCAATTTGCCTGTACGCTGTACCCTATGTTTTGTACTCGTATATAGCCCTCACCCCGACCTCTCTCTAACGGGGAGAAGGGCATAAAGCCTAATCTTGTCCCCTCTCCTTTGGGGAGATGGCTAGGGTGAGGGTCTAGGAATTCTCTTGGAGGCAGCTTATGTTTGGTTTGGGATGGCCCGAAGTTATTATTATTGGCGTGGTGACGGTGCTGATTTTTGGTCCTAAAAAGATCCCCGAACTCGGCGGCACCATTGGCAAAACTTTACGGGGCTTTAAGGATGAGATGAGCAAGCCAGAGGATGAGGATATGGATCGCGACGAAGACGATCGCTAAGCCGCTACAAAAAATCATCATCGCCAGCGTGTTCAGCAATTCCGTTACACTAAAGCTGACAGACATGGCATGATTTATGGCTCTCTTTTCGCTGCGATCGCTCAAAAAAGACTTTGGCATTAAGGAAATTCTGCGGGATGCCAGCTTCAGCCTGGATGAAGGCGATAAGGTCGGGCTGATTGGCACCAACGGTTCCGGCAAATCCACGTTACTGAAAATGATCGCTGGATTGGAACCGATCGACGGCGGCGAACTGTGGGTCAACTCCAGCGCCAAAATTATCTACCTGCCGCAGCAGCCTGACTTGGATGACAGCCTCACCGTGCTTGAGCAAGTGTTTGCGGATAGTGGCGAACAACTGGCACTGGTAAAGCAGTATGAAGCTATTTCGGACAAACTCGCCCATGGGGACGGCGACACCGACATGCTGTTGTCGAAGTTATCCAGCGTATCAGAGCGGATGGATACCCTGAGCGCATGGGAACTAGAAACCAACGCCAAAGCCATTTTGACCAAGCTGGGAATTCACGATTTTGAGGCAAAGATTGGCGGCTTGTCTGGCGGATATCGGAAACGCATTGCGATCGCCACCGCGCTCCTGTCTGAACCAGATGTGCTGTTGATGGATGAGCCGACCAACCATTTGGATGCAATCTCAGTAGAATGGCTGCAAAGCTACCTGAATCGGTTTCGTGGCGCGTTACTGCTAATCACCCACGATCGCTACTTTTTGGATCGAGTTACCAACCGCATCATCGAAATCGATCGCGCCGATTTATTCTCCTACGCAGGCAATTACGCCTACTACCTGGAGAAAAAAGCGCTTGAAGAAGATTCTGCTGCCAGCACTCAGCGCAAACATACCGGAGTCTTGCGGCGCGAATTGGAATGGCTCAAACGCGGACCCAAAGCCCGCAGCACGAAGCAAAAAGCCCGCATCGATCGCATCCGCGACATGCAAGATCAAGAATTTAAGCAAACCACGGGCAAAGTGGATATCACCACGGTGGGGCGGCGGATTGGCAAAAAGGTGATTGAACTCACGGATGTCTGTAAAGCCTACGGAGATCGCGTTTTAATCAAAGATTTCACTCACCTGTTCACGCCCGAAGACCGCATCGGCATCATTGGCAGCAACGGAGCCGGAAAATCGACCCTGATGGACATCATCACCGGACGCATCCCGCCGGATTCTGGCACTGTCGAGATTGGCACTACGATTCACATTGGCTACTTCGACCAACACTCCGAAGATGTCGGCATGAACGACAGCCAGCGGGTGATCGAATACCTTAAAAACGTTGCCGAACTGGTCAAAACCTCCGATGGCAGCGTCATCACCGCATCCCAAATGCTGGAGCGCTTCCTGTTCCCCCCGGATCAACAATATGCCCCGATCTCCAAACTCTCCGGCGGCGAAAAACGACGGCTATTTTTGCTGAAAGTGCTGATGGAAGCGCCCAACGTGCTGATTTTGGATGAACCAACCAACGACCTGGATGTGCAAACCCTGGCAGTGCTAGAAGAATATCTAGAAGACTTCAACGGCTGTGTCATCGTCGTTTCCCACGATCGTTACTTCCTCGATCGCACCGTCGAAACTATTTTCGCCTTTGAACCCAACGGCACCCTCAAACAATATCCCGGCAATTACTCCGTCTACTTGGACTTCAAAAAAGACGAAACAGACGATAAAAAACAAGCGGAGGCAGGAGTTCAAAAGGCAAAAAAGCAAAACGCCGCGAACGAAGCTAAAACCCAATCACCCGCGCCCTCACCTTCAACCCCGAACTCCGAACTCCGAACTCCAAACTCTTCCAAAAAAAAGCCTTCCTTCAAAGAAAAGCGCGAATATGAAACTCTAGAAGCTAAAATTCCCCAGTTAGAAATCGAAAAAGCAGAGATTGAACAAGTACTGTATGGCGGCGTAAATAACGGCTTTGTGGATATTCGCAAACTCAGCGATCGCTTGGCAGAGGTCACACAGGAAATTGATGCATCAACCGAACGCTGGATGGAACTGGCAGAACTGATCGGCTAGTACACCGAACTGAAAGTTCTGCAACGTATTATTCAAAAGCTGATTGACTAACATGCTTTTGCTGGTATCAGATGTTGCAAAACTAAGTTTTTACTCTACTAGTAACCCAAGTTGCGGGTTATCTGGAGATGGGAGATGACTGTGAAGCTTACTCAGGTCAACGAGGCGAACTCGCGAAAGCAGTTCGTAACCGATTGAGCGGGAGTAAAGGACTAGTCGATAAATGCGGCTTTAAGGGTGAAAGCAACGATAAAAGTGGAGACTTTCAGCAAAAAGCCATCCATCGTCACCGCAT
>QBMH01000213.1 GCA_003249025.1 Leptolyngbya sp. | reverse complement strand
GTCTCAGTGAAGGATACAGAATAAGGGTACTCTAACTTCCGCCCTCTTGTACTAGTTTGTGGATCAATCAATACCTGCCGTCATTCTCCGCTATATTTAATTCTTCTATCAGAGTAATCTCGATTATTGAAAACCTCGATTATTGAAAACAAGAAGTTTGAAATATTGCCGAATATCTTCAAGCGCTGATGGTTGACTCGTAGAGTAGGTCCCGAACTTTTGCCATGCTGGTCGCTAAACGATCCATTTCTTCGCGAGTATGCAAGGCATTGACGGTAATTCGGACGCGAGGTTTGGCAATAAACCAAATGGGCGAAACCCAAACGCCATAGTCCAATAACTCTCTAGCGTAGATTTTAGGGTTAATTTCTGGAGGCAGCATCACGGGCACGACATTCGTTTCGCCGATCGCCAGGAAATCATGGGCTTTGAGGCGCGATCGCAAGTATCGCGTGTTTTCCTGCAAGCGGGTCACCCGTTCTGGCTGATCGCGTACAATCCGAATGCATTGCAATGCGGCAGCGGTCAAGGGGGGAGCGAGGGAGCAGGTGCCAATGGAGGTCGGCGACACACTCAGCAGGGGTTTAAGTTCGGCAATGTGGGTGCTGATTGCCGCTCCAACGGAAGCTCCAAACTTTGAGAATGTCGTCATAATTAGCGGAATTACCCCGCGATTAATTGCGTCTTGGGGCTTTAGATTAAAGTACTCATAAATGCCGCGCCCCGTCGCACCTAACGCTCCAGTCGCATGAGCTTCATCCATCACTAATACGCTACCCGGATAATTTGACAGCACATCAATCATGTCCGGCAAGGGTGCAATGTCGCCATCCATGGAAAACACTGCGTCAGAAACGACCATGATACGATCGTCGGGGCGAGCATACCGCTGCAACTTACGAGCCAAATCCTGCACGTCGCAATGACGATAGGCACGTACCCGCACCCGTGGGCTATGTCCAAACAGCTTGCCAGAGCGGGTTCCCGCATTGGCGATCGCCGAGACGATACAGCCGTGGTTCAAAACATCCGTCAAAATCAGCGTTTCGCGAGTGTGCTGAAAGTTTGGAACCGGAATTGCTAAATGGCAAAAAGCATCCATTAATGCCTGCATTGCCATCCACGCATTCAAAAATAGCTGCGTGTGGGGTAAATGCTTAAACGCAGATACTTCATCTTCTAGTTGGCGATGCAAATCAATACGACCGCTGAGAACTGAGCAAGAACTATTGGACGTTCCGTACTGCAAAATAGAGTCGATCGCTGCTTGTTTAACTGACTCGTCCTGCGTCAATCCCAAAACATCATTGGTGCAAAAAGTTAATACGGTCTCGCGTTTGCCCGTCGCATCCTCAATTTCAACCAGGTTTCCGTTTTTGCGATGGCAAATGTATTCATCAGGGTCAAGCCCGCTCTCGTACCATCGTTGAACGTATTCTTTTACAACTTGCACAATAAACTCCTCTCACCTTTTTAGATAGCCTACCGCCTCTAGCTGAATAGTATAAGTTTCTCTGTCAATTACTTCTAGGTACAATCATGCACTGTGAATACTTAGAGACTATCTGAAACTTGCTGTGCAGTTAGATTCTAACGCTCTCAACTAACGTTTTTAAGGTCAGTTGATTCCCTATCCGACACTCGGATATAAAGACGACTGTGATCGCGTTTTGTGCCATTAGGGTTCAGGAGTTAGAGTTTTCTCATCACCTGAACCCCGACACCCGGCACCTGAAACCCAAAACCTGAAACTTGAAACCCAATTCATAATACCTATTCCCCCATTTACTCTTGCACAACGCGATTGAAGGAAGGATGATTTGGGTGGTAAATTTTTCCTGTGCAAGTATGACCAAGCTAACTCGGCGAAAGGTGTTGCTCACTGGTTTGGTAGCGGGTACTGCAAGCGCGATCGCGGCTCAGCATCCGACCCAAGCGGCTGACCCCCCTCGCACCCCTGTAAAGAATGATAGGGAGCCAACAAGACCCTCTGCCCTCTTTGATTATGATGGCGATCCTAATAGTCCTCCTACAGTTGAGAATGGCTTAGTTGAGCCACCCATTCCCTACGATCGCACTTTGTCCAAGCTGCTGATTCAGTGTTGCGACATTGCTTACGATCAATTTGCGACTGGTATAGCCAATCCTGCCTACGATGGGTCGATTAAATCCCTAAAAAGCTATACGCCCCTGCTGGATGGCTATACTCAAGTTGCCAGTTTCAAGGCGCGGGATGAACTGTTGGGGATTTCGCTTCAGGGCACCGTGATTCCCGAAATTTTGAGGCAATTGCCCCTTGATGAGATTGAACGCCGATTGCCCCAAGAGATTCGCGATCGCCTACCGAGAGTATTGCAGCGAGTGGCGAATCCTAGAATGGTGTTTTTGGGCTTTGCCTTAACCTCTAAACAGGGCAGCATTATTGTGTTTCGCGGTTCCCAAACTTCTGATGACTGGATTACTAATCTGCAAATTGGACAAGCGGACTACGTTCGCGCTGGAGTGCCAGCCGGCAAAGTTCACAGAGGTTTTCTGTCGTTTTATAGCAATGTGCAAGCCCAAGTACAAGCCGCAACCAAACTGTTGAATCCTGCCGCACCTTGCTACCTGACGGGGCATAGTTTAGGCGGTGCCCTCGCGACCTTTGCCACATCAGATTTATCACTTTCTAAACTGAAGCCCCAACTTCGGCTTTATACCTATGCATCGCCCAGGGTCGGCAATCTCGGATTTGCTGAATATCTGAGTGGAGCAGTTCCTAACCTATATCGGATTTTTAACTTGGCGGACTCGGTGCCAGAGGTGCCACCTTCCAAAACTAGGAATAGTGAGTTTCATCATGTTGGACAAAACTGGTCTTTTCTTTACTACACAGGCGATGTTGCACCTAATCACTTTACCAGCGTGTATCGGGCTGCGATCGCAAAACAAATAGAAATCAATAAGCTACCTGATTTTCCAGTTTGACTCTATGCCAACCTCTGGAAAACCGAGAGCTAGTTGGGTGACTATCTCTCGGTTTTTCAAAAAAATAAATTAAGCTTACAGCAAGCTTAACTGGGTTGGAGGTTGGTCAATCATATTCCAAGGAAGCGGCGGTACTGGGGCACCGTATTGTTCAAGTAGATGATGAAAATAACGGGTATTGGCAGGCGATCGCGCCTCTAAAGGACAGTGGACAAATAGATAAATTCGGGTGCCTTGACGTAACCATCGGTCAATATGAATCAGCCAGTCTTGCAAAAAGGGAAGATTGGTTTCTGGGTCAGGGTGGCTAATATAGCGAATCAGGCTAAAGGGGGCTGTGACGCTAAAGTCCACAGGAACACGAGGCTTTTTACGCTCAGAGTGAAGCTGAGGATCGTCGGGCACATCATAAATCGGGCGCGTATCTAAAAGAACGCGCCCCACTCCTAGCTGTTGCAGCAACTCGGTTAATCGTTGAACATGGGGCGGTTTAAACCAATCCTGATGTCGCACTTCTAGAGCGAACTCCGCCTTTTCCTGAGCGATCGCTGTCAAGAAAATTTTCAAGTCTTGAAAATAATCAGGACTGTAGCTAGGCGGCAGTTGGGCAAAAATAGGTCCCAAATGGGTTGCATTTAGAGACCGTGCACCAGTACCTAACCCTTGCATCCGCTCCACAAACTGCTGTGCCTCAGCAACGTGGGGATATAGCAATCCAGCATGAGTAAATCGTTTCGGCAGTTTGGGACAAAACTGAAATCCTTCTGGTGTGCCTGTTGCCCACCGCGCTACTGTTTTGGCATCGGGAACGGAGTAAAAAGTGGTGTTGCCTTCTACCGTTGTAAACCGATGACTGTAAAGCTGTAAAAAGTCGGACGCTGGACTGCCGGATGGAAATAGCTCACCCACCCAGCCTTTGTAACCCCATAGGGCACAGCCGATAAAAAAATTTGTTGCAGTTGGCATTTTGACAAGGGAGGTGGTTCAATACACAGTGCCCCGCCTGATCAACGGGGGCTAGCAATCTAAATTTTGATTAGGTGCTGGCGATCGCTAAACGTACACTGTTATTTATTTTTAACCATTCTCACCGTCATGCAAAATACTGCTGAGTTTAATTGTGCCTACTGTGGTGAACCCAACACAACCTTTATTGACCTAAGCGCCGGAATGCAGCAGGCTTATATCGAAGATTGTCAGGTCTGTTGCCGTCCCAATCATCTTTTCGTCCGCATTGATGAAGAAACCCTCGATATTGAAATTGACTCTGAATATAACGGTTAAGATTACTTTAGTAAATGACTTACAGCTATCTAAACTGCAAATGCCTCGTAAGGGTACGAGGCATCAACGTGTTCACAGGATTGAGGCACAAGGAATCCAACTAGCAACTAGTTCAAACCGATATAGCTAGCTTCAGCTTCTAATTGACGAAGCAGATTTTCATCTCCACTGGCTCTAGCAACGTCCAAACGACGCTGTAAGTTCTTGTGCAATGTAACGCGATGAGCATCCGCCGCTTTTGTTGCCATTTCCTGACGTTTTTTGTTCAACATGGACATTTCCTTCAAATCATTCATGCATATGTTTTAACTTTAACATTAGAAAAGCTAAACGGTAGTGTTTGTTACCAAAATTTTATGATCCCTTAAGCAATGGGTCAAATTATCACATTACTAAGCGATTTTGGACTGAGCGACTCCTATGTCGGCGTGATGAAAGGGGCGATCTCGCAAATTAACCCGACCGTTATAGTGATTGATATCACACACCAAGTTCCGCCTCAAAACATTGGGGCAGGCAGATTTACTTTAATGACCGCAGTTCCCTATTTTCCAACGGGAACCGTGCATGTTGCTGTCGTTGATCCCGGTGTGGGGGGCAAGCGTCGGGCTGTGGCGATCGGCATCAGAACTCAGGTGGGAGAAGCTGTGGGATTTTTAGTCGGTCCTGATAACGGCATTTTTAGTGGTGTGTTAGACCAATTTCCCGCCTATGCTGCCGTCGAATTGACGAATGCTCAGTTTTGGCGAACGGATGAACCTAGTAGTACCTTTCACGGACGAGACATTTTTGCCCCCGTGGGCGCTCACCTTGCCAGCGGGGTGCTTTTACTGGAACTGGGTGACGCGATCGCTCCCGAAAGTCTGGTGCAATTCTCGCTGCCGCCCTATGTTCAAACTGAAAATACGATTCACGGCTGTATCCAAGCCATTGATCACTTTGGCAACTTGATCACCAACATCCCCGCTGCTATTCTGTCTCATCCCTGGTCGGTGACTATCAACACCACGTCTATTGCAGGTGGTCTCACCTACAGCGGTCGCCCAGTTGGAAACCTCGTTAGTCTCGTGGGTAGTCATGGCTGGTTAGAAATCGCCATTAATAATGACAGCGCTCAAACCCTGCTGGATTCAAAAATCGGAGATCCGGTAGAAGTGAAGTTAGATACGATATGAAAGAGGGGCAAGGTGTCAGGTGTCAGGTGAAATCATCAGCTATTTCTCCCTTCATCCACCATTCCCCAATTGCCATTTGCCATTTAGTTCTTAACTTCTTACCCCTAACTTTTATGCTTTCTTCTAGCGATTCTGTTGTTTATCAAGGACAGTTTGGTGATTTCACTATCTTGGAAAGAGATCGCCGGGAGGTGATCTTTTATAGAGGTGGACTGATGGTGGCGGCAGTGTGTTTTGCGATCGCAACGGGACTAATCCTTGGGCGAGGAAACGATATTACCAGTTTGCATTGGGTGAGTGGGCTGTATTCGATTTTTTGTGTGGGACTGGGTGTTAGCTTGTGGATGATTCACATTTATCTCAAGCCGCTACATCGCGCACTTCAAGTATTTTGGCTGGTGGGTGTAGTGGCATCGGTGGCGATCGCTCACGACAGCCCAGAACCTTTTGCCCTCACAGTTTATACGGCTCCTCTCACCATCTTGGGTGTAGGATTTATTTTTGCTGCCCTCACCGGTATTTTCTTTAAAGAAGCCGTTTGCTTTAACCGCCTAGAAGCCAAAGTGTTAACGCTGCTCGTGCCCCTTTTACTATTGGGTCACCTGTTTGGTTGGTTAACGCCTACGGTTGAGCAAGGCTTGTTGGTGAGTTGGGCGATATTTTTTGGACTATTCGCCTTCCGCAAAGTGATTCAGCCGATTCCTCCTGATATTGGTGATAAAAGCGTGTTTGCGTATCTTAAGTCTGGTGGTCAAGAGCAATCTCTATAGATGCGATGAAAATGGCGATTGAACCCAAAGGCATTCCTCCACAGTTTGACAGTGCTTCAGACTTTTCTGAAGGATTGGCGCTCGTCAGTGTTGAAAATAAGTATGGGTATATTGACAAGACTGGAAAAATAGTCATTAAAGCAACGGAAGACATGAGTGCGCTGGCTCCTTTTTCGGGAGGCTTGGCGATCGTCCAAATAGGTTCAGCTTACAGTTGCTTAAATACTAAAGGAGACCTGCTTAAGAATGTTTACTTTAATAAAATTTCTCAATTTTCGGAAGGTTTAGCAGCAGTACAAGTTAACAGCAAATACGGTTACATAAATAAGTCTGGTCAAGTGGTAATCACCCCTCAATTTGCCTTAGCCGATCGCTTTTCTGAAAAATTAGCGGCTGTCAAAGCAACTGATAAATATGGCTATATTGACTCAACCGGAAGGATGGCGATCGTGCCTCAATATGAAGATGCTTGGAAGTTTTCTGAAGGGTTTGCACCCGTGCGAGTGGGGAAGCGATGGGGCTATTTAGGTAAATCCAAAACCGTTACTATTCCACCTATTTATGAGGGTGCATTTGATTTTTCTGAATCTTTAGCGCGAGTGCGAATAGGCGATCGTTGGGGCTATATTAATTGCCAAGGTGCTCCCGTTATTGCCCTCCAATTCAGCTTTGCCGCCAATTTTTCCCAAGGCTTAGCAGCGATTCAACTTAAGCAAAAATGGGGCTACATTAACTCTACAGGGAACATTGTTATTGCTCCCCAATTTGAACTTGCCGCCAATTTTTCCCAAGGCTTAGCAGCCATTCAAATAGATGGAAAATGGGGTTACATCAACCCTGCTGGCACCTTGGTCGTAAAATCTAAATTTGATAATGCGGGTCTTTTTTCCGAAGGATTAGCCCGCGTTCAGCTTAATGATAAGTGGGGCTACATCAATCGAACTGACATACCCAAAGGATAGATCACAGAAAGCTTGAATGATGGACATCGCGTCTTAAAAACAATCAGCTATTTGTCAGGGTTTGATGTTTCCTTTTGCTCTGCTCGATTTTCCAACCGCCAAAACCATGCCATTAATGCTACCACTCCCACCTGCACGGCAAGATTTAACCCAGTGTTTTCAACCCCTCGACCTGCAAGCAGTTGAATCACGAAAATAAATCCACCGATCGCACCAGAAGCGGCGCAAGAAGCATAAAAAAATCGCCGCAATCCTCGATAGGGCGCAGCAGCCTCGGCTCTCAAATGGGCATATTTTTCTGGGTCAGTCTGCTGCAAAGTTTTTGCGGATGCTGCTTGGGACTGTTTAGACTTCATTGCTTTGTTGGCTGGATGATTTGCCATATCTATCTACTGATGGGTTCTATTTCCCATGGTGACATAGGAATGAAGCGCTGTTCAACTCTTCTATGGTGAGCTACGATTTTTGCAGTTTATAGTATTGGATAAGCATCCCTCATTGGTCACTCTAAGCAGAGGAAAAGATAAGTTGTAGGTTCAGCCGATGCACCAAGGGACAGACAAACTGATTCATCTTTTGCGTCAGGTGCTCAAATCCAGTTTGGAGTGAGGCGCTAGGGAATACCTCTAACCAGCGCCCCAGCCAGTTGAAACAACTCAAGGGTTGAATGACTAAACGCCGGGTGTTCAATAAATTCTTCCAACCGCTCTGGTTATCCCACCAAGGATGCTGAGCAAACTGTTGATGGGCAATTGGACAAGCGTCGTTGAACTGCTCAGAAAACAAACTGACCATGAGAAAGGCACTCATGACCATCTCCCACCACTTCTCAATCTGCTCATAGCGGGTCATACGGAAATCTGCCCAACCAAGGGTATCCTTGGCTTGCTTGAGTCCATACTCAATCCACGTTCTAAAACCATAACGCTCGCCAATGTCTTTGAGTTTGACCCCTGGGGCACAGACCATGACAAAGGAGGTTGAATTCTCTGGCAAGGTGTCCGGGTCAGTGGTCAACAGCCAATACTGCTTGCGGTGACGCTTGCCGTAAATCACCTCCGCCCTGTAACGGGTTTCAGTGGTGCCATTGCTAAAGGTGCGCTCAAACGTCTGCCATGGCTCCTGGTACACCTCTTGGTCTTCAGGTAGCCAGAGTCCATGGTTGCTGCGAATTGCCAAAATATAGGGCAGTTTCAATTCATCTAACACCCCAACAAAGTTCACCTGACTTTCGCCGTACAAGCTATCAGCCAGCACTAATTCAAACTGAAATCCCAGTGCTTGCAGGTCTCGAATCATCGTCGCTGCAATTTGCGGTTTGCTGTAGTACTGTTCTCCATCCTTAAGTCGCTCTCGGGGTTTATACACCTCAAAACTTAACGGTAAGATCATGCCGTCCACCAATCCATAGGCAGTCACCGCCACGATGCCATTTTCCTTTTTACCGACGTTGCCAATGTATTGCCGTTTGACATAATCAGTGCTTTTTCCCTTCTTGCAATCGATGGGTGTCAAGTTAGAACAAGGGAACAATAGTCAAGGGGAAAAAAATACGATAGGACAGGGTTAACGTTCTAGCGATACCCTGCTAATGAGCCACCATCAATATTCACGAAACCCAGATCATATCCGACGACGAAATGTCCCCGCCCCAGACAATGCAGCCATTGATAGTCATCTTGAAGAGCTTCTGAGTCCCTCGGTCTATAGAACCTATTTGGGATCTTGGATAAGGGGGTAGAATTAGAAATAAATGGCAT
>QBMH01000212.1 GCA_003249025.1 Leptolyngbya sp. | reverse complement strand
TTCAAATAGAGAACCCTCCTACCTTACTTTTTCTACCAGCGATAAATCAGCCCTGCCCAGTTTGGGGTGCTAACCATTACAGCTAGGCAAATTTCCCATCTATAAATTTTTCGTTCAGTCTGGGTAGAAAATTTTTAAGGTTTTGGGACGATCGCGGCGGTTGGCGAAGGCGGAACAGAGAGAGTCGCTTTGGATTTGCTAAGGTGCTGATAGATCAAGCGAGAAATTTTTTGAACTAAGTCATAGGCAGCATCATCATTAAAACTACGCTTGATGAAGACTGCTGTTGCGTAGCGTTTGCCGTTGGGCATATCAATGAGTCCAACATCACCCACTAGCGTACCAATGTCGCCTGTCTTATGGGCAATCGTTGCCCCTTCCCCCAGCCCTTGAGGTAGCTGACTGTTATTGATGGTACGGCGCATGATGTCGAGCATTCGATCGCGCGATCGGAGCGAAACGAGATCTCCCTGGCTAACTCTCACCATCAAACTGGCTAGCTCTTTGGGACTTGAGGTGTTCGTTCCTTGTAAATCGGGCAAGGGTTTGTTTAAAGTAGTGGTCGAGAGTCCCCAAGATTTGAACCGTTGATTCAGCGATGACATCCCACCTAACCGTGCCACTAACATATTGGTTGCCGTGTTGTCGCTGATGGTAATCATTCTGGTAACAGTATCCAGAGCCGTAAATTGGCTACCCACTGGCAAATACTGCAAATCTCCAGACCCGTCCGCCACCACTTCCTGGCGCATCACGAGCTTTTCATCTAACTGAATTTTTCCACTATCTAAATCTTGAAAAAATGCGATCAGAATCGGCAACTTGATCATACTGGCGGCTGAAAAGCTAGCCGCTCCACTCAAATCTAGGTAGTCGTTACTGTCTAAATCAACCAGAAAAACGCCAGGTTTGAACTTAGGATTCTGCTGAATTAACGACTGCAAGCCAGTTTTAAGCGGAAGCATTTCCTGGGCAAGCTTCACTTCAGAGGCTGGATTTTCTGGAAGGCTGGGCGCAGAACTTGCCTGTTTGATTGTTTGTAAACCCGCCGCAAAAGGGGCGTTTGTTGGATTCCAGGCAGATAAAACGGTTCCAGCCAGCACACCAATCCCAACGCTTAAAATGAGCATTCGCGCGGCATAAAGGGCGATCGCCATACTGCGCGATCGGGGAGTAAAGTTGATGGGTTCTGATTTTCGCCGCTGCTTTCGGGAGCGAGAGCCGCCATGACCACTTTGCTTCCGTTCTTGCAATAGGGTCGATTGTTGCAGCAATGTTTGTTGCTGTAGGAGAGTTGGATTATTTGCCTGAATTTGCGTATCTAACCCTTTGCTTAGCCAGCTACTTTGAGAGGCTTGCCGGTGGGGTGCTTTACGGTCAAGCTGGCTATTGGAACTAAAGGCTCGGATGCGGTTTGACGCGACACTGCTTTCGTCGCTGCTACCGTGACCGTGCGACTCGACTGAAAGAGATCGCTGCCTTTTGCGATCGCCTTCAGCAGTCCGCCGAGCAGATGCTAAAAGTTTATCGTTTCCTGGGGTCGTCAGCCTATCGTCAGAAACATCTTCAAAGGAGGGTCGCTTCAGAGACGTTCCATTTGTTCGTTGCCTTTTATCTCTAACACGTTCAGATATCCGTTTAGACCGCTTACCCCATAACCATCCAAACGGCTGAAAGCTAGCCCTTTTAGGCTGTGTAGAGCTTAGCTCAGTCTTTAGGTGACTATCTCTCTGGCTAGGAAATGCAGATCCATTTTTGTCCAATGAAGCGGATGGCATTAGGTCATCCATCCAGGGAGGCTGAGCGGATTCGCGTAAAGGTTTTGGAGAGTGAGTGGACGGACGCTGTCGATTGAACAGTCTAAATCCAGTTCTACGCCGCTTTTTTGATAACCCTCCCAACTCTGGCATCTTCATCCTCCATCACCATTTCATGGCAAACGTTAACAGAATTGTCGGAAACTGTCGAGCTAAATTGTCTCGCTTTTGATAGATCCTTTATGAGATGCCGTTCTAGCCATCAAACTATAGCAACAAATCTTTTCACCGCCATTAATTAAGTTTCTATTGGGATCTTTTTTAGAATGCGTAACTAAGTTTCAAAGTTTCAGGGAATCCCCGTCCAATTGTAGACGGGGAGGATAGCAACGCTAAATAATAGTGCTAGAAAATCGCCTTCGTCTTGCAAAGAGAGACTATTGACAGTTTGAGATGTATTGAGAGCCGGATGTAAACCCAGCAGGGGTAACGACAACCCAACCCTTGCGGACTCTGCCAAACCGTCCCACATACCAAATATCCATCCAAACTCGATTGTCAGCCACTTGAGTGATGGCGCTGCCGTTCGTGCCAGTGGTTTGTACCCGCGCTCCTGTTGCGGGTCCATCTAGCATTCCGTTGGTGGCAACTTGGGCAGGACTGCTAAGGCTGGGAGATTCGCGGGCGACTAAGCCATCGACTGGACCGGGTGGAATTTCTCCAGGTAGGCGCAAGCGTCGGCAATAGGGAGAATTGGTAGTCAGTTCATTGAAAGGAACGGGAGGTCTACTAGGAGGGGGATTGGTGCCAGGGCATTGAGTTTGGAGTGTGCCAGAGTTGACCCATCCTAAAACAGGCTGTTTAATTTGAGCGGGGTTGCGTCCGGGTCTAAATACGCCGGTCAATTTAACGGCGGTATTGGGAGCAAGGGGTTGACCAACGGGCACTGTTAAATTTGAGGTGGTATAGACGGGTAGGGGCGTGCTGCCACTGCCGCGACACACATCATAATCGGCAGGAAATTCTACTAAAGGAAGGGATTGAGCGATAAGAACCGGAGCAGATGGGGTTGGATTGGCGTGTGCAGAGGTGATTAGCCCCTCTGACGTTGCGATCGCCAGTGTGCATAGAGCGATCGCTCTCGCCGCTTTAAACCGATGAATCAACATTTTATAAAAATCCTCACACCAATAAACCGTGTCTAAACTCAATTTCGCGGATCTCAGAGCAAAGTGCAAGTCGATTGAGAGATCCAATGTACATATATTGGCGTAAGTGTTAACAATGCTGTTTCCAGAGGTTATCTAGAAATCAGTGAACCGTGTTTTCAGTGGTAGACTCCGTAAATCTACGCAGGTACTAGCAGCATTTTTGAGCTGTTGACAAATTCATATCAAAAATGAAAAATCGTAAGGAGTGTAATTCCTGAGAATAAATGTTGACAGATCATAACAAATCCTTCACAATTTACACTTCCGATCAGCAATGCCGGATTGTGTTGTGAAGATGGAGTCTATCTACATTTATTTTGTTTTACAGCTCATTTCGGAACAATCAGCTACTTAGTATTATGTTTTACTTCGTTGTTTAGCATGGGTTAGTTGTGAGTAATATCTTAGTGTCAGGTTCTGCTGGACTGATTGGGTCAGAGTCAGTTCTTCTTTTTGCGATCGCGGTTTTACTGTCGTCGGTGTTGATAACGATATGCGTCAGTCTTTCTTCGGGAAAGATGCCTCAACCGAGTGGAACCGCGATCGCTTGCAGCATCAATATGGCGATCGCTATGTTCACCACGCTGCTGATATCCGCGATCGAGAGGCAATGGCAAAGGTTTTCAGCACTTACGGTACATCGATTGAACTTATTATTCATTCATAGGACTTACGCATCTGGGGCGTAGAAAGGTAACGCAGGGCTTAAGAACATCGCTAGAGTCAAGGGATGAAAGACGCTGTGAATCGGCTTGACTACTGCCAATATCTGTTAGGCAGCCCAATCGACTATATCTTGACCAATTTTGCGGATCACAGTGAGAGCTTTTCTCACGACCAGGGCAATCGGTATTTGGGCGGGAAAAAAGTTACCCCGTCTGGTTTGGGAGCACGTTGCCAGCGATGTCGTTAGAGGGCTACCTGGTGTTTGATGACACGGTGCTCGACAAACGCTATTCGTTTACGATTGAGTCGGTGCGGCGGCAGTACAGCGGCAATGCTCACGGCGTGATCAAAGGTATTGGGGTCGTCACCTGCGTGTATGTCAACCCGAAGTTGGATCGAGGTCTGGTTGATTGACTACTTAGCAGCTCAAACATCCATCGCTCAAAATGGCTTTTGCGTCAGTCCTATTGATGTTGCAGTGAGCGATTTACTAGGAGCGGTGTTTGTTGCTCTGGTGTCATTTGCGACCGGAAATTTATCCAGGTATAGCATGGCATCGTTGCCAAGCCTGAAACGAGCTTCCAGCCTAAGACCATCACAATCCGTACATATACGGGCTGTATCGAATAAATCTTTGATGAAGCAAAGAAACATATCCGTACCCTCAGCAACCAGTCAGGGTAGTATTTTTTTGGAAAGATTATCTTACTGCTACTGCTCTTCTTTCCCTACTAGTAGTCTGTCAACCAAACGTTGATGGGCGAACTAAATCTGGAAAGTCTGCGGGGTGTGCTTTTGGAGGGTTTTCAACCCATCAAAAAAATCTTGACAGAACACTAGGCTCTGGATTCGTTAATTGACCTTATTCCACTAAAACCAATGAACCAACTCTCATTCCTTCCGGCAGTCTTGGCAGGTGCCAGCGTTGCCCTTGTTGCCAACGTGCTGCCTGCTGCTGCAGTATCGTTTGACTTCGTTAGAGTCCCAGATTTCAACAATGCGATTAACCCTGCATCCAACTTTAAAGTTGATGTTACAGAGGTAGGTGGAAAAGTCCAGTTCTCATTTACCAACAGCGGTTCTGCCACCGCTACAATCGCTGACATTTACTTTGGTAAGTCAACCGCATTTAGTAACTATTTGAGCACTAGCTCAGTTGGTATTACCAATAACGGCACAGTTGCAGGAGGCGGAGCAGCTTTCGAGGTAGGTGCTAACCCCAATAACCCTCAAGGCGGGATCACCTGGAATGCTGCTTTTGGGTCTGATCCACAAAATAGTGGCTATCTTAAAAATGGTATTGATTCTAACGTTGGAGAGTCTGTTGCTTTTACCTTTAACTATGCAGCAGGCAGTAACTTTAACAACGTTCTATCAGGGCTATCGAGTGGTAATTTGACCCTTGCCCTTCATGGTACAAGCATTGGGGGTAGTGGCGGCGGAAGTGATTGGTTCTCCAATAATTCCAACGTTACGACGAAGGATATTCCCGAACCCTTCACCATGCTAGGCACCGCTGGAGCGATTGGGTTTAGTGCTCTGTTCAAGCGGCAGCAGAACAAGCGCTCAAAAGCTCAAGCAAAAGCGTAAGGTCTGGACAAACGCATCTACCGCGAGTTTGAGACTTTACTGATTTCGTTGGGGCACGTTTGCTCGTGTCCTTTCTTGCTTCTACAATCAGAAAACTGAATCAATCAAAAGCGATGAAGGAACTCTCTTTTAACAGGCTTCGTTCATTGACAAGCACACAGTTTTGCTTGCTAGGGACTGCCTCAGGTTTGGTGGCAATTCATTTAACCCTGGTTGATCGCTATGTCGAGCAAAGCTTTTTCGTCCTGAGTGGCGTCTTTTGGGCAGCCGCTGCGTCTTTAATTTGGCAGAAGCAAGAACGTCTAAGCCTGAATAGCGGTTTATGCTCCAGCCTTCTTGGTCTCCTATTGCTGGGGCTTGTGCTTCACAGTAGCGCCGTCAACCATTCTGAAAATCTACTAAATATCTCTCCCTTTCTCTCCGGCTTAGGGCTAGGGCTTCTTGCTTCAGGCTTTAAAGGACTGAAGCAGTATTGGCGAGAATTAACCATCCTGTTTTTTCTGGGTGTTCCCAAAGTCATCTGCGAACCGTTAGATATTTCTTACCTCACAGCCAAGTTTGCCGCCGTAGTCCTCTGGTACACGGGGTTTGATGTCTCCCTACAAGGAGCTAATTTAGTCATGCCCAATGGCGCGGTCAATGTTACAGCCGGTTGTTCTGGCTTCAACAATGTGTTTTATCTATTGGGCTTAGCAGTGCTAGCGTTGCTGATGTACCCTCTAAGCGGTAAAAAGAGATTGATTGTTCCGGTGGTTGCGATCGCTCTAGCATTTATCTCGAATGGCTTTCGTGTTGTTCTTGTAACCTTGCTCGCTAACACCTCTAATCAGTCCGCTTTTGATTACTGGCATAGTGGTACTGGCTCACCAATTTTTTCACTTATTTCAGTGATGCTGTTCGGCTTTTTCTATCTCTTTCTGCTTCGGCAAGAAACTGTTATGGAAGAGAATTCGCTGGAAGCTCCGGAGCCATGATGTTCTGGAAATATGCGCGGACTCCTTCTCTGGTGCTCATTTTGGGTGTCACCCTCTGGGTAATGACCAAAGAAATGTGGTCACCTATCTCAACGAAGCAGAAAACTAAAGCTATTTTTTCAGAGCAAGTTTCCCTCGCGGGATGGCAGTTCCTACAAAGTGAGTCATTGACTGATCCAATTGGCAGAATCTACCAATACAAGCAGGGAGAGACGCGTCTTACCATCGAAATGCGTTACATGACTGATCTATCCAGCAATGAGAAACCGTTTCGCAAGTACGATCCTACGATTATTACTCCTGCTACGTCTCACCAACCATTACCTACTATGAGGCAGAAGGATGGGATTGGGTATTACGGTCTTTCCGTTCAAGGTGGTAAAGCTTATCTAAGATCTTGCATTAACCCTCGGGGAAACACTGCCGTCACCTACACACAGTTTATTCAAAATCGCTACACGGTTGATTTACAGCCAAGTCGCCTTGTGCCCTGGCTAACCGGACAACAGCCCCTGAGAGATTATCGCTGTCTTTGGGCATACTTCTCCATACCTCTAGAAGACTCCCCTCCAGAGGCTGCCTATCAAACCTTAGAGAAGACCTGGTCTATCTGGTATCAATGGTGGCAGGCTAATTTTCCAACCCTATAAAGATGCATAAATGATGTCTGATTCTGATACCCAACAGCTTATTAAAAAAGTTGAGTCACTTTGGAAAGCCTCTACCGAACTCCTAGAGTTTTTCGTCATGGTGCATGGAGTTGGCTATGGTTTACTTTTACTATTCTTGTTTGATTTCATCTACCTATTTATTCCGCCTGGTTTCATGAACCCAGCCTGGGAATTTCAAACGTTTGGTGCTGTTGTAGATCGGATAGCCGTTCCATTGATTGCGCTGGTGCTCATTTTTTGGGGCGGTCGCAATGGGCGGTTTAAGTTTGAATTTTCCCTGCTCAAAGGGCTGTCATGGTTGTCTCTCATAGCTGGAATCTTGCTCCTTCTGGCTGTTCCTCTTGGAATTCTAAACACGGTTCGGCTTGATCGACAGGCTAATGCTCAAATCAGCAAACAGATTGAGCAAAGCAAAACTCAAATCAAACAGATTCAGGAGCGAGTAAGCAGCGTCACAACCGAAGCGCAAATGCAGGAGTTGATCACCCAGCTAAATCGCTCAAGCAATGCACCCAAAATTGAAGGTTCGCAGCAGCTTGAAACCGTTAAAAAAGAGTTAGCATCTTCGCTGACTCAAGGTGAAAGTAGTTTGGTGGCGCAAGCCCAGAATGCTCAAAGCAATCAGCGCCTGAGTTTGCTCAAGAATTCGGTTAAGTGGAATTTGGGTAGCCTCATTGCAAGCGCATTGTTTTTTTGGGTCTGGTTACTGACTGCTTGGATACGCAAAGGCACAAACTGAAGACGTGTGGGATGTATTCCAGTTACTCAGCGGGTCAGCAGCCTCAGAAAGTTAATTAGGACTTACGCAGGTGGGGTGTAGAAAGGTAACGCAGGACTTGAGAACATCGCTATGTCAAGGTATGAAAGACGCTGTAACTGTTTCTTCTTTCAAATTGATACAAGTGGGCGGAGGTTACTGGCAAGTCTTGCTGAAACTTTGGTTTAGAACTCTGATCGGCAAAATGCAAAAGTGACGCTCTTCACATTATTGAGCCCTACGGCTGCTGTTACTGGGAGTTGATTGAGTAAAACAGTGAAAGCGGTCTACTGATGATATTTGACGTAAGTAGTGCGGCAAGCTCAGCCGGTGAGTTAGCAAATCAAACTCTGTCGTTTGAATTAACTCGGCTTGTAGAGTCGCTTCTGCAAGAGTTTGCTTTATTTTTGAAAATTATTTTGGAGTTTATTGCAATTTCAATCATTGCAATCTCCCTCGCCATTGCTCTGCAACAGCTATGGCAGAAGGCAAAACGAGGGCGACTGAAAGATGCTCAACAAGCGGTTCGCCTAGAGTTGGGCTTGTCTTTGGCGCTATCTTTAGAGTTTCTCTTAGCGGCGGATATTGCTGCCACTGCGGTTTCGCCCAGTTGGGATGCTATCGCCCGGTTGGCAGCCATTACCGGAATTCGCACCTTCCTCAACTTTTTCTTGCAAAAAGAAGTGCGAGAACTAGAAGCAATGAATCAGCAAATTCGAGAAAACGCCGAGTCCTAGGAATTTTTGAGAGCGAAGACAACGCTTGTTTTTATGGCAACCAGCCAATTTCATCCAACGATCTGAGAGTCAAGCTTCACTTTTTGAGCTAACTCAGAATAACTACTTTTGATGCCCTTACTCCGCAGTGTATTCTCGCTGACAGCGCTGCCCTTCCTTGATCTTTTTTCGCAAGAAACGTTCTGCTGAATGCACCTCCCACGTTTCAATTCTTGAGCCATCATTGCACTGAATTCTGTAGGGAGCGACAGGAATTGGGGTAATACCTAAAATCATAGAAGCAAATCCCACTAAAGGTCCCAGTAAAAAGAGTAGAAAGAATAGATAGACAAACTGACCCAAGCAGCCAAAGCAGCTTATGCGAGGAATATCCTGAGGAGATTGATCTGGTTCGGAGGGAGGTATTGTCATAGAAATTGGATTACGCTATTTTCTAAACAAGAAATTACCGAAACTTGTGGAATCAAAGGCTTAGGCAGTCAGGATTTTCAGAAATTACCACTCACTAAAAATCTGATGCTATTAACGACCTTGAACCAAGTGTTTATCCCAGTTCCC
>QBMH01000211.1 GCA_003249025.1 Leptolyngbya sp. | reverse complement strand
CCCTGCCCCCTGCCTTCTCGATAATAGTTCTACAAACGCCCGTGACCGCCCCTGTTCGGCAACTTCTAGAGCGGCTTCATACTTTTTGGCGGCAACTAGGACTTGCTGCAAGAGGCTATAGGTATGAACTTGAGTATCAAAAATGGAAATGCGATAGAGGTCGCTGAGTCCGGGGCGGAGGGCATCAAGTTGAGTCACGGCTGATCGCAAGGTGGACTCGGCTTCTGGCAGCTTGCCTGCTCCAAAAAGGGCATGTGCCAGATTATTTAGGGCGATGCCTGTGGCTTCTGGATCGTTGAGCGATCGCCCAATTTCTAGACTTTGGCGATGATGGGCGATCGCTTTGGGAAACTCTTTTAAGTCTTCATAGGCAAGTCCCAGGCTGCCTAGCGCTTCTCCAGCTAAACGGCGATTGTTGAGTTGGTGGGCGATCGCTAAACTTTGTTGATAATAGCGAATGGCATCATCCCGTTTTCCTAGGCTGTGGGACGTAGAACCCAGATTAATCAGGGTGCTGGCTTCTCCCGCCGGATTGTGGGTGGCTCGATGAATTGCCAAGCTTTTCTGAAAGGTGGCGATCGCCGCTTCATCCTTACCCTGGTTTGCATAAACTGCTCCCAGGTTTCCCAAGGCGATCGCGATTCCGGGGCGATCGCTGCCTTGCTCTGCCAGCTTGAGGCTCTGCTGATAAGCGATCGCGGCGCTGTCATAGTCACCCACCGCTTCAAAGGCATTGCCCAAGTTGAGCAACACCTGTCCCAAGCCAGGACGATCACCCAATTGTCGCATCAGCTTCCCTGCTTGCCGATGGGTCTGAATTGCCTGACCGTAATTGCCCAGCATTTTGTAAGCAATGCCTAAGTTGCCCAACGCCCTGGCTTCACCAGGTTGATCATTGAGCGATCGCACAATTGGTAAAACAGTTTCCAACACCGCTATGGCATCTTGGTAGCGTTCTCCTGTGACATATGCCATCCCCAAATTTGCGAGTGCTGTGGCTTCTCCTGGGCGATTTTTGACTTGTCGATAGGCAGACTGAGCCTGCTTCCAGGTGGCGATCGCCTGGTCTGTTTGTCCCGCCTGATACTGGCGATCACCAGCTTGCAAAAGTTGATCAGCAGAGATCTCTTTGTTTACCTGCTTGAAGGGTTGGGAAATCTCAGCGTAGATGACTGCTGGACTGATGCTGAACAGAACAGTGGCGATCGCACCCATACCAACGGCATACCAATTCCTCATTTCACATCTCTCAGGAGTTTACTTTGACGGCGATTCTCCCAAAATCCTCAAAATTTGGGCATCATCTTGAGGCAAGGCACAGGGATTCGTGCGATCTCGTGGGTTAGAACGATTTTGGCTATCGTCCGCTGCTGCAACCGCGATCGTAGATGCACACGCTAACCCTCCTGACTGACGGTCAATCCCCCGTTGCAGTGTGTCTCCGGCTGCATCCGCCACTTGAACTCTAGCCGCAGGCACAGAGGCACTGCTAGAACTACTAGAACTGCTGCTGGTAGGGGTGTCTATTACCCCAGTAGTCCCTGTAGGTAGGGTGGGAGACACTGCCGAAAAAACGCGGCTTTGGCTAGAGCCGTAAAGCGTAGTGTTGGTGCCAAAGCCCACATAGATTAAACCCGCTAACCCGCTAATCGTAGTCGGAAAATCCACAGTAGGGTAGGCAGCCGTATAGATTTCATTGCGATACAGCGTGGTGGTTGCCGGATTAAACGTTGCCGCATTCACTGGGATGAAATTTCCCCCAGCATCTTTGGTCAAAAACAGATCGGTGTTTCCAGGCACCAATTTACCAGTGACAGTCGGTCCCACAAAGAACGCACCATTGCCACCCTGCACCAAAATGCGCCCTTGGGTCACGGTGCCCGTGCCATCTGTTGCCACGATCGGAAAGTTGCTATCAATCAGTGTGCGGGTGGCTCCACCATAGCGAATTGTCACAGGCGCATTCAGCGAACCCGCCGGAGCGCTATTGCTTTGAGAGGCGGCAATGCTGTAAAGCAAGGGCTTACTTTGATTCGCTCCTCCATCTTGATAATGGACACTCACAAATTGTCCGGGGGCAAGTGCAATTCCTTTTGACTGCAAGAAAGCATTCAGTTCCGGGCTATCTTCTGGGCGTTCGCGCAAAAAGACATTCACACGATTGGTTCCCGCTCGTGCCTGAAACAGCCCTGCTGCGTTGATGTCTACCCCGCCTGAGCCTGAAGAAATGGTATCTACAAAAATATTGCCCTGAGTGGAGGTCAATTTAACTGCTGCCGGAACGCCAACGCCCCCATCCCCCACAATCACCGCACCCTGAATCACTAAATCGCCTTTGCTGGTCAGGTTAATGATTTTGTCGTTGTTGTTAAACACTTGACCGGTTAAGGTCAGTGCGCCGTTAATAGACATTGGGGCATTGACATTAATGGTGGTGGCAGTGAGGGCTAAATTGCCGGGGTTGGGATTCGTGGTAGCATCTACGACTTGATTCACCGCGATCGCAGTATTGGCGGCGATCGTCACATTGCCCCCATTCAGCAGTTGCAGCAGCTTAGTGGTTGAAATCTGGAAGGTGGTTCCGGCTCCTCCATCTCCGGCTAAGATTTGCCCATCATTCAATTGAGCATCATCGATGCCAACCGCCCCAATTAAGACGAGATCCGGGTCTAGCAGCAATTGCCCTGATTGTCCGGCAGTGGCAGTCACATCCACGGAGCCATCAAACGAGAGAGATTTCCCTGAGACCTCCACAAAACCGCCATTTCCAGACTGCGCCCCACCCTTGGCAACAATCGTGCCCTGAAAGCGAGTGGCGGCATCTGCCCAGACTATCACTTTGCCGCCTTGCCCCGTTTGCAGCGCACTGGCATTGAGAGTGGAATCGCGACTAACAAAGGTTTGTTGGGCATTGAAGACGTTGCCCTGTCCTCTATAGTCGCCCCCGATTAGGACAGTGCCTCCACCGTTAGTGCCAGAGGCGTTGATCGTGGCGCTGATGACTCCCACGCGATCGCCCAAAACCTGAACTTTGCCGCCTGTTGTGTCAGATACATCAATTTGGTTGCTGGCGATCGCCACTGCTGCATTGATTGGAATCGTGATGCCCGATCCAGTCAATTTCACCAGACCATTTTCCACCGTTAGTCCCGTAGCGTTTGCCATCGCCCCGCCCGTCAGTAATTGGGGTAAGGACAAAGGCGGAGTCGTCAATGGATTGACCGCATCCTTCACTGCTAAGGGTAAGTCGTAGCTTAAAAGGCTCCCGGTTTGACCCAGACGCACATAGCGATCGCCAGGAACCGCCGCCAGGGTCACCGTTCCACCCGGTGCTGTAAGGGTGCCAGTGTTGATGACGGTTCCGCCGAGAAGCGTCAGGCTTTGTCCCTGACCCACTGCCAAGTTGCCAGCATTGACGATCGCGCCGGGTTGTAGAGCCGAAAACACAAAGGTGCTGGGTATGCCCACCAAGGCGGCATAACTGTTCTCTCCAGTGGCGTTAAACCAGTGACCAGGCACCCCGGTAATTCCCGGACGAAACCCGATCGCGTTAGCAGTGGTGGCGGTAAAGGAACCGGGCACATTCAGCGACGCATTGGCACCAAACACAATGCCAGCCGGATTCATCAGGTATAGGTTGGCGTTGCTGCCTGTAACTTGAATACGTCCGTTAATGATCGAAGCGTCGCCGCCTGTGACTCGTCCAAGAATATTGGCGATCGCTGGATTTGAGAGAAAGTTGGCAATCTGTCCTGCGTTCAGTCCAAACTGCTGAAAGCTGTGAAATAGGTTGGAACCCGCCTGAGTGCCGCCCGTGATATTAAAGGTGTTGCCAGCCTGGTTCACCCCCGTATTGGTTCCATCCGGCGCGCTAGTAATCTGCGCCCAAGCTGAAGATTGACTTGGCACAAAAAATATCGCCGCCAGCAATAAGTGGGCGATCGCCTGTTTATTCCGCTTCATCCTATCCATCTCTCATTCCTCTCTATTTTCTGTTACCCGTCACCTCTTCCATAGATAACCCCAATGCCAATGCCACCTGTTCCGCACTCAACCCCATTCCCAGCAGCCGAGGAATGGCATTTTGTCTAGCTTGTTCAGCCGCTTGTCTAGCTTGTTCAGCTTCATCAAAATCTAGTAGCTGCTCACCGATTTGCGGATCAAAAAACCGCAGTTCGCCCTCCAGCAGATTCACCTCTAGTCCTAACACTTCGCTATAAAAAATTGGGCTACCATTCTCAGCAATCGATGAACAGATTACCTGATACATACACATCGGCACGATTTCTAAAGTAATGGCGGAGCGCTTTTATGCCGTAAATTAAGTAATCACGGGTTTGATCGCTCTCGGACATGGGTTCGCCATCGGCTTCGGGATATTCAATTTCAAAGTCGAGCGGCTGGCTGATCAAATTCATGCCTTATCCCTCACCGAAACTTTGGTTTAACGATAGCATTTTGCGATCGCGAACCTGCTGGACTTCAACTGATCGCAACCTCCCTATTTACTTATAATTTTTGCAATCGCTCTCTAGCGATCGCACTTGCAGCAAACAATTGTTTGAGAATGTAATTGCGCTTCACCCAAAAGACTCCGGTTCATAGACCTCAACGATCGTTTCCGTGACTATGTTATTTACGAGAAAGGTTTTGCCGTTGGGAAGTGTAATCTGCGGCTTTGATATAGTCACCGATTGCAAAACAAGCTACTTTAAGATTGCCCAAAACCTGTTCTTCAACCCGGACATCATTCCTCATCCGCGCGATTTCAAGTCGTTGTTCGTAGTAAGTGATGGCACTGGGATAGTCTCCTAAGGCATCATAGGCAACCCCAATGCTGCCCAAAGACTGTTCTTCACCCCGCCAATCATCCAGTTTGCGCGTCGCTTTTAACCGCTGTTCACCACATTCAATCGAACGAGTATAGTCTTCCACCGCATAATAAGCATTCCCCAAATTTCTCAGAATTTGGGCTTCCATCCGGCTATCTTGTAACAGCCTCGCTAGGGCTAACCGCTGTTGGTAGTAGTCGATCGCGCTAGCATAATCGCCTAAAGCATAGGAAGCATTGCCCAGATTTTTGAGAATTTGCTCTTCTACTTGTTGTGCCCCCAATTCTCGTGCAATCAGCAGGCTTTGCTGTTCGTAAGAAATTGCCTGCTCGTATTGGCTCACCGCTTTATATGCCAACCCTAAATTGTTGAGGGCTGCCATTTCGCCGGAGCGATCGCCCACGTCTTTTGCCAACGCCAAACTTTGAAGCTGGTACTCAATTGCCCTATCGGGTTCTTTGAGATGGCGATAAGCATTGCCAAGAGTACTCAAAATAATGACGGCACTGGGGCGATCGCAAGTATGGTGAGCAAAAACTAAGGCAGACTGGGAATATTCGATCGCCTTACTGTAATGCTTCAAGCTATAAAACGTTAAACCAATACTACTCAGCGATCTCCCCTGACCCAAATCATCCTGAGCCGCTTGGTACAAGGAATAGGCTTGTCTAAAAAGATCTAAAGCTGCTTCGTATCGTCCAGCTTGATAATTTTCACTCCCTAATCCTAAAAGCCGATTTGCCATGTTTTGAGACGCTTCAATCGTCTGTAAAAACTCGCCTTCAGTCGATTTACTTGCCAAAGGTTGGCTATCACTCGTTGGAATCAACGTCTCGTGCAAAGAACTAAAATCTTCAGACTGCTCCAAGGGAACACTAGGGACTCGATCGGAGTCCTGATCAAGGTATATAAAGTTGTTGTCCATCCGATTGGTGCCTCCCGTTTCATGCTGGCTCAGATTGCCTGTGTGATAGAGACTCCCTGACTGAAATCAGACTAACTTGCCTAACGGGAAAAGTATTCGGTGATTCCCAGGCTTTTCCCAAAAAATTCCACCCCTCAACCCAGTATATTTAGTGATTTTCATCCACTCAGGGATCACTAGTTCACTTTGCTAACTGCACTACTCGGACCTACCAGAGAAACATAAGGTTTCGTCAGATATTGCTGAGCGACTGCTTGAGCGTGTTCAGCGGTAGTACTGGCGATTTGTTGCTGAAAAATCTGATCAAACTCAATGCCTAAACCTAATGTTTCATACCAGCCAAATGTCTGGGCAATCTGTGCATTCGTTTGTTTTCCTAAGGCATATTGTCCCAACATTTTATTTTTAGCGGCTTGTAACTCTTCTGCCGAGAGGGGGATGACCCCCAATCGATCGATTTCCGATCGCAATCCTTCTAAGCCAATCGCCGTATTCTCCGCTGCCGTTCCCATATACGCCACAAATTGGGCAGTATCTAGCCGCGTCGTATAGAACGCAGATACTTCGTAAGCTAAGCCGCGTTTTTCCCGCAATTCTACAAACAACCGACTCGATAGCCCATTGCCCAAGTGGGTATTTAGCAGCTTGAGCGCGGCATAGTCGGGATGAGACGGAGAGGGGTGTGCTTGTGAAACGGCTTGCGATGATGGACTAATTACAGCAGGGGCGAGATAGCCCAACATTAAGATGGATTGTTGGGTGTCTTGTGCTGTTGTTTTATGGACGGGATTTTCTAAAATGGGCGGAGAACTTAGGAGCGGCAGCGGCTCCTTTGGACTTTGCCAATCCCCTAAAACAGATTCAATCAGGGAAATGGCAACCTCTGGCTGAATGCGACCTGACACACTAATGATTAGATTGTCGGGGCGAAAAAAGGTCTGGTGGTAATCCAGTAAATCAGTCTGGCTGAGTTGAGAAACGGTTGCTTCTGTGCCTAAGCCAGATAGGGCATAGGGATGCTCACCATACATGCTGCGCCTGAGTTGATCGTAGGCAACGGTGAAAGGCTGCTCTTGCTGAGAACGAATTGCCTGTAAGGTTAAGCGGCGTTCTAGTTCCAGTTCTTGCTGAGGAAAGGTGGGCGATCGCAACAACTCTCCCGCTAAAATCAGCATTTCCTTAAAGTCGGCTGAAACTGCTTTCAAACTGAGTAAAAAGTAGTCGGTTGTGACATCCGTTCCCAAACTGGCACCAACTGACTCCACCTGTTCAGCAATCTCTAAAGAAGAGAGTGTTGCAGTTCCCTTCGTCAACACAGCAGAAATTAAATGCGATAAGCCAGCTTGATGAGGGTGCTCCCAGCGGCTACCTGCCCGCAGAAAAAATCGTGCCGCAATAATATCGGCGGTAGGATTTTCGGCGACTAACACTACAATTCCATTGTTTAAAGTGGTGCGATGGATCAGTTGAGCGGGTTGAAAATCGGTGGTGCGAAGTGTCACAGAAAATTCCTTCAGGATGATGGCTAAATATTGAGGTCAAAAGCGAATGGTTTAGGAAATAGTGTTGGCAAACTTCCTATAAAAGATTGACTATGCACGTCCTAACAGACTTAAATAATTGCTTCATGTGCGCGATCGCGTTTTCAATGGCACTCTGCTACATCGGCTTCACAACAGTCACTGCATAGTGATAGGGAGAAAGGTATTGAGCCGCCAGTCGTTGGAGATCTTCGGGCTGAAGTGCCTGGATTCGCTGGGGGTAGGTGCAAACGACTTCGGGGTTAACAATCATGCTGTAATAACCGTAAAGTCCGGCAAGTTGGCTAGGGGTTTCGGTAGAAAATGCATAGTCGTTACAGAGTAATCGCTTGCAGCGAGAGAGTTCCGCTTCAGAAATAGGCACTGATGCCAATTCTGAGAGGCGATCGCAAATAATCGCTTCTACTCGCGCTAAGTCATCTGGCTCTAGCCATGCGGTAATTGTAAACAAACCCGATTCGCGCTGCACAGAAAACCCGCTGCTAATTGCCTGCACTAAGTTACGCTGTTCGCGTAATTCCCATACCAGCCGCGAGGTGCGCCCCTCTGCCAGCAACACCGACAGAAGATCTAGCCCATAGGCAGCATTCAACTGGTCATCTAAGCTTTGTACCGATGAATCCATCCCCGGTCCTAGCCATGCCATCATCAGCCGTGCTTGCTCAATCCGGGGCATCAGCAATTCTTTCCGGCGAATTTGAGTGATGGGAGGTTCTGCTTCAGGAAAATGCTGGAGACAGGTTGTCGGCTCTGAAAAACTGTGAAAGGTGCGATTGACTAAACTTAGGGCGGCATCCTGACTGACATCACCCACGACCACGACGGTTAGGTTTTCAGGCTGGTAGTAGGTGCGGTGAAAGTCGCGCATTTCATCGGGCGATCGCGCCATCAACGTTTCCTTGGTTCCTAAAATCGGACGACCATAGGGATGCTGTTGATAAACTGTTTCGGAAAGCACCTGAAACGCTACGCAGTCTGGATTATCGTAAGACTGGCGAATTTCTTCTAAAACCACATCCCGCTCTCGATCAAATTCATCATCAGGAATTGCCGCATTCAACAACAGGTCTGCCAAATAGGGCAAGGTGTCTTCTAGATGCTGGGCTGCGGTTGCAATGAAGTAGTGAGCATAGTCGTAACTGGTGGCTGCGTTGGTAATGCCGCCTCGATGTTCTACTTCGCGATCGAACCTGCCAGGAGCAATGTTTGCAGTACCCTTAAAAATCATGTGTTCTAAAAAGTGCGCCATGCCTGACCACTCATCGGGTTCTAAGACTGAACCCGCCCTGACCCAAACATCCACCGCAGCAACAGACATTGCAGGAGTGTGTTGATGAATTACTGTCAACCCGTTATCCAGCCGGATGATGCTTGCGGGAAACGGTTCAGATTTTAATAGAACGTTGGTCAATTTTTAACCCTGAAGCGCATTAGGGATATCATAACGTCGCCTTGGATCAAGTGATGGTATTGCTTAAGGTCTGCTTAATATATTGGGAGGGGCGAGGTTCGGCAGGGCTGAGGCGGGGTTCGGAATTAAAAGCCAGCTAACAACACTTTTCAAGTAGCGTTCATATTGTTTTGCTGGCGCTTAGAGCCTATCCGAAAAGTCAGTAAGAGTTAGATTAAATCCTATGTTGATA
>QBMH01000210.1 GCA_003249025.1 Leptolyngbya sp. | reverse complement strand
TTTTATATCAACATAGGATTTAATCTAACTCTTACTGACTTTTCGGATAGGCTCTTAGAACATATCCGGCTGGATCGTTTGCTGATTCATTGGAACTTGGAGCGGAAGTCCACAAGTATGCTGGAACGAAGATTCGTCGTTTAACATTGCTTGAAAAGCTAAATCGTCCTGCAACCAGCGGAACGATCAAAACGATGATCACGAGATCAGGTCAGTATGGAATAACTAAAGGATCTTATGCTGCTGAGTACTTAGAATTGACACCTGAGGGGCAAATCATATTTGATAGTTCACAATCTCCTCGTAAAATTCTTCAGACAAAGTTCAATCTGGCGATTGAGCGATTCTCTCCATTTAAAAAACTGTACGATGAATATGTAGGAAAACGACTTGCTGCACCAGAAGTAATGCGAGACTTTCTTAAGGATTCTGGAGAACAAATCAGTGACTTTAAGGAGTGTATTGACTTATTTATTGTTAATTTCAAAGATTTGGAACTCCTTCGCACTATTGGAGGAGCAGAAACACTTATTTCAATAGAGCAAGCTCTTGAGGAACTTCCAAGTAAATACGTTGAGCGAACTGCTCAACCTGTCGTTGTTCAAAAAATAGATTCTGAATCCACCGAAGATACGGCTGAGTCTGTTGCTTCAATTTGGGATAGCATCTGCTTCTACATTACTCCAATTGATGAAGAGGGTAGTGAGCAGAGAAAACACTCTGATCTGTTCCTTAGCTCGCTAGTGGAACCAGCAGTTTCTGAACTCAATTTACGAGTTGTTCGCGCCGACCAAATTGGTCAGCAAGGGTTGATTACGGCACAAATCATAGAACATGTAAAGCGTTCACGGCTCGTTATTGTTGATTTATCCTTCTTAAATCCTAATGTCTTCTACGAGATGGCACTTCGTCATGCTTGCAAATTACCTATTGTTCACATTATTAGGAAAGCTAATCAAATACCATTCGACGTAAGTCAGAGCCGTTGCATTATTATTGATAATACCGATATATATTCTTTTGTTCCCAAAATTCAAACTTATCAAGCTGAAATTGCGACTCAAGCTCGAAAAGCCATTGAAGATTCTGAGCATCGAGGTAATCCAATTACTGTTTTCTTCCCTGATTTTTGGAGTGGAGATAAATAGCAAGATCGAGCGCTTAATAGCTTGAATAAAGCGATCGCTTTACCCATACTCACATTCATTTTCCTTCTATCTTGCCTACCCAACTAGATTTAAGCTTGCCGAAAAATTAGTATGGAGTGTATTAAGAGTGAATTGGAGATTATTATGAGTACTGAAATTCCTACCAACTTCACTATTGAAACTGAACAAGAAGAAGATGGTCGTTGGATTGCTGAAGTATTAGAGATTCCGGGTGTTTTGGCATACGGTGAAAATCAACAGCAGGCGATCGCCCATGTTCAGGCATTAGCCTTACGAGTCATTGCCGAAAAGCTGGAGCATGGAGAGATGGCTTTAGGTTTGACGAGCCTGATCTTTGTTGCGGCATAGGAATTCGTCAAATGAGTGAATGGTCAGCAACAAAAGCCAGAAAAGTCCTCGCTGCATTGGAAAAGATTGGATGGGAGGTGAAACGTCAAACTGGCTCACACAAAATTCTGGAACGGGAAGGTTGGGATAACTATGTATTCGCCTTTCGGGATAGTGATGAAATTGGGTCTAAAATGCTGGCTCGGATCGCCAAGAAAACAGGCTTGAAAGCAGGCGATTTATGAAAGAAATCTCTGAATCGCGATCTCACTCCTCTTTTCCGCCCTATCCCCTGATATCCCTTAATGTTACTTTTGCCTGCTGCCAAAGAGCTTCAACTTCTGTCAGGGTAAGTTTTCCAAGGGGCGATCACGGTAGGATTCGATCGCGGGAAAGTCTGATAGCCCTGTGTAGGACAAGACGACATCTGACCACTGGGAAATTGAACCAGAGGTCGTTTGGGTTCGCTGACGTAGAGTTTCGAGAATCAGAGTTTGTAGCGGAACATTCAACTGAGCGGCTTGACGAATCAGGTCTTGTTCCAGATCGGTCGGTAGGTCGATCGTGATTTGCATACATTTTCTCCATTAGTCTTAGCGATCGTAAGGCTCACTCACAGGGATCACTGATAGGATTCCATAGGTGGACAGGTGCAAACCAGATTGCGATCGCCGTATGCCTGATCGATCCGTCCGACGGCTGCCCAAAACTTGTGATCTCGCGTCCATTGGGTCGGGTAAACTGCCTGCTGACGTGAGTAGGGATGGTTCCATTCTTCAGTGAGGGCGATCGCGGTGTGAGGCGCGTTTTTCAGCAGGTTATTTTGGCGATCGGCGTTGCCCTCTTCAATCGCATGGATTTCGGCACGAATGGCAATCATGGCATCACAGAAGCGATCGAGTTCTGCCTTCGATTCGCTCTCCGTCGGTTCCACCATAATCGTCCCTGCCACGGGCCACGACACCGTCGGTGGGTGAAAGCCATAGTCAATCAGCCGCTTGGCAATGTCATCGACATCGATATCTGCTGTTTTCTTAAACTGGCGCAGGTCAAGAATGCATTCGTGAGCAACGAAGCCTTGTTTACCCTTGTATAGCACCGAGTAGTGTCCTTCCAGACGCTTGGCAATATAGTTAGCGCTGAGAATGGCAACTTCAGTCGCTTTAGTCAGCCCTTCTGCCCCCATTGCTGCAATGTAAACCCAAGAGATTGGGAGGATGCTGGGGCTGCCCCAGGGTGCGGCCGAAACTGCACCAATGCCCTGTTTGCCGCCCACCTGCACAAGGGGATGATTCGGCAGAAACGGCACTAGGTGTTTTGCCACGCCAATTGGACCCATGCCAGGACCGCCGCCACCGTGGGGAATACAGAAGGTTTTGTGTAGATTCAGGTGACAGACATCAGCACCAAAATCACCAGGGCGACAGATACCCACTTGAGCATTCAAATTGGCACCATCCATGTAAACTTGACCGCCGTTGGCATGGGCGATCGCGCAAATTTCCTGAATCCCTTCCTCAAATACGCCGTGGGTCGAGGGATAGGTGATCATCAGCGCCGAGAGCCTTGCTTGATGCTGCTCCGCCTTTGCCTTGAGATCGGCAATATCAATATTGCCATGGGAATCGCAGGCTATAGGGACTACTTTCATGCCTGCCATGACGGCACTCGCGGGATTGGTGCCATGCGCCGATGTGGGAATCAGGCAAACATGGCGGTGTCCCTGTTCCCGTGATTCGTGATATTGCCGAATCACCAATAAGCCCGCATATTCGCCTTGAGAACCTGCATTGGGTTGCAGGGAAACGCCCGCAAAGCCCGTGATTTCTGCCAGCCAATGTTCTAGCTGATCAAACAACGTTTGGTATCCGCGCGTTTGATTCGTCGGCGCAAACGGATGAATTTGCCCAAACTCTGCCCAAGTCACGGGCAACATTTCGGAGGTGGCATTCAGCTTCATGGTGCAAGATCCCAAGGGAATCATTGCCGTTGCCAGGGATAAATCCTTGGTTTGCAAGCGATACATATACCGCAGCAACTCGGTTTCAGAGTGATAGGAATTGAAAACGGTATGGGTCAGGTAGGGCGTAGTCCGCTGGAGCGCAACCGGAATAACGGCATGAAGCGAAGACGAATGAAACAGATCTTCTGGGGTGAAATGAACGCCCTGTTCTCCGGCAAAGAGTTGGAAGAGAGCAAGCAAATCGTCCGTGGAAACAGTTTCATCCAGGGAAACGCCAAGGGTCTGATCATCTAATTGACGTAAATTGATGTGATGAGAATGGGCACGGGCAATGATATCTTGACTGCGATCGCTGCCCACATTCACCCGCAGCGTATCAAAGTAGGCTTCAGAACCTAGCGTATAGCCTAGCCGCTTTAGACCCTCTGCCAGCAAAATGGTCAGGTGGTGAACTCTCGCGCCAATATTTCGCAGCCCTTCAGAGCCGTGATAGACCGCATACATACCCGCCATAATGGCAAGCAGCACTTGAGCGGTACAGATGTTGCTGGTAGCTTTGTCGCGCCGGATATGCTGTTCGCGAGTTTGCAGCGCTAGACGCAGAGCCGGTTGACCATGCACATCTTTGGAAACACCGACTAAGCGACCGGGGAGTTGGCGTTTGAAGGCTTCTTTAGTGGCGAAGTAAGCGGCGTGAGGTCCGCCATAGCCCAAGGGCACTCCGAATCGCTGGGTATTGCCCACGGCGATATCGGCTCCAAATTCACCGGGGGGTTTGAGCAGGGTGAGGCTGAGCAAATCGGCAGCAACGATGACTAAAGCTTTCGCACTGTGGACGCGATCGCAAAACTCGTGATAGTCAAAAATCGTGCCGTCTGTAGTGGGATATTGCAGCAATGCACCAAAAATCGGCTGGTCAAAAGAGAAGGTGGCATGATCGCCAATGACGACTTCCAGTCCTAACGCTTTGGCGCGAGTTTGCACCACGGCGATCGTTTGAGGATGGCAGGCTTGA
This sequence comes from Leptolyngbya sp., assembly GCA_003249025.1. Lineage (GTDB taxonomy): Bacteria > Cyanobacteriota > Cyanobacteriia > Leptolyngbyales > Leptolyngbyaceae > ULC077BIN1. The sequence continues at coordinate 4,475 of QBMH01000210.1, read as the reverse complement.
GACACCCAAAACGTCTTGGCATCAGTTTTACAGAGTCCATAGCTCATGGACATGGCTTCTGCCGCTGCGGTGCCTTCATCCAGCAGGGAGGCATTGGCGATTTGTAGCCCGGTCAGATCCGTCACCATCGTTTGGAAGTTGAGCAGCGCTTCCAAACGTCCCTGGGCAATTTCAGGCTGGTAAGGCGTGTATTGGGTGTACCAACCGGGATTTTCTACAATATTGCGCTGAATTACGGGCGGGGTGATGCAGTTGTGATAGCCCATGCCGATGTAGGAGCGGAATACCTGATTCTCTTGAGCAATTTCTTTGAGTTCTTGCAGCAGTTCATATTCCCCTTTTTCGGCTTCTAGTTTTAAGGGAGCTTTCATCCGAATCGACTGAGGCACTGTGGCACCGATCAATCCGGATAAATCGCTGAAGCCAAGAAGGGCTAACATCTTAGCAATGTCGTCGTCGGTTGGACCAATGTGCCGCCGCACGAAAGAATCAGTGTAGGCAAGCGGATTGGACAGCCCAGTAGACTGCATGGATACCGCAGTCGTTGAAGGGGATGGGAGATCGCCAAGGCGATCGCGGCTGGTGGTTGTGCTATCTGGCAGGGCACTGATTTGATCCATTGGACGCTCTAACATAGATCAGGATTGTTTAGTAAGGGTGATCCGGATAAAGGATGCTTTTCACAAACTTTAACATCTTGCCTGCTTTCTAGGGGTATCGGCACAGTTGGGGCGAGATTTGCGATACTAGTTTTGGTTGAATGATTTGGTTCTCGTATGGATACGCTACATGTTTATTATTGATGTCACATTGAAAAGTACGCCGATTACACTGTCGGTGCAGCGCAAAACCTCAGAAGATGCAGAAGCGTCTTATCAGCAGGTAATCGAAGCCATGAAATCAGGGGAACACCACTTGATTGAGCTAGTGTGTGAACACCAGGCGGGCAAGAAAATTAGCATTGTTGGCAGTGAAATTACGGCAGTGCAACTCTACGAAAAATCGGGCGCTGGCACTTCTTCTGGCAAGCCACCGGGCTTTAGCTTTGCCGTAGCAGAATGACGACGATCGCCCCTACAAACGACGCGAACGACTTCGTCGCGCGGAGCGCTATCGCAATTCAGGTTGAGGATCTGCACTTTCGCTGGCAGAAAGGTGGCACTGTTTTAGATGGTTGCTCTCTAGTTGTACCCAAAGGCGAATTTTGGATGCTGCTGGGCACGAATGGCAGTGGTAAATCAACCCTGCTAAAGCTGCTGGCAGGCTTGCTACAACCTGAATCGGGAGCGATCAAACCCCTGCCTAAATTGGGATTCGTCTTTCAAAATCCTGATCATCAACTGGTGATGCCCAGTGTGGGGGCGGATGTTGCCTTTGGCTTAGCCGCCGAGCAGTTAACCGCTGGGGAGGTAAGAGAACGAGTCTGCGATGCCCTGAGTGCTGTGAATTTGCAGCCTTTGATCCAACGCCCGATTTACGCCCTCAGCGGTGGGCAAAAGCAACGAGTGGCGATCGCCGGGGCGATCGCCCGCCAATGTGACGTGGTGCTGTTCGATGAACCCACTGCCCTGCTTGACCTGGATAGTCAGCGAGAACTAGTTGCCCAAGTGCAGCGCTTAGTTAAAGAGCGGGGGCTAACTGCCCTGTGGGTCACCCACCGACTAGACGAACTGGATTATTGCGATGGCGCATTTTTGCTAGAAGGCGGCAAGGTGATTGATCACGGCAATCCACAGCGTTTACGCGATCGCTTGATGCAAATTCCGAAGGACGAAGGGTGAAGGACGAATAAAAATAAGCGATCGTCCTCTTGCCCCCCGGAACCTGAAACCTGAAACCTGAAACCTGCTACTTGTGATACCGGATACCCGACGAAATTGCGATACACTGGAGCCAAGCTCAGCACACCTTAACTCAGTTCCTACTTGCTGCCATGCCGCGCTCTACACCGGTGGCGATCTTATTAGTTGACGGCTACAACGTAGTCGGCAGTTGGGCTGAGCTAAAACAGATTCGCGATCGCGATGGGCTAGAAGCCGCACGACGACAGCTCATCGAAGTATTGACTAACTACAGCGCCTACCAAGATTTCGATACCCGGCTCGTGTTTGATGCCCAATATCGAGACATTCCCAGCACTCGCGAAGTGATTACGAGCAATCTCTCAGTTTGTTATACCGATTTTGGGCAAACCGCAGATACCTTTATTGAAAAAGCCTGTTCTGCCTTCCGCAATGACGTTCGCAAGTTTCATCAGCGTTTGATTGTGGCTACCTCCGATCGCGCCCAGCGGCTGACTGTTGTGGGCTATGGGGCAGAGTGCATATCGGTAGAGCAGCTTGCTTTGGATGTTCATTCCGCCACCATTCAGGTAAAACGCCAGAAAAAATCGACTCAGAAAGGAAGCGGACGATTTTTATCCCACTGTCTCGATCCAGAAGCCCAAAAAAAGCTAACTCAAATGCGCTTTGGCAAAATAGAGTAGGGCTTAGGCTAGTTCATTAAAATTATTTAACTTACCCTGTAAACTTATGTTAAGTAGTGGTTTGGGTAACTTGTAATATGGCGCGATCGCTGTTCTCTTCTGTTTTAGCTCTGTGTTTCACAATGATGATGGTTTTGAGTCCTGCCAGTGCCGCTCATGCCTTGGGTGGTCCATTGCCACCGCTCAACCAAGCCGCCCCAGAATTTTCACTGCCCAGTAACACCGGCGATCGCGCCATTTCCCTCACAGACTATCGCGGCAAATGGGTAGTTGCTTACTTTTATCCCAAAGATTTCACCTCCGGCTGCACGCTCGAAGCCCAGCGATTTCAAGCAGACCTGCCGAAATATATCAACAAAAACACGCAGGTTTTAGGAATTAGCGTCGATTCTGTCGATTCCCACGCCGAATTCTGCGATTCTGAAGGCTTGAAGTTTCCCCTGCTAGCGGATGAAGATGGAGCGGTCAGCAAAGCCTATGGCGCTTGGCTAGCACCGATGTCGTTGCGAAACACTTACATCATCGATCCAAATGGGGTTTTGCGGGCAACCTTTACCCAAGTGCGTCCGGTGATTCACAGTGCAGAAGTCTTGCAAAAGCTCGATGAATTGCAAACAGTGAAAAGTTAGGTTTCGAGTTGCGGCTGCTAAGGTACACGGCATTCAAGCAAGAAAAGCAATGTCGTGTTCGTCTAAGCTATCTTTGTCAAAAGGCGTATTTTTGCATAGCCAAATTAATTTACTTAATTTACGGTAGATTTATCGCTAAACGACACCCTTACTTCAGCACCTTGGACTCTCTACACTCCGCACCCTTCATGTCTCTCCAAGAAACTTAAATAATCATGCTTGATGCTCAAGCGTTTTCAGATTTTGATTCTGCCGCTCGTGCCGTTTTGGGATTTCTCCATGCTCGTATAGGATTTGACCTATGGATGGTGACTCGGACTGAAGGGCAAGACTGGATTGTTTTGCAAGCGAGTGATCATGGATATGGAGTAGAAGAAGGGAATGTGTTTCGCTGGGCTGATTCATTCTGTTGCCAAATGGTAGCGGGCTATGGTCCTCGGATTGCGCCACGCTCGGACGAGATTCCAGCTTACGCGATCGCCCCCATTGGTAGACAAGTTCAAATTGGTGCTTACATTGGAGTTCCCCTAACCGATAGCAGTGGCTCCTTATTTGGAACCCTCTGTGCAATTCACCCCACTCCTCAAGTAGAGACCATTACTGACGAACTTGCCTTAGTGGAACTATTGGCAAAACTACTCAGTACTCTTCTCAACGTTGATCTCCTTGCGGCTGAACAGACTCGCCATGCTGAACGGTCAAGAGCCGAAGCAATGAGTGATGTTTTGACTGGACTCTACAATCGCCGAGGGTGGGAAAACCTGTTGGCAAGTGAGGAAAATCGATGTCAGCAGCTTGGCTATTCGGCTTGTGTGATTTCGATTGATTTGGATGGTTTGAAGCCGATAAACGATACCAAGGGACATGCCAAAGGAGATGAGTTGCTCAGGACAGCGGCTCAAGTGCTGTCAAGTGCAGTGCGTTGGCAAGATGTGGTAGCGCGGGTTGGCGGAGATGAGTTTGTCGTGTTGGGCGTGGAGTGCGATCGCTCAGCGGGTGAGCAGTTGATCGAACGCCTTCAAACGGCTTTTAGATCTGTTCAGGTAGAAGCATCTTTAGGAATTGCCCAACGAAACCCAAGTTTAGGACTCTTTCAAGCGTGGGTGGAAGCGGATCAAGCAATGTATGTTTGCAAAAGAAGTCACTCAAAAGTTTAGTGACTGACGCATTAACAAAGTTCAGTCTAGAAGAGGCTATAGTCACCCGCAATTATCAAAGTTGGTATGCCAATGACATTCAGGCTTGCCTACCGAATCTTTAGTGTGATTGTTGGATGGAGCGCATTAGGGCTTCAGCTTTATCTATTGGCTCAATAGGTGTTACGGGGAGGTGAAGCGAGAGGCACAGATTGGTATCCTATC
>QBMH01000020.1 GCA_003249025.1 Leptolyngbya sp. | reverse complement strand
AGCTTATGAAAGACATCTCGACCCAAGTCTGCACACGGTGGGTAAACGCAATACTCAGAAGATTGAACGCAAGCATTTAACCTTACGGACTCGGATTAAACGACTGGCTCGCAAAACCATTTGCTTTTCCAAGTCAGTGCTGATGCATGATGTGGTCATTGGGTTGTTTATTAATCGCTATGAGTTCGGCTTATCTATTTAGGGCAAAACAACAAGTTTATAACATTACCATCATCTTGATCATCGTTAGTATGCGAAGCCCGTGATTCTTCCCAGGCTTCGCATTCAGCCTCCAAATCCTTGTTAGTTTTAGATCTGTCCAGCCTATCCGTTTCTTCCAAATGCGCGCGCATAGTTTCCCAACCTTTTCTACTAACTTCCCCCAATAATCGTCTTAATCTTTGATCTATCGTAAAGACGTTTCTGATTGAGTCTTCAAGTAGTCCAGAGCTTACCAAATTATTGTATTCATCATGGGGATCTTTTGTTATGAAGTCAATCACTGACCTTCCCCAAAAGCTTTCTACTAGAGGGTCTAGCACTTCGAGAGAATAACGTACCGCTAACACATCTAGCGTGTCTGCATTTGCCATTGAAAGGTGAACAATTTGATTCCTTAGCCTACCAAATTCACAGTACTGATTAATTCGCTCAATCTTAATTCCTGTGGTTGCCCATAGTTGATCAGGTAATTCTTCATAAGATAGGGTGCGACCATTTTCTAACAAATCGATCAGTTTAAGAGTATTTTTGTTGGGATCTGCTTTAGGTAGTTTGGAAAAAATCAAGAGCGGATGTTCTTGAGCTATTCGAGCTTTCAACAAAATTTCTGCTGCATGAGCCGCATGTACTACACACATAGGTTTTTCACCCTGTACAGCTTCTATAAAGGCATCTCGAAAGAGGAACATTCCCGTTCGCCGCATATTTTTAGCGACATTCTTCATAGAAGCTTGATCCATACTTTTACGACAATTGAAACATAGTTAATGAACCAATCTAGCTGATAAGCTGCGCCAGCGATTGGAGTGCTACCCTTGTCAACAATTTTTAACCTATGGTTCTTGAGGATTTGCTGTGGTTAGTGGAGAAGCATAATCGCCCTTCAACATATGCCGTAGTTGTGTCAAGTCTTTGTAATAGGATTAAAGGCGTTGGTGCAAGCGGCTGTGGATTGAGTTGAGCATATGTCTAAAACGAGCAGTGTGATTGTGGTGGGTGCTGGAATTGCGGGGCTGGCGGCGGCTAGCAGGCTCCAGTCCTTTGGGTATACCGTAACGGTGCTGGAAGGGCGCGATCGCATTGGCGGCAGGATTCACACCGATCGCGGCTGGGGGGTTCCGGTGGAACTGGGGGCAACTTGGGTGCATGGCATGGATGGCAACCCAGTAATGGATCTGGCGCAGCAGTGGGATCTGGAAACGGTGATCACGGATTACGAAAATCTTTGGCTGCACGACACCAAGGGCGTGGTCTTGGAAGATGACGATCAAGTGGAGCTAGAAGAGCAGTTTTGGGAAGCGCTGGATGAGGTGGAAGAACTCGTTGAGCAGATGGATGAGGCAGATGAAGCGGATATTTCCTTGCAAACTGCCTTGGATATTGTGTTGAGTAAATGGGAGCTATCCGACCAGGATCGGCGCGAGTTGGATTATGCGATCGCCTCTTTGATCGAGCATGAGTATGCCGCCGACAGTGGTGAGTTGTCTGCGTATTACTGGGATGAAGGCGAAGAATTTGATGGTGAGGATTGCCTGTTCCCCCAAGGCTACGATCAGCTTGTGAATGCAGTGGCAAAGGATTTGGATATTCGGTTAAAGCATTCTGTGCAAACGGTGGAGTATGAACAAACAGGCGTGCGGGTGCAGTGTGGCGATGCAACTTTTGCCGCAGATTATGCGATCGTCACGGTGCCACTGGGCGTGTTGAAGGCAGGTTCCGTCGTGTTCTCTCCAGCCTTGCCGGATGATAAACAAAAAGCAATCCACCGCTTGGGCATGGGTATGTTGAACAAAGTCGTTTTGCGCTTTTCCAAGGTGTTTTGGGAGAAGTCGGCAGAAGTAATTGGTTACATTCCGAAGAAAAAAGGGGAATGGGTCGAGTTTTTTAATCTTCATCCCGTCACCGGAAAGCCGATTCTGGTTGAGTTTAATGCAGGTAGCTATGCTCAAGCCCTAGAAGACTGGTCGGATGAGAAGATTGTGGCAGCCGCGATGCAAACCCTGCGAACGATCTACGGCGCAAAAGTCCCTGACCCAACCCATTACGCCATTACTCGCTGGGGTGCTGATCCGTTTAGTCACGGTGCCTACTCGTTTCTGGCAACTCACGCCACCGATGAAGATTACGATATGTTGGCGGAACCCGTGGGCGATCGCCTCTTTTTTGCCGGAGAAGCCACTTCCCGGCAATATGCCGCAACGGTTCATGGGGCGCTGCTTTCAGGCTGGCGAGAAGCCGATCGCATCCACAATCTCAACTAGAATAAAATCTTTCACTACAGCATTGTTGATTGTCTCAGGGCAAAAATCAGAATTAGATAGGACGCTATAGGCGCGGGAGGGGATATGGCGGGTCAAATTTTGGGCGATCGCTACCAAGTTGAGCGGCAGATCGGTAAACAAACCGGGCGTTGGACGCTGCTTGCCCGCGATCTCCAGACCCAAGAATTAGTGGTTCTGAAGCTGCTGTTTATTGATGAGCAACTGCAATGGGATGATCTGAAGCTATTTGAGCGCGAGGTCGAAATCCTCAAATCCCTCTCTCACCCCTCCATCCCATCCTATTTGGGCTACTTTGAACACGAGCTACCCAATGCCAAAGCTTTGACGCTGATTCAAACCTATGTGGAAGGCAAATCCCTAGAGCAATGCTTGCAACAGGGGCGACTGTTCACAGAAGCGGAAACGAAGCAGATTGCCAAAGCGCTGTTGGGAATTTTGACCTATTTGCACGGACGGCAACCGTCGATCATTCACCGAGATCTGAAACCGAGCAATGTGTTACTCGCCAATCGTCAGCTTTACCTGACTGATTTCGGCTCGGTCAAGCGCGTCTCTGGTAACGAAACCACCGCCTTTACGGTCGTCGGCACCTATGGCTACATGGCACCGGAACAGTTCAGTGGCAGAGCCGTGACCGCATCCGATTTATTTAGCTTGGGCGCAACTCTGTTAGCGTTGGTCTCTGGCACCCACCCCTCCAGCCTGCCGCGTGTGGGGACTAAAATCGACTATGCCAAGCTGCCGAACGTCAGCCCAGAGTTTGCCGATTGGCTCGGCTGGCTTTATGACCCCAATTTGGATCGGCGGGCGAAGTCCGCCCAAGAAGCCTTGCATGCCTTAGAGCATGGACGGCAGGCTGTGGCAGCACCCGCCAAAATTGCCCCAGCCCGAAAACCTGCTGATACCAAAATCACGCTGAAGAAGGAACCCACCTTTTTAGAAATCACGTTGCCCTCTCGCCTGGGGCAAGTCCAGCTTCAGATTGACCAGCAGCAAATTTCTATGACGCAAAAACGATTGGGCATTCAGACGGGGCGATCGCAAACCTCACCCCGTAAAGACATCACCCAGTTGGAGTGTTCTCAATCGGCAGATGGAGAGACTATGCTACTCATCTGGGCGGGTACTCAAAAATATGAACTCAAGAGTACCCCATCCTTCACCAAACCGGAACTGGACTGGCTGACCTACGAGCTTTCCACTTGGCTGAAAGTGCCGATCAGCCGCTAAGAAAGCCTATCTATATTGGGTATTTGGTGTGCTTTAATCTACGACTAAGCCATCTTTGACATGGATGACGCGCTGGGTTTGAGCCGCAATATCGGGTTCGTGAGTGACGATGATAATGGTGATTCCCTGATGGTTTAGATCTGCCAGCAGAGTCATTACTTCTTGAGAGGTTTCGGTGTCTAAGGCTCCTGTGGGTTCATCTGCCAGCACCAATGCGGGACGGTTGACCAACGCACGGGAGATCGCCACTCGCTGCTGTTGTCCACCTGAAAGCTGACTGGGGCGATTTTTCATCCGTTCTGCCAAACCCACTCGGCTCAACGCTTCCTCCGCCCGTTGCTTGCGCTGCGACTTGGATACATTGGCATACACCATCGGCAGCATCACATTATCCAGCGCCGTGGCGCGCGCCAACAGGTTGAACTGCTGAAACACAAACCCAATCCGGCGATTGCGAATGTAAGCCAATTCATCATTGTTGAGCGTGGTTAAGTTTCTGCCTTCCAGCACGTAATGACCTTGGGTTGGGCGATCGAGGCACCCCAAGATATTCATCAGCGTGGATTTGCCCGACCCAGAAACCCCCATAATCGAGACATATTCCCCTTCTTCAATCGTTAGGTCAATCCCTTTCAACACAGGCACATCCACCTCACCCAAACGGTAAGTTTTCGTGATGTCTTCCATCCAGATCATCGTTGCCATCAAACAGCCTCCTAGCCGCAAGAGTAGAGACGCGAAATATCAGGTCTCTACTCTCGTCTTTTAGTATTCCGGCACCGACGGATCGATTTCTCGACTCCAAGCTGTGATACCACCTTTGACGTTTATCCCATCGATGCCAGCCTGCTTGAGGATGCCCAGTGCCTTCGCCGATCGCCCACCCAATTTACAATGAGCAATCAACTTGTGCCCGTTCAATGCCTCCTTAACTTGCTGTACGCCCGTACCGTTTTCAATATCGGGGAGTGGAATTAGCACCGCTCCTGGAATCCGGGCAATTTCATACTCGTTTGGATTGCGAACATCAATCAACACGAAATCATCCGCGCCGCTGTCGAGGAGTTGTTTCAACTCGGTAACGGTCATTTCCTTGAGCGCGGATTGCTGCTCTGCTTCTTCTGCTTTTGCTTGCGGAATGCCACAGAACATTTCGTAGTCAATCAGCTTTTCGATCACGGGACGCACCGGATTGGGGCGCAATTTCAATTCACGGAAGGTCATATCCAGAGCGTTATAGAGCAACAACCGACCGTTCAACGTGGTGCCCTTGCCCAAAATAATCTTGACCGTTTCCGTGGCTTGAATCACGCCAATGATCCCCGGCAAAATGCCCAATACGCCACCTTCAGCACAGGATGGAACTAATCCAGGTGGGGGTGGTTCGGGGTAGAGATCGCGATAGTTGGGTCCGCCCTCATAGTTGAAAACAGTTGCCTGTCCTTCAAACCGGTAGATGGAGCCGTAAACATTGGGTTTGTTCAGCAGAACACAGGCATCGTTGACGAGATAGCGAGTGGGAAAATTATCGGTGCCATCGACTACGATGTCGTAGGGTTCCATAATTTGCAGGGCGTTTTCGGAACTCAGGCGCGTCTCATACAAATCAATCTGGCAGTAGGGATTGATTTCTAAAATGCGATCTTTGGCAGATTGAATTTTAGGTTTGCCGACCCAGGAAGTTCCATGGATCACTTGACGTTGCAAATTGGAGCGATCAACGACATCAAAATCCACCAACCCAATTCGCCCAACGCCAGCAGCGGCAAGATAGAGCAGTAGGGGTGAACCTAAGCCACCGCTACCAATGCACAAAACACTGGCAGCTTTGAGGCGTTTTTGTCCTTCCAGACCCACTTCGGGCAAAATCAAGTGGCGTGAATAGCGCTCATATTCTTCTTTGTCTAACTGGATGTCATCCAGATTTGGATTTAGCATGACGGTGATAGGGAATAGGGAATAGGAAATAGGGGGTCAGAGTACAGCGTTATGAGGGATGGCTTCTTGTATTAATTCGGGTTGAAACTGATGATTGGCATCTAAACACCAACTATAAAACTCTCTGGCTTTTCCCTGCTGAACAGAAATAATACTGTAGGAATAGTGTTGCCATGCAAGGCGACGATCGCACTCTGAGGGCACTGCTGGATGGTCGGGATGGGAGTGATAGATCCCAATAATAGCTAAATTGCGGCGGCGTGCATCTTGCATTGCCTTTAACATTTCTTCGGGGGCGATCGCGTAGCGGCGAGTTTTGGAAGAGGATTCATCTTGCAAATCGGTAGCTACTTGCTGATCCCAGCTATTTTCAACAGGGTAGAGCGCGGTCACGACCCGAACGGGGGACTTGGCGAGTTGATTCATCTGGACAAAGCCCGTATCGCCTTCCTGGATGTGTCCGAGCATCAAACCACAACACTCTTCAGGATAAGTGCGTTCGGCATGAGCATTCATGGCTTGGATGTGGGCGGTACTCAGGCTTAGCGTCATCGTCTGGTGGCTCCCAAATACAATTCGCCGATCTTGGGATCATTGAGCAGATCGATGCCGCGTCCTTCAAAGCGATCGCGTCCTGCCTCTAGCACATAGCCCCGATCTGACATTTTCAACGCTTTCCGGGCGTTTTGTTCCACTAGGGCGATCGCGGTTCCAGTTCGATTAATTTCTCGAATTTGCTCAAATACACTATCTACTAGCAAAGGCGATAACGCCGCAGACGGTTCATCCAGCAGCAGCAGTTTGGGTTTTAGCATTAACGCTCTGCCCATTGCTAACATTTGCCGTTCGCCACCAGACAAGGTTCCAGCACGTTGGTTACGGCGTTCTGCCAGTTTAGGAAAGCGCGTGAAAATCTCATCTTTTAGCGGTTGAATGGGCTGATCTAGCACAAAGGCACCCATTTCTAGGTTTTCTTCCACAGTGAGCGATCGAAACACGTTGGAGATTTGCGGCACATAACACATGCCCTGCTGCACAATTTCGTCTGACTTCAAACCCACAATGCTTTTGCCAGCAAACACCATGCTGCCCGTATTAGGAGTCAACAAGCCAAAAATCGTTTTTGCTAGGGTTGATTTTCCGGCTCCATTAGGACCAATCACCGCCACCAGTTCCCCTGGATAAATCCGAAAATTCACGCCCTGCAAAATGTTTAGATCTTTGACATATCCGGCGTAAACGTTTTCAACTTCGAGTAGGGGAGCAGAGTCGGGCATGGCAAAGAGGAGAAGAGAGAGTTTTGAATTTTAAGTTCTTAGTTTTGAGTTAAATGCCATGGGCGGAAAAGAGAGTTTTAAGGTCTCAGTTTTAAGTTGAATGCATATTGATTTGCTTTCAAGCTCATTCAAAACTAAAAATTCAAAACTGAAAACTTTTTGCTATTCGGGTGTTTTTTGTAAATCGGGGCGTTCTTCGGGCACGATCGCGCCTTCCACCGGGCACACTTGCAGACAAATACCGCAGTCGATGCAGGTGGAAAAATCGATCCAGTACCAATCCATTCCTTTCAGGTTTTTGCTAGAACCTGGATGAATGCAGGCAACAGGGCAGGCATCAACACAATCTGCCACGCCTTCACAGGTTTCAGTCACAATTGAATGGGGCACAGGGGGTCTCCAGAAAGGGCGATGGGCGAGGGGCAAGCGGCGAATGGCGAGTAGCGAATGGCGAATGAATGTAGCCTTTGTACTTCGTCATTCGCACTTCGTCATTCGTCATTCAATTATTCCAGTTTGACGGGTTCAATCTTGGCGGTGCCGTCTGGCGAAATCCAAGCGATCGCGGCAATCTGACGGTGTTGGGCGTAATCATGAATTTCGGCGGGAGTGCGTCCTCCTAAATCCAGTTCGACTCTTACTGTATCTGAAGTTGTCCGAAGTTGTTGGGTATGGGCAAGAGCCGCAGTGTAAGCTTGAGGGCTTACTGGAACCACGAGCCAATCGCTGGTTGGAATGTGCTGAGGGATCTGATTAGTTAGGGCGATCGCCTGATGGAGTTGCTCAATTTGCAAAGCAAAGCCAATACCCGGAGCGGTTTCACCTTGGGGATGATATAACCCCAACAGTTGGTCGTAGCGTCCGCCTTGCCCCAATACTTGTCGCCCATTGGGAGTATCACCAATCACCTCAAACACAATGCCGGTGTAGTAATCCAGGGTTTGAATTAAGCTGAGGTCTAGAACGAGGGAATAAGGTGTCCGGTGTCCGGTGTCTGGTGTGGTTTGTAATAGGTCGATGAGGGATTTGAGGTTATCTAGGGCGGTTTGCTGTGTTGGGTTGAGATCTAAACTAGAAATTTTTTGAAAGACTTCAGTCGGAGTGCCGCGTAGATCGAGCAATAGCAAGGCGCGATCGCGGAGTTCCTGACTCATGGGTAAAGTTTCTAGGGCAATGCGATCGAGGGTGGCGATCGCCTGCCGCACCCTGGATTGAATTGGGGATGGAAACACAGACAGCAGCGATCGGGTTAACCCCGCTTCACCTAGGACAATCGACCACTGGCGTAATTCAAGGCTTTGCAGGCAATCCATCAACAGCAGCAACGTTTCCGCATCCGCCAGCAATCCACCGCTGCCCAGTAGCTCTACACCCGCCTGGTAAAATTCCTGCTGGCGTGTGTGGCTGGTTTCTTGGGCGCGGCGAAAGATGTTGGCATTATAGTAAAGCCTGAGCGGGTAAGTTGCTCCTGCCATGCGTGTTACGACAGTCCGGGCGATCGAGGCGGTCAACTCAGGGCGTAACCCCAAGTCTTCCTCATCTAGCCCCTGTAGCTGTAACACGGTTGATCGTTGGATGGCTCCCCCTGCCATTAAGGTATCCAACCGCTCTAGGGTTGAAGTGATAATGCGGTGATAGCCCCACTGATGAAACATCTGCTGCAAGCGGTCTTCAATCCAACGCTTTTGGGCAACATCTAAGGGAAGGAGATCTCTCGCTCCAGCAGGCGGTTGATAGACCATTTATTTCTTTTTCCCAAATAAACCAAATAGACCGCCACCTGCTTTATCGTCAGGTTTATTCGTTTTGGAGTTCGGCTTTTGAGTCGAGTTTTTGGAGTTTGCTGAAGTGCCAGTTGTTTTGTCTAGCTTTTGTTTGCCTTCCAGCGCGATCGCATTAGTCGGATCAAACTCCAGCGCTTTGTTAAAGTGAATTTTTGCCATGGTTCCTTGACCTTGTTTTAGATGAACGGCTCCGAGTAATGCATGACAACTGCCATTTCTGGGTTCAAGCTGAAGTGCATCGCGCAGTTCTAAAACTGCTTTGGCATAATTGTTTTTCGCCATGTAGCCCTCTGCACGACGGTAATATTGATCGGCTACTGACTCTGGACGCGCTGCTTGCGGTTGCTTTGTAGCTGAGGGTCTAGTGGAGGATTGCGATGAATCTGGCAGATTGCTGCCTGTGTAAATTGTTCGCGAGGTGTCACCCGTACTAAACCCACCTTGACGCTCCTTCCGCATCAGATAAACCATATTGAGTTCGCTAATTTGCCCCGTGACTTCTAGCGCTTGTTCTAATTGCTCATACTGTTTATCGGCAAGCCCTTTCAACGAAGCGCGATAAAAATGCTCAGGATTGCTCGCATTAGCAATCTCTTTACCCAAATTGCCCAAATCCCAGTTTCCTTGACGGTTGGCTTGTTGTCCCTTCAAGTTCAAGACAATGCCATATTCCGTGCGGTCTTTTTCTTGAGAAAGCTTTTCCCAGGCAGGGTTTACAAGCTTTGATAAAAATTCGCTAGCCAGTTTTTTATCTGCTTCATTGTCTAATGCACCGCTGTCAGGGTGTAGCTTACGAGCAACCTTAAGGTAGCGCTTCCGAATGGTTGCAACGTCTGCATCAATTGGCACCCCTAATATGGCGTGATGGTCTACAAAATCTAATAAAAACAACCCTCGCTCAAATTGAAAAGACATGGTGTACTTGCTGCCTGCCGTGGAATTTTCTCTAGTGTAATCTGACCGCTCATGGTCTGCGCTAAGGTCAGCCAACAAACTTGGTGGAATCTGCCCAAGTTTCTAAGGAGGGAACCCGGTGCAGTTCTTGGCTAAGACTGGCGTGGATGGCTCCATTGGTTGCCAAAATACGTCCCGATTCGATTTGTAAAGGGGATTGGTCGTAGCCGGTGACTTTGCCGCCAGCTTCTTGCAGCAAAATCACTCCAGCGGTCATGTCCCAAGGAGCCAAGCCCCGCTCCCAATAGCCATCCAGCCGACCACAGGCAACATAGGCTAAATCCATGGCGGCAGAGCCACTGCGCCGCACGCCATGAGTGAGGTGGGTGAGGTAGCAAAATTCAGCGTAGTTATTATCGGTGGTTTGACGGCGATCGTAGGCAAAGCCAGTCACAAGCAAACTTTGACTCAGGTCAACCGTTTTAGAGACGCGAATCGGGCGACGGTTACAGGTGGCTCCTTGCCCTGTCGCCGCGCAAAATAACTCTTGCCGAAACGGATCAAAAATGGCTCCAACGATGGGTACTCCGTTAAGCATGAGACCGATCGACACGGCAGAGACGGGGTAGGAGTGGGCATAGTTGGTGGTGCCATCAAGGGGATCGATCGCCCACAAGAATTCACTCTCCAAATTTCCCAGTTGCCCCGATTCTTCAGCCAAAATCTTGTGATCGGGCACATGGCGCTGAAGTACCTGTAAAATAGCCGCTTCCGCATCGCGATCTGCGATCGTAACGAGATTTCCAGAAAGACCTTTTTCTTCCACACTTTCTAGGTTGCCCCAATGCTGTTGCAAAATTGCACCTGCGGCTAGGGCGGCTTCGGTGGCAATATCAAGAAAGATTTGAAGTTGACTAGGAGAAACAGGCATAGAAACTAAGGACGGAGGGATGAATGGCAAACTATTCTTCGTCAAGGGGAAGTCCGCGTTTGACTTTGCCCTTGCCAAAGTATCGCCCAAATTGCAACTCATACACTTCATCTTCGTCTTGAGTTTCTACTTCTAAATCAGAACGCGGATAGCTGACACAAAGCAAGGCATACCCTTGGCGCTGCAAAGCTGGAGATAGCCCCATCGCTTCAGGTTGATAGAGTTCGCCAGAAATTACCCGCACGGCACAGGTCGTGCAAGCTCCATTGCGACAGGCGAAGGGTAATGGGACTCCTTGATTTTCCGCCGATTGCAGGATGTAACGGTCTTCAGGAATTTGGACGGTGTGGAGTGTGTTGGTGCGGCGATCACGAATTTGAATGGTATGAAGAGGCATGAATTCAGTCTTTGTTACCAAAATGACACTTGTTTTGCTAATATAGTTCTCTCACGGCTGTTTACACAGCACAACCTTTTGGAGAGATGGCCGAGTGGTTGAAGGCGCAGCACTGGAAATGCTGTTTAGGGGTAACTTTAACGAGGGTTCGAATCCCTCTCTCTCCGTTCTAATATCAACAAACCGTTGATGAATTGTATCTACATAATCTCGCCCAAAGACACGCCCAGCCAACCGTGGAAAAGTTGCTCTTGTTTGCGAGTGGGGCGATCGCAGGGAATGAGTTGAAAGCGGGTGGGGCGAGGCGCTGCCAGGGTTAGCGCTGCTTGGCGCAATTCATCTTGATGAAACCAGGCAACTTGCAGCGAGTCACCGGATTGATAGTCACGCAGGCGATCGCTCAATTGATCAGCACTGATGCGAATGCCGTTGATTGCCAGCAGTTCATCGCCTGCATCAATACCAACCTGCTGAGCAGCAGAGCCACCTTCCACAAACTTGATCACCTCACGTCCATGTTCGTTTTTCAGGGTTAGACCCAGAACTGGGAGGCTGTCATCCCGATCAGGCAACAGGTGCATTCCAAACGGCTCTAGATATTGGTTAAACGGCAGTTCTTCGGTGGTGTGGAGCGTGTGATGGAAGAAATCGCTCAGGTCTAGACCTGCCACGGATTCAATCGTTTGTTGAAGGTGTTCTGGCGTAAAGCCAATTTCTGATTTGCCAAATTGTTCCCACAATAAACGCAACACATCATCAAACGATCGCTTGTTGCTATGGCGCGATCGAATCAATAAATCCAGCAGCAACGACACCATTTCGCCTTTGAGATAGTAAGACATCTGGGTGTTTGGGCTGTTGGCATCCTGCCGATAGAGTTTGACCCAAGCATCAAAGCTAGACTCCGCGAGTGGCTGTACCAATCTTCCGGGAGTGGTCTGGAAGCGACTGATCTCCTTGCTAAGAGAATTGAGATAGGTGCGAATATCGTAGATACCGGCTCGATAGGGAATGATCAAGTCGTAATAGCTGGTGGTTCCTTCGCTAAACCAAAGAGAAGGCGTGTAGTTTTCCTGTTCATAATCAAAGACTTCCAGCCCTTTCGGACGAATACGCTTAACGTTCCATAGGTGAAAAAATTCGTGGGCAACCAGTTGAATGAAGCGATCGTATTTGTCTTTATTGCGGAAACCGAAGCGCTGATAGATTAGGGAGCAACTGTTTTTATGCTCTAATCCACCAAAGCCATGGGATGCAAGGTGCAGCAAAAACAAGTAGCGATCGTAGGGTAAGCCACCGAACAGATTGGCTTCGACTTGAATGATGCGTTGAATGTCGTGAATCAGGCGATCGCTCTCTAAATTGCCCTCTCTATACACAGCAAGCTGGTGGGGTTTTCCGAGCGCTTCAAACTCAAAGAGTTGATGGTTGCCAATCTCAAAGGGACTATCGACTAGCGTATCAAAATCGATCGCCTCAAACGTATTCGCCGCTTCAGCAATGACTGGCAACGTTGTAGTGACTTGCCAATCTGGTTTGGGAGGAATGATCTTCACCTGAATTGGCTGTTGCTGATATTCAGGAATGTAGAAAAATAGCGCTGCACCATTGAAGTAGCCATGGGAGCTATCCAAATGGTTAGTCCGCACAGACAGTTCGTTAGCATAAATTTGGTAGGAGATTGTGATCGCCGTATTGTCTTGAGGATCAATCTGCCAGTGGTTTTTACCCACCTTATGCCAAGGCAAGGGAGAATTTGCGGAGCTAACGGCGCTAAAGTTTTGTAGATGGCGGGCATATTCTCGAATCAGGTAGGAGCCTGGAGTCCAGACGGGCATCTTTAAGTTAAGCGCTACCTCTGGTTGCCAATCGCTAATCGATAAAGTCACTTCAAATAAATGAGTATCAGGTTGAGACATCGCAACCTGATACTGCATCTGGAAAGGGTGAGGAATGGTGGCAATTCGTGACACGATCCCTTCGGGCATCGCGCCCTCCAAGTCCTTATCCAGATCAGGATGAACCTTAGACGGGTTTGGGCGATCGAACTGCTCCCCTGCCTCACGTTCCCAGGTTTCTCGATTCATCAGTAGTAGCGCTTTTCTAGCAACGGTAATATTACTTTACAAGAAGTTCTCTAAACTTTGCCTGCTAAATGCATCAGTTGCTTCATATTAATCAAATGCATGGATTGATTGGCATGGTCGATCTTAATCCACCCTTTGCTATCTAGCTTTTCCATAATTTTGGAGGTCTCTTCCACCCCAATATCGCTCACATCTGCTAAGTCTTTGGGTGGAATATTAAAAATTTCAGTGCCGTTATTGGAGTCCTGCCCATAATTTTCACCCAGTGCTACCAATGTGTTTGCCAGCTTCACCGCAGGCGGTTTGTGGCGCAGTTGAAACCGAATGTTGGTTTGCCGTAATCGTCTCACCATTAGCTGCAACATGCGGTGATGCAGTTGAGGATCTTTGAACAAGGTTTGGATAAATCGCTGAGCTGAAATGCTGATCAGCTTCACGCTAGAGAGGGCACTGACATCCGTCGATCGCGGCGACTCGTCTAAAATTGCCATTTCCCCAAAGAAATCACCCTTGCCTAAAATAGCGAGAGTAACCACATTATCTTCGCCAGAACCCGATAATCGACGCACTTTAACCCAGCCAGACACAATGAAATACACCGCATTTCCCCATGCGTCTTCCATCAGCACTGCCCGATTAGCAGGATATTCATGTTCAACAGCAACAGATAGTAGCCACTCCAAGGTTTCTGGATTGGCAGCCGCTAATAGGGGAAAAAGCTCACTAAACGCTTCGGTCTGCATGAAAAATGGTTGAAATAGAATAATGGGGCTTCAAAAATACTAGCAATCTTGAACCGGTGAATAACGACACTTGATTATTCAAATAGCCGTCAGGTCACTTAATTTAAGCATTTCCAAAACCGTTTCGATGGATGAAAGCAAAGATAAGGAAGTTATTAGTATAAACAGTCTTGCAGGACGTGCAACGCTCACTTTTCCCCAACCTGCTTCACAGCCAGTTCTAGCTTGGGTCGGAATGCGTCCACATAATCTGACCAGCCAATCACAATGGACTGATGATGAGCAAGCGTATCGGGATCAATGGCATCGGGCGAAAATCGGATTGGCTCTCCTTCCAGCGTACAACAGGTGAGTCCTGCCGCTTTTGCCAGCGCTAAGGGACCCACTGTATCCCACAATTTAACTCGTCCATTGAGGTAAAGATATAGCCCTACATTCCCGGTAATTACTTCTAATACCTTTAAACCAAAACTGCCAATGGAGGAAAACTCCACATTGGGAATTTGACGGGCGATCGCGGCTCCATAGCGTGTTTGATCTCGGTGCCCAATCATGATCCGGCAGGATTCGGCTGAAAACGCTGAAAATCTTTGGGGCGCGATCGCCAAAGGCATCGGTGCCCCATCCGCTGAAGTTTGAAATAGCCCCCAATCGACACCGCCATAATACAGTTGGTCATACACGGGCGCGTAAATCCAACCCGCGATCGGTTGATAATGTTCTAGCAACCCTACCATCACTGAGTAATTGCTTCGTCCCTTGATAAAATCTTCCGTGCCATCTAAGGGATCGATGCACCACAGGCGATCGTACTGTTGATAAAACTGTTGGCGCGACTGAATATCTTCCTCCGTAATCACCCCATCCGTGGGAAATAGATCAGAAAACCCTGCCGAAAGCTGTGCGTCCAGTGCTTGATCAATGGTTGTCACGTAATCTTCAGGTCCCTTTTCAAAAACCTCGAACTTTTTACTCGCCATCTGAATAATTTGCAGCCCACAGTGCCGAACGATCGCACGAATCTGGTGGTCTAACTCTAAAGAAATTGGGTTCATTACGAGGAGGGGTTGCACGGCATCGTTGTCTAGGATTCATAGTAGTCTGATAAACTAGCCTTTTAATGCTGGCAGTATACGTAAAGTTGCGATAGAGTCCTTTACAACAAGCGCTTCGCTGGCAGAAGCATCATTCTGCTGCACTCCGTGAATACGATGATAGGTGAACTGATTGGTGCACGCTACAGGGTCATTGAGGTTTTAGGCTCCGGTGGATTTGGGCATACCTATATTGCAGAAGATACTCAGCGACCTGGCAATCCTCGTTGTGTTCTTAAGCATTTGACCTTCAATAGCAGCGATACTATTGTTTTGCAACAGGTCAGGCGCTTATTTCAGGCAGAAGCCGAAACCTTGGAGCAGTTAGGTAAGCATGACCAGATTCCCCGTTTGCTGGCATATTTTGAGGAAAACCAGCAGTTTTATTTAGTTCAAGAATTTATTGAGGGGAACACGCTTAGCACGGAACTGGCTAGAGGGATTCAACTGAGTGAAGTGGAAGTAGTTCCTTTACTGGAAGATGTTTTGAGTATTTTGGAATATGTTCATGCTCAAGGGGTGATTCATCGAGATATCAAACCTGCCAATTTAATTCGCCGTCGCCAAGACAGCAAGCTCGTTCTAATTGATTTTGGAGCCGTTAAAACGATTGGAAATACGGTTGCCGAAGCGACGGGTGAAACTAGCTTAAGTATGCCAATCTACACCACGGGCTATGCGGCGAGTGAGCAATGCTTGGGGCGACCCCGCTTCAGCAGTGATTTATATTCCCTCGGAATGGTTGGGATTCAAGCCTTAACAGGAATTCATCCAACCCAATTGCCCCATGACTATGAAACGTCTGAGTTGATTTGGCAAGATCAGGCGATCGCCAGCGACGAACTAGCTACCATACTTCATAAAATGACGCGCTTTCATTTTATGGAGCGTTTTCACTCCGCCAGTGAAGCACTGCAAGCGTTACGAAAGGTAATTTCAGCGGCTCCTACTTTATTAACCAGTTCACCAACAGAATCACCTCCCACCACTTTAATCAGTGAACCTACCCTATCGAGTGGAAATTCTAGCCAGATAACCCGGATGTTTACGACTTCCAACAAGTCATCCCTCGCTCGAATGGGTCTTGCTATCGTGGGAACTTTGGCAGTCGCAGTTTTAGTTCGCAGTTTGTCTGATTCTCCTAACAATCTCCCGTGGCAAGCAAGCCAGAGCACACCACTGGGGGCTTCTCTAGATAGCGATCGCATTAGTACGGGGAGTAAACAACTTAATCGGTGGTCGTCCAATCCTCAAAAGCAGCAAGGAATTGATCACATCGCCGCCGGAAATTATGACAAAGCCGTTGCTGCCTTAGAAGCCGCTCGGTCAGAAAATCCTAGCGATCCTGAAACCCTGATCTACTTAAACAATGCTCGGATTGGAGACAATAAAGCCTATTTAATTGCCGCCGCCGTGCCGTTGAGTAATACGTTAGATTCTGCTCAGGAGATTTTGCGGGGTGTGGCAGCCGCCCAGAATGAAATCAATCAATCGGGAGGAATTCGGGGTGTGCCCCTGAAGGTCGCGATCGCGGATGACAGCAATCAGCGTGAGGTTGCCCAACAAGTGGCGGAGAGTTTGGCAAAAGATCCCAACCTGCTGGGAGTGATCGGACATGGCACCAGTGACACCAGTTTTGCCGCTGCCCAGGTTTACCAAGATCAGCAACTGGTGATGATTGCGCCAGTCAGTTCAGCCATGAAGCTCGGAGAGATTGGCGACCATATTTTTCGGACGATGCCAACTGATCAGCAAACCGCGAGAGCGTTGAAAGACTATATGGTCAGTGTTTTGCGAAAACGCCGAGTAGTCATTTTCTCCAATCCGAATAGTCAATATAGCCAGTCGCTAACTAGGGAGTTTAAAACGGCGCTGGATTATAGCGGGGTGACCGATGTGGCGATAACGGAAGAAATCGACTTGTCCCGCCCTGATTTTGATGCGGAAGATAGCGTTAATCGGGCGATCGCCAACAAAGCCGAAGTGCTAATGTTGGCACCCGACAATGAAGTGATGGATAAAGCCATTCGTGTGATTGAAAGCGCCAACCGACGAATCCCCATTTTGGGTGGAGACAGCATGTTTACTCCACGAGTTCCTAAAATTGCCAAAGAGAAAGCGGTGGGAATTGTGCTGGCAGTGCCCGTAGATGTGACTAACACGCCATTTTTACAGCAAGCTACAAGACTTTGGGGGCAAAAAGACCTGCTCAGCTGGCGCACTGCCCTTGCCTATGATGCCACTCAAGCTCTGATTAAAGGCTTAAACCAAGATCCGACGCGGGATGGAGTATATCGCGCCCTATCGAAGCCTGGTTTTTCAGTAGCCGGAGCCAAGGGAATGGTCAGCTTTCAGGTAAAGCGCGATCGCGGTCAAGCACCGAGCTATATCACCGTTGCACCACTCACGATAGGCTCTACGAAGCGGTATCTATTTACCCCGTTAAACCCGCGTTTCCCCACGGCAACCACACCAAAAAAACTACCCTCACCCTAGCCTTCTCCCAGTGGGAGAGGACTAGGGTGAAAATTGCAGGACTTCTTACAGGCAGACACCAATATTAGTAATCTTGCTGCCACTTAGATCACTAATGCTGGTCGCCTTGTTGCCATTACCTGCCCAAACCCACCCTGCACGAGGACCCTTCACTTCCAGCCAGACTAACCCATCACTGGATTTGCGTACATTCAGAGCGGTATCGAATTTTTCACCGGGGGCGTAACCGATTCCGGCAATTTTGCTATTTCTAGAGGCTTGGGAACGCAGCAAAACTCCGTTCGTTCTAATGAGTGCGGGAGTTGGCAAAATCCGCCGACAAACGGTGGTTGCTTGAGCGAGTTCAATCGGCGCAGCTTGAGCAGATACGGCTTCTAATGGCACCGCGATCGCAGCATTGGTCATCCCAAAACTATCAATTCCGCATCCAACCACTAAAGCTGAGACAAAAATCCAATGGGCTTTTTGAATTTTCATGCAATATACCTCACACAGAGAAAGTATTCGCATCCAGCCTATCAGTTGCTTTTTGGGATGTCACTAATTAGATTTGGGAGTGCCTACTTCTAAGACGGCGGGTGTAGTCGATTGAGGCGCTTGTTGCCGGAGGCGATCTGCCTGCTGTTTGCGAAAGTTAGCGGTTTCTTTATCTAGACTTTCCCGTTTATCGGAGGCAAATTCTTCAGCGCTCACAGAAGGACCTTGTAAGGCGCGAAGCATGAGGTTTGTAAAGCTATTCTTTGCATCTCCAGACTGCCCAGAGAAGAAATTGGCATCGTCTTTTGCCCGTGAGTCTTGTATTGGGGCAGCGATTTGAGCCTGAACCGAAACAGTCGTGAAGCAAGGAATCGCTGCGGCGATTAGCCCACCTAGAAGATAGTAAACAGAATAGCGAGTGAATTCCAGTTTTGATTGATTCATTTCAGGTCGTCTCCTCCAATGGTTCTAGCGCTTACGATTGTGTCATTGGCTCCCACTACTGTAGCGTGTTCCTCTCAAGACGCGCTTTTCATCATCTTAAAAATTATTTAGACTGAGGGACTTTCTGTGGCTGCGATCGCAGAAGTGATAATGCGATCGCAGTCCTCTACAGGGTCTCGCCGCTCCATTGCAGCCACTAGCGCTTCATAGGCAACCCAATTGGTTTCTAGTAAAGTTTTAGCCCGTAAGACAGAAACCCGCTCTTTTTGTTGAGTGTCGGCGGCTGAAAAGCGAATTTGGGCTAGCAGGGCACGCAGTTTTCCGCGATCGTCCTCGCCTCCTTCCGCAGTGCCATAGATCATCGCTTCCGCTGCTCCTCCCGCCATCCAAATCGTGCAGAGGCGGTCAAGCATTTGTGCCGATAGCTTACCCTGCTGCAATTCTGCATCTAAAACTTGGGTATCAAATTGAACGCCACCTTGCCCTGGATGCCCCTTTTTCAAAGCTTCCCAAGCGCTGAGGGTGTAGTCTGTGACGGGAATGTCTAACTGACGAGCCACCAAAAAATGCCCTGCTTCATGCCGAATAATCCGCGCCCGATGCTCGGCAGAAAACCCCGCCAACCAATCCAGCATCAAAGTGGAGCCGCGTCCCTGCCAACTTAAAGTATCCAGTGCTGCCAATCCTAAAACGCTTGCAGTGGCGATCGCGGGCACGACTGGAGACAACTGCACCAGCGGTCCCAGCAACGCAGACATGGTGATCACAAAGATAGAAATGGCAACCAGATTAAGAGATAACTGACTCATTCAGCAAGGTTGGTAATGTGCGATTGATTCAGCCTAACAACAAACGCAGCGGTAGCGAATGACTGAGGCTAAATCTGCTTGTAGACTTGAAATCAGACGGATGACTTCAACTTTATTTGCGTGGCTGCTCGGTTTCTTTCATCACCTCTGGTGGCATTGGAATTCGACTTGAATTGTAATCATTCCATACCTTGTCAAGCCGTTTGCGCCGTTCTGGGGCTGCATCCGCATAGGCTTGAACCTCAGCTTGCAGCAATTTTTTTACTAGGGGTTGCTTGGATAGAGTCAGTAATTCTTTCAGTTCTGCTTCTGAAAAGGTAGCTTCTAGCCGCGCAATATAGTTGGATTCCGCGTGTTTCCATCCTGCTTCTCGCGCCAAAACTCCTTGCAGCCATGCATGAAATTTGGGTTTATAGGTGGCGGGTGCAAATGCAAAGTCAACAATGTTACCCAGGTATTGGTCATAATGCTGGGCGGTTCCGATTTCAGAGAGCACTGCTCGTGCTAATTCTGGCTTAGATTGAGCCGTCTTTCTTATGACTGAGCTTGGCTGGTAAGGTTCTGGCTGAGAGTTCGCGGTACAGGCAGCAAGGATAATCAAGGCTCCAAGCAGCCCCTTTGAACACCATGCTTGAAGGTTGAACATGGGTCACTCCTACTAATGGACAATCTGCGATCGCGAGAATGCGTTAAACGCCCGACTAGCTTGGATCACCAATACTGATCGATCGCTATTTTTTGCCCCGTGCTTTATAAAACGTTTCCAGGCTAGCGCGATCGCCAACAAAGCGCCAATGCCAGGGTTCATAGCTCACACCCTGCTTATTATTTTTAGGAAACGATAGCTCGAAGCTGTGGAATGGTGCATTTGCCTTGAGCCACTTGTAGGCAGGCGTATTTTCAAAATCTGGGCTGAGGTTGGTGGCAGGCACCGCGCCATCGCCAATATCCAAGGCATAACCCGTGTGATGCTCACTGTAGCCGGGAGGCGCGCTTACCTTTGCCCGTTCGGCGGCGACTTGTCCCCGTTCGGCTTTCTTGCCAAAGAAAAGATAGTCCTGATCGGTGAGGGTACGAAAGCCAGAGAGCGGCACGAGACTCACGCCCTCCTGCTGGGCAGCGGATTGCATCTCTTGATAGGCTTTGGCAGCCGACTTTCGCAGCTTGAGCGAGCCATCCGAAGCGATTGGCGTTAATTCGGCTAGGGGAGCTTCTGGATAGCGAAAATGCCCCAGCATGATGTCTGCATTGACCGATGCGGCAGTTGGAGATGTCGTTGGATTGGGAGGCGTTGGGGATTGGGCAGAATTGGCTGCAATCGCAGCGCTGTTAGATTGAGCTTGCTGAGAACGCTGAAGCTGAACTGCCACCAGAATTACTGCGGCAAGGGCGATCGCGCCTAGCGTCGTTAATCCTGCTACTAACATAGACCGATCAACCGTAGCTGGTGCAACACTGGGACTGTCGCGCAGCGCCACCGGAATATCGTCTGGCAGGTGTTTCGTGACATTCGAGGAGTTGTCTGGTGCGCTAACCTTATCCAAGCGTTTGACCCCTGCTCTGTTGAGTGCCTGTTTAACAGGCAACATCTTAGCATTAGGAACTGTAGACTGAAATCGATTTCCCAACAAATAATTCAGTCAATCCATGCCATTTTCAAAACTGCTAGCAATCTATATTCCATTGTTAAGTTGGACAGGTTTGGGCTGGCTGTTGGGGCGATTCTTGCCCGCTAGAGCGCCTGTTCTGCTTGGTAAATTTCTTTTTTGGATTGGAGTGCCCATTGGGATTGTGGCGTTTCTGCGCCATGCCCTCATTTCTTCATCGCTGTGGATTGCACCCGTGACGGCTTGGGCGGCGATTTTATTGGGCAGCAGTCTTGCCTGGAGTTGGATGCGATACGGGCACCCATGGATTGATCAACGGTTTGGAAAAGACCTTGAGCGCGATCGCGCCCGTTGGAATCGCAAAACCCAAGCGAGCTTCCTACTGACCTCAATGGTGGGCAATACGGGCTACATTGGATTTCCCGTCTCTCTAGCGTTGGTGGGTTCAGACTATTTTGCTTGGGCGATATTTTATGACATGCTCGGCTCTACTCCAGGAGCCTATGGTTTGGGTGTGGCAGTGGCTTCGCGCTGGGGCAAGCATTCAGCAAGTGAACCGGTGAATTGGCAGCGATCGCTCTGCATACTCTGCCGCCCACTCTTAATGAATCCTGCACTGTGGGGATTTTGTGTGGGTCTGGCAGTCAGAGATGTGGTGATTTCACCGCTAGCAGAAGCAAGCCTACGCGGATTTGCTTGGAGCGTGGTATCGCTCTCTCTAGTGCTAGTAGGAATGCGCCTCAGCCAACTGTCTTCGTTGAACAGCATCCAACCAGCGGCTTTTAGTCTCAGTATTAAAATGCTGTTGGTGCCGCTGGTGATCGGCAGTGGTCTCTGGTGTTTAGGAGTGCATGGCTTGGTGCATCGGGCAATCTTGCTGCAAATGGCGATGCCGCCTGCCTTTGCCACACTGGTGATTTCAGAAGCCTATGAACTAGATTATGAAATGGCGGTAACCGCGATCGCGATCGGCAGCCTCACCTTACTGCTGACTTTACCGTTTTGGCTGTGGCTCTTTAGCGGACATCTGTAAGCCGCAATCTCACCTTGTCCAACTGGCTAAAGCGTATCCATATCATCAGATTGATGAGTAGAATTATCCAGAGTATCTTGTTGATTCAAAGACGCTTGCTCAGGCAAAATGACCTTTTCCATGAGATATTCAATGGTTTCCTGCTTCACCCAACCTCGTGCTGCCAAAATTTCTCCAAAACGCAGACCATTTACCTTCTGGTCATCCAGCACCACGTTGACTTGAGCAGGCGTAAGTAATCCAGCATCGACCAAATAGCCACCAATTCGTTTAGTGCGGAACGATGAGGGAGCTTGAGATTCTTGGGACGTGTCATTTGCAGCCATAGATTTTGCTCACATACATCCAAAGTTCGGATCAATATCAATTGGGTAGCGATAGAGTGCCCCGTTGTCTACAGAAAGTTACTGCAATCCAACCATCCCTTTGGTATCTTAGCAAAACCTCCACAGAAGCTTGTTGTATTTAAAGATTGTGCCTTGCCAGCCGCGATCGCGGCTTGCAAGGCAACGTAGTATCCCTGGGTTAATAGGATTCAGGTTCTAGAGTTATTGTGAAAACGGCTATCACCAAAGCTCTGAAGCTACTTTTCTGAAGAAGTAACATGAGCCGCTACCAGATCGGTGATGGTCATCTGCTCATAGGGTTCAAAGGGCTGATGAATCCAAGGATCGTCTGGCAAATGAGTTACATAATAGTCGGGAGTTATGACGGAACACTGTTTGTACCAAAGAACGGCAGTGCGAACTTCTTCGATGTAGAATCCGTATTTGCGATCGAGCCAGTCGAGAGTTTTCTTCAGCGTTACCCCAGAATCCACTAAATCATCCACCAATAAGATGTGACTGCCCAAATTTGCAGTAGTTTTGGTGAGATCATGGGAAAAAATCAGCGCACCACGAGATTGGTTATTGCTGCCTCCATAAGACGCAGTGGACAAAATGGCTAAGGGCACGTCATATAAACGGGACAAAATATCTCCCACTCTCAAACCTCCCTTTGCCAAACAGATGATCTGATTAAACTGCCAATCGGATTGATGCACCTTTACGGCGAGTCGCTCAATCGTGTCATGGTAATCTTCCCAAGAGACATAAAGATCTGGCATGGTCAAGCTCTTTGCATTGCAGAAGTCGAAAAGAATAATACAACTGTTGACGAAATTTTACTCATCTTGTCATGAACAATTCTGATTCTGAACGCTTTGATTCTCGCCCACTCAGTTTTTGGACAAAAATGGCATATGGAGCAGGCGATTTAGGGCCTGCGATTACTGCCAACATTGTGGTGGTGTTTTTACTCGTCTTTTTTACCAATGTCGCGGGGTTAGATCCTGGCTTAGCAGGCAGTATTTTGCTGATTGGCAAGATTTGGGATGCGATTAATGATCCGATGGTGGGGGCGATGAGCGATCGCACCGAAAGCAAATGGGGGCGGCGCTTACCCTGGATACTCTGGGGAGCCGTGCCCTTTGGCATCTTTTTCTTTTTGCAATGGGTTGTTCCTCACTTCAGCGACAATCCCAGCACCAATCAGTGGGGGCTGTTTTGGTATTACGTCGCCATTAGTATCTTCTCCAACGCCTTCTATACGGTTGTCAACCTGCCATATACCGCTCTAACGCCCGAACTGACTCAAAACTATGATGAGCGAACTACCCTGAATAGTTTTCGGTTTGCCTTTTCCATTAGCGGCAGCATTGTGTCTTTAATTATTGCGCTGGTTCTGTTTGGAGTCTTTCCGAACGATCCAATCAAGCAATATCTACTAATTGGCGGCGTATGTGCAGTCATTTCAGTCTTGCCCTTGTATTGGTGCGTGTTTGGGATTCGTAAACGAGTGCTAGAAGGAGAAGCCCGCCGCCAAGCGAATCCATCACCGCCCCAAACGATGTCTTATGTGGAACAGCTAAAAGCTGCCTTTAGCAATCGTCCTTTTCTTTATGTAGTGGGCATCTATCTCTGTTCTTGGCTGGCAGTGCAAAATACTGTCGCTATCATTCCCTACTTTGTCCAAAACTGGATGGGTCTAACGGCACAAGACTTCACTAAAGTCGTGATTGCGGTGCAGGTGACTGGCTTGGTTATGCTGTTTGTTTGGACGGCGGTAAGCAAGCGGGTCGGCAAAAAAGCGGTCTATTTTATGGGGATGTCGCTATGGGTGATTGCCCAGATTGGTTTATTTCTCTTGCAGCCCGGACAGGTTATTGGGATGTATGTGTTGGCGGTAATGGCGGGGTTTGGGGTGTCCACTGCTTATCTAGTGCCCTGGTCGATGATTCCCGATGTGATTGAGTTGGATGAACTGAATACTGGTCAACGCCGGGAAGGGCTGTTTTATGGATATATGGTGTTGTTGCAAAAGGTGGCGCTAGCGATCGGGGTGTTTTTGGTTGGGCAAGCGCTGCAAGTTTCAGGTTTCTTAAAAACTACTGCGGGTCAGCCGAGTCCAACCCAGCCAGAATCAGCACTGTGGGCAATTCGGCTGATGATTGGTCCTATCCCCGCCGTAATTTTGTTGATTGGACTCGTACTGGCTTATTTTTACCCGATTACCCGCGAAGTCCATGCCGAGATTTTGTTGAAACTGCAAGAGCGAAAGAAGCAAGCAAGTGGAGAGAGTGAATGAAGAAGTTTTGAGTTTCCTGGTCTTGGTGATCACTCCGCACTCCCTACTATCTCCGTTATAATGGCGAAATAGTAAAGTTTTGTAACGAGATTCCTTAAAGTGACTCAGCCAAATTTAGAAAAAATTGCGGCGGATTTGGAAAGCGAGAATGTGCGCGATCGCCGGATTGCGTTGGCAACTCTGCGAGATGTGCCGGCGATTGACGCGGTGCCCTTGATTAAAAAAGTGCTGCACGATGAAAATTTACAAGTGCGATCGATGGCGGTGTTTGCTTTAGGAATCAAGCAGACTGATGAATGCTATCCGTTACTGCTGGATGTTTTAACGAATGAATCGGACTATAGCATTCGAGCTGATGCGGCGGGAGCGTTGGGTTATTTGGAAGACATTCGTGCCTTGGAGCCACTGGTTCGCACTTTTTATGAAGACACAGAATGGTTGGTGCGGTTTAGTGCGGCGGTCTCCTTGGGTAATTTGAAAGATCCGCGTGCTTATGATGTACTAATCCAAGCATTGGATAGTCAGGAAGTGGTATTGCAGCAGGCGGCGATCGCGGCATTGGGTGAAATTAAAGCGATCGACTCTGTAGACCATATTCTCCGCTTTGCTCAGTCGGAAGATTGGCTGGTTCGTCAGCGGCTTGCGGAAGCGTTGGGACACTTGCCCACCCCAAAAAGTGTTTCCGCTGCGAAATATCTGGCAAAAGATAGCCATCCACAGGTCGCTGAAGCTGCCCGAATTTCTCTAGAGCGGTTGGGTGCGGAGTCCTGATCACTAAATATTAATACTGTTGGGAATGCGGGGCGGGAGCAGATAAGGATAGGCTATTCCTGTAGACGCGACTCGCTTGTGGTTACGCTGCGTGATTTGTTGCTCGATCGCGACTAGCTCTGCCCGAAACTGCTCTAATACTTGGCGATCGCCACTATCTTTGAAGTCGATCAAGTCAGAATTACCCAATCTGCCCCAACGAATGCCGCTAAGGGCAAAACTCAACTCGATTTGTCCTAAGTCTTGTGTCAGCGACGGCAGTAGTTGCTCTATGGAAGTGCAGGAGCTAGGACGACAATAGGCTGCTAGTGGTGCATTTGGCGCATAGCCCACATAGTCAAACTGGCTGAAGTTCACCGCTGCGTGTTGAGGACCGCAGGTAAAAATCAGTTGAGTGGTAATTTCAACAAGATCGTGAAAACTAGAAATCTCGGTCGGGAACCCTGGCACTCGCGGGTAGTCGGGTAGTTCGTGTAGATCAAGCCCTGCTTGGGCGATCGCTTCGGTCGGGAGCCAAGCAGGAGCTTGAGGAAAATCACTCAGGGGGCGATCGCAGAGAGAACTGCCTAATTCCGCCGCCCAAGCTTGCAGATAAAAATCCTGCTGTACCGATTCATCCGTTGGATAGTACTGCTGTAAAAACTGAGTCGCGTACCGCTGAATTGCATCCCACAGCAACATCGCATCATCTCGATAGGGAAACTCTGGCAAAAATTCAGGTTCAATCCCTCGCTGTCGGATATTTTTCGGCAAGGCATAATCCCCAAACGATCGCTCTCGATAGGCGCGATTGATCAGTCCAATTGAAGCTTGGCGCGTCGGAGCCATTAAGTTATCGATCGCGGCTCCTTCGCCTAACAGCACGGTGTTACCTCGATTATTAATGGCTAACAAAAACTGAAAATGGGGACGCAGCAGTCGATACAATGGGTGGGTAGTGGGCAACTGACGCGGAGTCGCGATCGCAAAGGCTTCCATTGCCAGGTGCGTATCACACAGATGGCTAATCAACTCGTGATGGGTCACATCCGCCACTTGCACAAATAATTTTGCTTGCATCCAGGCATCACCGGATGCATTGTGTGGCGTGACGACATGCCCAGTTTCAAGCTGAATCAACAGCGGTTCTAGCTCGTTTTGAGTGCGATAAAACAGTGCAATAGGACTACCGACATATCGTCCAGGCTGCAAGTCGGCAACCGTCAAGCTTTGCAGCAGTGGATACTTTGCCACAAACAAGCGATTATCCGTTGCCGCTTGCTCCAGATCAACGCGATCGCCACTAGCAAGCAAGCAATCTACAGCCGCCCAGCTTTGCAACAACGGTTGATCAGCAGTCTGGATGCGACGCAATACCATTGGGTTTTGTCCAGCAAGACGCTGACGAGCAAACTCGCGATCGCTTAACCCGCCTTCCCGCTCATGGATGTGAACGACGATTGGGCGCGATCTCCGATGCTGCTCCAAAACCTGGTAAAATCGCCCCCTAGATTGGGTTGGCTGAGTTTCCTTTACCGCTGCTTGTCGCGCTGATAATAATGCCTCCATCATGTCGCGGCGATCGCGAACAAATCCTACTCCAAATTGCTCATCCGGCGGCAAGTCAAAATTAAACCAGCCTGATTGAAAAATTTCTAGATTGACTAGCCGGGTTGTTATGAAGTTCCAAAGTTCGTCCGCTTTGTGAACTGTACGCTTTAACTGGTTGCCCAGCAAGCTTAAAGGATGGGATAACTTGCCCTGTTCAACAGCCGCTTGTCCTAATTGCGCTGCAATATATCGTGCAATGCCATCCTCCCCAACATGAGAAAAAAGACGTGCCGGACCTTGTTGATCTAAGGCAGTCGGATCATACCGATAGTGACCTTGCTGAGGGGTTGAAGACGTATGAGGGGACATACATTAAGAACCTGAAGCGGCTTCGTTTTTAGGAGTTTCAGTCACATCAACGGAACTAGAACCATTCCCGCTATTTGCCTGAAGCCGTTCTTCCCGCTTTTTCTTACCGGCTTGTAAAATATCTGCCATTACTGCCTGAGCCTGAGCCATCTTCTCTAGATTGCTACGGTAAAGCTCTAAATCTTTCTGGATTTTGTCTTCAGGTAACCGCAGAGCCGCACAAACTTCCTTCAAAAATTCTTGACGCTGAGCTTCGTTTTGTACCGCTTCCGAATCTGCCAATTCAAATAATGTAAATAACCCAATGGCAAATAATCGAGTGTATTTAAATTTGGGATTGTTGGCGATCGCTTTGACCTGTTCTTGTAACTCATCCCCCGATGCGATCGTGGCAGCGTTTTCCAACCAAGACACCAACTCTTTCGCTGAGCCGACTGAGTGAGCAAAAGTTGTCAACCGCTCGGCATCGCTTTTATACCGTTGAGGATCATCTGGCAGCGATTGGCAAAGACAATTAAAAATGGAATCCTTATCTTGCTCAGGGCGATATCCCTGCATGAAACGATCGAGTGAAGTGACTACGCCCAAAGCATAAATCGGATCATAGTGATAATCCACATTTACAGCAAGTAAATGCATCTCCACCATTAATTCTTCAACCACCCGACGATAAATCGAATTAATTGGGCGAGTATGGCAGGAGTAAAACGCTCGCTTAGTATCTGAAACGGTACGGACAGTATTCACAGTAGAATTTTGGTGGTTGATCTCTTCTTCATTCTCGCTCGTGATGAGACGTTTGCCAAGTTTTGTGAAAGAAGCAGCGGATCATTAAGTTCGTCCCTTTTCCCCCACTCCTTTACCTCTTCACCCTTTCACTATGCCCCTTTCGTCCAATCTTTTAAACCTTGCTTCCTATCTCACGGGTGAATTTGAGAATTCTAAGCAAGCGGCGGCTGAACCTGTTTGGTATGTTCACCTACGGCTATGGCAGCGTCCAATGGCGCTTTTTGGCGAGGACAGCATTACGCTATTTGCAGAACAGGCAAACGTTATGAATTTGCAAAATCCCTATCGCCAGCGTTTAATGCGGCTACAGCCTGCGTCAGAGCCACTTCACATATTACAGGTTCAGTATTACGAATTTAAAGATCCAGCCATGGTCAAGGGGGCTGGAAATAATCCAGATTTGCTCAAATCGGTAACGCTTGAACAGATCAATCTATTACCGGGCTGCATTTTAAATGTGAGTTTGCTGGAGGGCGATCGCTTCATCGCAGAGCCGCCAGAAGGTGCCCGTTGCTGCTTTACTTATCAAGGAGAAGAACGGCAGGTTGTCCTTGGTTTTGAAGCCAGTGCCGACAAGTACTTAACCTACGACAAAGGAGTTGACCCAAAAACCAATAAGGCTTTGTGGGGAGCAATGATGGGTCCCTATCAATACACGAAGACTCAAGATTACAGCCAAGAAAGATCTAAAAAGATCACAGAGGACTAACTCGCAATTCCACGAGGAACGCCTTCTAAAGCCTCTTCTTCAGTATCAAAAATCTCAAATACCGAATCCATCATGGTTACTTCAAACACTAGCCGAGCTTCAGGATGGACGTTACAAATGCGGAAGCTGCCTCTTACCTTGTCAGCATCCCGCATTCCAGCAACCAAAGAGGTTAAGCCAGAACTATCAATAAAATTGACCTGACCTAGATTAACCACAACATGGTGGCTTAGCTTAGAAATGCATTCCTGCAACTTAAGACGAAATTGCCATGCCGTGGTAATGTCTAAGCGCCCAGTTGGAACTAGGACAATCACAGTGGTGCCATCTTGGGTCGTATGGTTTTTTTGCTCCATATGAATCGATTTTTGCTCCATAGGAATCAGTCCCTTCTCCTAAATGCTGTGGGTATGTGGATGACAGCGACGGCTCAACCTAAGCTTCGACACAAATCTATCAAAAGGCAAACAAACTTTCATCAATCAAATTTGTTCACCTGTAGTTTAACCCACCCCCTAGGAATTTGGCAGAGTCCAGTTAATCCAATCTTGAGGCTTGAGGAAAGTTGTGTAAAGGTCAGCTTCTGGAGTGTTGGGTTCAGGTTCATAGCCGTATTCCCAACGCACGAGGGGCGGCAAAGACATCAGAATAGATTCAGTGCGACCATTCGTTTGCAATCCAAAAATGGTGCCTCGGTCGTATACGAGATTGAACTCGACGTACCGTCCGCGCCGATAAAGCTGGAAGTTGCGTTGGCGATCGCCGTATTCCGTGGCTTGACGACGTTCCGCGATCGGCACATAGGCAGGCAAAAAGGCTTTTCCGCAATCTTTCACAAAGGCAAAAATATCTTCCCAACTGCGTCCTTGGACATCGCCCACCGTTTGACTATAGTGAGCGGCAGGGGTATCGCTATGAGATCCGGGATAAGAGATGGGATAAAGCTTCCCTTGATTATCTTGATAGTCAAAGAATAACCCACCTACGCCACGCGTTTCGTTGCGATGCTTTAGATAAAAATATTCGTCACACCACAGCTTAAAGGCGGGGTAGTAGTGAGGATTATGAGCATCGCACGCTTGCTTGAGAGTGCGATGAAAATGCACTACGTCTTCGGCAAAGGGATAGTAGGGCGTGAGATCAATGCCACCGCCAAACCACCACACGGGACCCGCTTCAAAATAGCGATAGTTCAAGTGAACCGTGGGAATGTAGGGATTGCCAGGATGAAGCACCATTGAAGTGCCTGTGGCATAAAACCCATGCCCAGCGGCTTCAGGACGCTGAACCAGAATAGAAGGCGGCAAATCTTTTCCCCAGACTTCAGAAAAGTTCACGCCGCCTTGCTCGATTATGTTGCCATCCCGTAAGACACGCGATCGCCCGCCCCCCCCTTCTTCCCGAACCCAACTGTCTTCCCGAAACTTGCCAATTCCATCGGCTTGCTCTAAGCCACTGCAAATTTCATCTTGCAGATCGCGTAATAGCTGACTGACCCGCTCACGAGAGTTACTAGGAGGAAGAGCATTATCGACGATGGCTGCTTCAGAAGTAAAAAAAGCTGTCATACCCACCCAATTCCTGATACAAACTAATGTGTAGTGTGCTGGAACTTGCTACCCCAAAAACAGATATTTTCTGCGGTTCTTGCCCATTTCAATCCGATAGAACTCAAATTGAAACTTTATTCTTCCTTAAAACCCTATCCGCTCAGCAACTTCAGAGTCATGCTAAAAAGTTTCAAGAACCAATAGGTAAAGTATTGAACGTCTCTATTTTGGTATTCAAGCTTTCTAAGCCTACCGTGAATTGGGGCTACAACCAACTGGATTGTTGCAGTGGTTTAAACTTTACAAACGGGTAAGTCAATAATTTTGCAGATAATTCATTCGAGCAATCCCTCCGCTAAACGAATGGGGTTATAGAAAACCCACATTAGGACGATCTCTTAAGTCAATACTCCGGACAGTTTTTGAGACAGAGGCTGAAACCCCCATTCTGCCGTTGGCATTTGACCTCCCTGAGGAGGCTAAAACCCGCATTCTACCGTTAGCAATTTAAAATTGTCCGGACTGTTGTTAAGTATGGAGTTCCAAATACAATAAAGGTTTCTAAGACAGGCTTTGATAAAGAGGACTTAGCGATGTCTAGCAGTCTATTTAATTTCAACCCTCCTGAGAGAGGTCTCTCGCAAACTGCTCTTGTTAGAACTTATCAAGCGCTGAGTTTCGCTTCAGTTGAAGAATTATGGAACAAGATTACAGATCTTGAAGACGTATCCTGGCATCCAATTATTGCAAGTACCAATGTACCTTATGGATTGGTGATAAAGCCTGGTTTGATTTATCAAGCATTTACTCGACTGATTCCAATTCCAATTCAAATTTTTGTAGAACGGGTTCGTCCGCAAGAGGCACTCAGCATACGAATTTTGGTTTTCCCTGGATTAGAAGAACAAGTAACTTATCGGGTGGAATCAACTGTTTGTGGAACCTGTGTCTCTTACTCGGTGACGCTGCGTGGGTGGTTAGCTCCAGTATTATGGTCGCTGATGCGCCCCTGTGCAGCGCAAGTGGCGTTGAAATTGGTGCAGTCGGCAGAACAGTCAATCGTACAAGCTATGTCTGGTAACCTTAAACCCTCTAAACGCAGTTGCCTAGATTTTTAGTGCAGGGTAGCGTTGCATTGGGTAAATGTTGCTTACACTAGCATCCCATTAGGCTGAAGCCACGTTCTGAAAATTACTGTCACGATAGAAATTGAGAGTAAAGTTGCGTGCGATCGCCCAACTTTACATCAGTGGCAGGGTGCAAACTCCGAATGCATCTTACTCTGAATCACATCCCTTCGACGATCTCGATCTCCACCGCCGTCAATTCATACAACTCATAGACCAGTTGATCAATCTGGCGATCGCTGGCGTTAATTTGCTTCTGAATCATGCTCTTTTGCGGCGGCGTTTTTGCCTCAGCAAGTTGCTTGTGCAATGCCAGCATTTGCTCGACGAGTTGCACAATGCGATCGTGTTTCGCTTTTTCATCGGGACTTGAGAAATCAATCAATTTAATAGGGATTTGCTGTATGTACTGTGTCCAAAAACGAATATAGCCGCCTCGTAAGAAAGTACCTATAGACAGCAGATATTGGAATAGAAGCTTTGAATTAAGCAGACCCAGAATGTAGAAATACGAGGTAAGATTATCCTTGAGAATTACACCATATCCTGTCTTATAAAAGTGCCCTTCCTGGTCTAATGTAAATGAAGCAACATTATTATAATCAGGAACAATAATTTTAGGTTTCTGAAACAGAGTCATGCTCTTTGGATAGCCAAAAGCATACCAATTCTGACCTTGAAATTTCCCTTTTTCCCGTAAGCCTAGCTTCTCCTGATTTGCTTCTAAATAGTTCATTGCTAAAGCGAATTTATCCAGCATTTCTATCTTTGAAAGAAGAATGTATTCATGGGTTGAAATATTATAAGGACATATCAAGTAAGAGCTTGTTTTGGGTGGCTCATATTTACGGATTTGTTTGCCTCGAAGAAAGGGTTTGACGCACTCAGCTTCAACTCTAACTACTTTCCCTAAGGACTTAGACTTTCCTGTAATGTACTGACCATCCAGAGAACATTCATCCAAGACATAAACGTCATCGGCACTTGTTTGAGTTCCAACAAAAATATGAGCTACACTGCCTAGTTTTGGGTGAACTCTACTAATTCTTGATAGTATTTCCGAGTTTTCCTTTACTGAAAAGCTCCATTCTGAATCAGTAATAGTAGTGCTAATAATTTTACTCTCTGTTGCTTGTTGGCTAATACGCCATGAAACTAAATCATCAACTTTTGAAATAACAACTTCATCATTACCAGATTTGTTTAAGAACATCAAACAGGTATAAGTCGTTGCTCCCGTAAATACTTGCTGTTCACCAAAATGTACAATATTTTGAATATGCTTCCCTTCTGAAATTAAAGCACGTAAAGATTGACCATATTGAGCAGTGAAAAACTTGTGAGGAAGAATAAATCCTAAAAAACCTTTCTGATTGAGTAGTTCGATTCCTCTTTCAACAAAAACAACGTAAATATCATAATTTCCTTTACTAGCAGTTGTGTATTTTTGCTTGTAAATTTCAACTTCAATCGGTGCCCATTCTTTTAACGCTTGAATTCGGATATACGGGGGATTGCCAATGACGACATCAAAGCCACCAGCTTGCATAATTTCGGGGAAACCTTCATCCCAATCAAACACATTAATTCGATACAATTCTTCCTTGTTTGGTAAATTAATTTGCACAGTGTCGTAATAGTCTGAACCGATCAAGGAATTGCCGCATTTGATGTTTTGTTCTAGGTTAGGTAAGGCGCGTTCTTGCAAGAGCGAGAGTTGCTTAAATAGCGTTTCCTGGGATTCTCCTTCCAACACTTTCAGCAGCAGAGACAGCTTCGTGGTTTCCACGGCTTGCAGGTCGATATCTACGCCATGAATGTGGTTCAGCAAAATCCGCTTTTTTTCTGCCGAAGTCAACCGCCAGTCGCCGCCACTACCCTGATACAGTTGCTTCCTATACTTCGTCGGATTCTCGGAATACTGCTGCACATACCAGTTCAACAAAAACTGATATGCCCCAATCAAAAATGAGCCGGAGCCACACGCCGGATCAAGCACTCGAATTTTTTCAGCTTGTTTGGGCGTTTTTCCTGCCAGCGATCGCCCGATCGTGTTCTCCACAATGTAATCGACAATGTACGTCGGCGTGTAATAGACTCCGCCAGCCTTCCGCACCTCTGGCTTATCCTCAATCACAGCCTCTTGTGCTGGGGTCAGCCGAATCACCTTGCCCAAGAACTGCTCATATACCTGCCCCAAAATCTCGATCGGAATCACTGAAAACTCATAGGGACTGTCGGGATAGTAGAAATTTTGGATGATTTGCTGAAGCGGCGCATCGGCAAGCGTCAGCGTCAGCGTAAATTCATCGGCTTCCAGTCTGCCTTTCTCCGGCTTAAAGTGGAATAGTCCAGAATTATAGCGATCGTCCGCTTGCCGAAACAGCCCACACAATTGCTGATAGACTTCTGCTTTCTCAGTCAGCGATCGCAACTGTTCATAAGGCTCAATCCCCCGATCCTCACAAATTCGCAGAAAGATCAGTCGATTAATTGTCATCTGCACCGCAAAATTCAATTCCCGTGACGACAAATCTGGGTTGCTACTCGATAGCGCGATCGCCAATCGTTCCCGCCACGTTTCAATCTCCTTCAAAAATGCCGCGTCTACTGTGGTAGCTCTTTTCCGTTGTTTATGCCCATCGGCAAATTGCTCCAGCGATCCGGCTAACACTGCTTTCTTTGAGAACAAATCGTAAATTTCATGCCAGCGATCGGCATAGTCGGTGTAGGACAAATAAAGCGATCGCGCAGTTGTTGGTTTGTCCTGCTTATTTGGCATCACCCGGCAGTCATACACCGCAAACTCTTCAAAATCCGTCAGAATACTGACAGGCAATTTTGCCGACCAGCCATACCGCCGCACCTGAAACGCCGCACTGACGATATCCGCCAAATTGACCGATAGCTTCTTCGTTTCCACAAAAAATTTGCGGTTGCCGCCCACCCGAAAACAATAATCGGGCGCTTTCGTAGAGCCACCCACTTTGATCGCATCCTCAAAAATTACTTCCTTGTAGACTTCTAAGGCATTTTGCTCATTCCGCAGATCCCAGCCTAGCTCAGCAAAAAACGGATCAATAAAGTCTTGGCGAATATGGGCTTCTTTGTAGTCGGGCGATCGATAAACGCTCTCATTTTCCCGAAACTGTTTCACCAACTCAAGGACTTTATTGGGAACTGCCACGATCTCGCCTGCTTAACGGTGCTTCGATGATAGGCGATCGCGTTTTTTAGCCATGCCTCCAAACCCTGATTGCTGAGTATTGGTAACAAATTTGATTACGATGAATCAAGGGTTTAACGAGGCAATCATCATGACTGGAGCCAAAAACGTATTGGGTGAATCGCTAGAGCTTTGCTGCACCTCTCCCATGACGGGCTATTACCGCGATGGATATTGCACCACAGGCGACGGCGATGTGGGTGTGCATGTGGTCTGTGCCCAAGTCACCGCAGAATTTTTGACCTACACTAAAGCGCAAGGCAATGATCTATCAACGCCCATGCCTGCCTATGGCTTTCCCGGCTTGAAACCCGGCGATCGCTGGTGTTTATGCGCCTCCCGCTGGAAAGAAGCCCTAGACGATGGAGTTGCACCGCGCGTAATTCTCGCCTCCACCCATGCCGCCGCGTTGAAACACGTCAGCCTAGAGCAACTGAAGCAACATGCGAGTGGCGAATAGCGAGTGACGAGTGGCGAATGACGAGTGGTGAATGACGAGTGGTGAATGATGAGTTCTAGATTTTGTATTCTCATTCGTACATCGCACCTCGGCATTCGCACCTTCCTTATGCTGCCACCAGGATCATTGCGATGATTGCCAGCGCAATCCCGATTCCTTGTTGGAGGGTGATGGTTTCGTGGAGGAAGGCGATCGCGAGGAAAATGCTCACCGTTGGGTATAGGGCGGAAACGGTTGCGACCAGCGTTACGGGACCAGTCAGCACAGCCGTGAGAAAGCAGAAGGCACCGGCAAATCCCAGCATTCCGGTGGTCATGGCTAAGCCGATGCCAATGGGATGAACTTGGGGCTGAAAGTTGAGGGAAATCAGCACGGTGATCGCCAATATAATGGCACCTAGAACCTCATAAACAATGGCGCTCCGAGGCGTGAGATAGGTCGTTGTGATTTTTGGTAAAAAACCCCAGAACCCCCAAAAAATCATTGCTCCCAGCGTTGGCACCAGCCAATCTTTCATAAACACCCTACTCTTTTAATACACACCCCAATCATGAACTATTAGCTATCTATCTTGGTTCGAGCGCTTTGCCAAATCCACCAGGCTGCTAGCATAACGGTCACATTTCCCAAAACCGTCATTGTTGCCTGTAGCGTCACCAGCCAACCGAGCGATGGAGAATTATCAAAAAAGTGCCAAGTGCAGGCACACATTGCGCCAACGAGAGCAGGTAACATGCCAAACGAGAGCGCCTTCCAAGCCGGGTTATTGATTACTTCGCCATACGTCCAAATTAACCAAATGGCAACAATCCATTCGACAACACTTGAGATATGAATAATCCAGGTGGGAATTGACAAAGCGTTCATAGAAATGAATGCAGGACAAATATATCGATCGGGGCTGTCTTCAGGATAGTTTAGTAAGGGAGCCATTCTTGGGCAGAATGGCAAATTTCGACTCTCTCAACTCACCCAAAACTGAGGACTGAGCGCAGTTGAAAATTGGCGGCAATTAATTTTATAACTATTTATTTATGGAAATACGAGCGGTGTTATGTGGCTACTATGGCAAGGGCAATGGCGGTGATGAAGCGCTATTAGCATCGCTGTTGCAACAGTTGCCCAAAACGGTCACGCCGCTGGTGCTGTCGGGTAATCCTAGCCAAACGCGCGATCGCTTTGGGGTAGAAGCGATTGATCGAAACAACGCGATCGCGGTTGTCAATGCTCTCCGTCAATCTCAAGTTTTCATTTGGGGCGGCGGCAGCTTGATCCAGGATACTACTAGCGCCCTCAGCCCGCTTTACTACACCGGACTGATGCAGTTAGCGCAGCGCATGGGGTTAATCACGATCGCCTGGGCACAGGGAATTGGACCGCTTCACCGTCCTATTACCCAATGGTTGGCGCAACAAACCTTTTCCCGTTGTACTGCGGTCAGTGTGCGTGATAGCCGTTCTGCTGGCTGGGTTTCGGAATGGGGCATCCCCTTTACGCTGGCACCCGATCCAGTCTGGGCGATGACAGGTAGCCCCGTTCAGGGACTTTGGGACTTGCCTGCTCCCAGAATTGCCGTCAATCTTCGTGTTCACCCTCAACTTACCCCAGCGCGTCTAGCGGCGTTGACCCAAGCTTTGATTTTGTTTCAGAAAGCAACCCAAGCCTGTATTTTGCTGGTGCCGTTTCAACGATCGCAGGATTTGGCGATCGCTGAAGCCATTCAGCCACAAATTCCTGGTTCCAAAGTGCTGATGCTAGAAGATCCCCAGCAGCTAAAGGGATTGTTTCGGGGCGTGGAAATGGCGATCGCCATGCGCTTTCACGGGCTGATTATGGCTGCTGCCTCTGAATGTCGCTGCTTTGCCCTTAGCTATGATCCGAAGGTGAGCCAGTTAATGAAGGATCTCGATTTAGCAGGATGGGAACTCAACCACATCCCCACCGACCCTAACGCTATTTGCCAAACCTGGCTAGAACACTATGCCAATGGTGAACCGCTGTCGCCCGACCAAATTCAATTTCTCATCGATCGCGCTCTCATCCATGCAGAAGTCCTAGAAAAAGCAATTCTACAATCTGGGGATAGCAAAGTAAGTGAAACCTAGCGTTTGGATAGAGAAGTGCGCTTCTCCGACCAAGATGGAGCTAAGCACGTATGTCGTTGCTCATCCTGCCGATAAAACGGCGTTTCATGCCTTCGTAGATCGCTTTACCTCTGACGCATCTCCAGAGACTTTTGATGTCCCAAATCAAATGCTGAAGTTGAGGAAATTGAAATCTTGATTAGGCAAAAGTTAGAGCAACTGAAGACGGGCTAATGCTAGAGATCGCGTGAGTTGCCGCGATCTCCGCAATGGATATAGCTAGAAAACGATTAAAAACGCGATGTGCAACTAAGGTTGCACAAGAAAAGTCCCGCTGGGCGATGCTAGAAGTAGAACCTATCTAGCTGGAGTGGGACTTATGTTTACTATGGACGAGTTTATCATTGCTGTTT
>QBMH01000209.1 GCA_003249025.1 Leptolyngbya sp. | reverse complement strand
GCGGCAAGCCGCCAACTTATGGCAGTACAAGCAAGTCCTCCAGCAACGTTTAGCCGCCCAATTAGGAGCGTTTACAGATGCGGTTCATCTGGTGGATGGGATTCCGATTCCGTTGTGTGGCTTGAGTCGGGCACCGAGATGTCGCAGTTTTAGAGGAGAAGCCGCTTACGGTTACTGTGCGGCGAAGAAGCAGACCTACTATGGCTTTCATGGTCATTTAATCATCACTGCCACGGGCGTAATTACCGGCTTTAGTCTGACTCCTGCCAACGGAAGTGAACGAGAGGCGCTCTGGGATATGGTGTCTACTATCCAAGGCTTACTGATTGGCGACAAGGGCTACCTGTCGGCCGCACTTCAGCAAGACCTTCGACAGGTTGGCATTGAACTTCAAACCGCTCTGCGTTCCAATATGCAGGACTCTCGCGATCCTGCCTGGGTTAAGTTACTCCAACGAATGCGACGACTCATTGAAACGGTCATTGGTCAATTAGTAGAGCGCTTCAGGGTTGAAAAGGTCTGGGCACGAGACCGGTGGCACTTAACCAGTCGCCTCAACCGCAAGCTGTTGGCTCATACCCTCTGTCGTTGGCTCAACCGTCATAGCGATGAACCGTTGCAGTTCGACCAGCTTGTGACACAGTAGTTTTAGTCGCACATCGCGTAAGCAGATAGGCAGATAGGCAGAAATGATGAGTTGCTTCAACGTTGTCGCGATCGCGGCAATGGTTCGAGAAAATGAAAGCACTGTAGATGATTCAGTTACTTTTATCTGCACTTTTCTGGCGGTATGGGTGATTTGACCGCAACTGCATATTAATTCTATTAAATGAGGATGTTAGGATGCTGTAATTCTGGCACTGCTAAACACAGTCCTGTTTCTGCTCCTAGGGGTAGAACTTATGCCTGTACTTGCTGTGATGAGGAGCAACTACCGGGGATTTTGCCACTGGGGATTTTATACCTACTATATTCATCAACGTCTCGTGCTTTTTGTTCACTGACTCTGAGAACTTGCAATGATGTCGATCATGCCCCAATACAATCTGGACAGTTTAATGGCTGAGTTGGCGGGATTGGAGATTTTCACCGATGTGGTTCAAGTCAGCAAGTTGTCTCAGGATTACTATACCTACAGCCCAATTCTTCAAGATGCGCTGGCAGATAAGCGTGGGGATGTGGTTGTTAAAGTCACCAGCGAAGCGGAAGTTCTGCGGGTGGCGAAAGCCTGCGTCAAGCACAAGATTCCGCTGACTGTACGAGGTGCAGGCACGGGCAACTATGGACAATGTGTGCCGTTAGAAGGCGGTGTCATTCTGGATGTGTCTGGGATGCAGCAGGTGAAATGGATTAAGCCGGGGATTGCCTGTGTGGAACCAGGAGCTAAGCTGGCGGCGATCGATAAGCAAACGCGGGTAAGCGGATGGGAAATTCGCATGTTTCCGTCCACCTATCGCAAAGCGACGATTGGCGGGTTTGTTGGCGGCGGTAGTGGTGGCATTGGGTCGGTGACCTATGGGCAATTGCGCGATCGCGGCAATCTGCTAGCACTACGCGTGGTCACCATGGAAGAGGAACCCAGAGTGGTGGAACTGCGGGGCGATGATGTCTATAAAGTGGCACACGCTTGGGGCACCAATGGCATTATCACCGAGCTAGAGATTCCTCTAGCACCTGCTTACGCTTGGGCAGAGGCGATCGTAACCTTTACCGATTTCATGACCAGTGCTCAATTTGGGCAAGCATTGGGCAACAGTGATGGCATCATCAAAAAAATGGTGTGTGTCTGTGCCGATCCCCTACCAACGTACTTTGCCGCTTTAAAGGGCAGCATTCCCACGGGTAGCCATGTGGCGATGGTATTAGTTGCAGAATGCAGCTTGGAGCCATTTGCAGAATTGGTGAAAGAATTTGGCGGGAAAGTTTGCTATCAAAAATCGGCGCAGGAGGCAAGCAAAGGCATCACGTTGGTGGAATATTCCTGGAACCACACCACGCTTCATGCTCGCAGCATCGATCCAACATTGACCTATCTGCAAACTTTGTTTCCCGCTGATCCAGAGTTAAAGGTACTTGAGCAGTTGTATGATCACTATGGCGACGAAGTGATGATGCATCTGGAATTTATTCGAGTAGGGGGATCGATTCGTCCAGTGGGTTTACAGGTGGTGCGCTATACAACGAGCGATCGCCTCCAGGAAATCATGGAGTATCACGAATCGGTCGATGCCTACATCTTCAATCCACACACCTACATTTTGGAAGACGGCGGACGGAAGACGGTTGATCTTCAGCATTTGCGATTTAAGGAAAGGGTCGATCCGGCTGGGTTGCTGAATCCTGGCAAGATGAAAGCATGGCTAGAAAGGCGTGGCTAGTAGGATTTGCTGCGGTTCAAAAAGTGTGCCGTGCTTGGATCTTATGGTATGCTCATCCGAGCAAGGATTTATATTCAGGTCGAGCAGTTCGTCTTGCATCCTCTGGTGAGTAATTTCCCGCATTTCACTCTTTATCGGAGACTTGCTATGTCTGTTTACGTTGGTAATTTGTCCTTTCAAGTCACCGAAGAGAACGTTGTAGAAACCTTTTCAGAACATGGAAAAGTTGTAAGTGTGCAATTACCCAAGGATCGGGAAACAGGGCGTATGCGCGGGTTTGCATTTGTGGAAATGTCTTCTGAAGCGGAAGAAACCGCAGTGATTGAAGCATTTGATGGAGCAGAGTGGATGGGCCGCACATTGAAGGTAAACAAGGCGAAGCCCCGCGAGGATCGCCGTCCTGCGGGTGGGCGAGATAGCTTTAGTGGAGGCGATCGCCGATACTAATTGAGGGTTCTCACCGGAGTTAAAATAGTTTTTTAATTGAGAGGTTTAAGTTTAGAGGCGATGCAAATTAACCTCTCAGACCTTTTCCACTCAAATTAAATGCTCTGCCGTTGGGTAAATGAAAGTTCTGAAATGATGACAATTCATTCGCGCTAAAGGGTTTCATTTCAGTTCATTTGCCAAGTCTAATTTCACTTTAAAGAGGTAGTAGCATGACTCAGGTAGTTGTGGGGGAAAACGAAGGGCTTGAGTCGGCACTCCGTCGATTTAAA
Source organism: Leptolyngbya sp. (assembly GCA_003249025.1). GTDB lineage: Bacteria > Cyanobacteriota > Cyanobacteriia > Leptolyngbyales > Leptolyngbyaceae > ULC077BIN1. Next base: position 5,876 of record QBMH01000209.1, on the reverse strand, counting down.
CGCCAAGTGGCAAAAGCAGGTATCTTTCAAGACATGCGGAAAAATCGCCATTTTGAAACCCCGATTGAGAAGGAAAAACGCAAAGCGATCGCTCGACGGAGAAAGCGGTTTCGCCGTTTCAGTTAAGTTTTTTGTGGGTGAGTGTGCAGTCGCAATCATGTCAGTAGCGGATGCTTGAGGTGTTTTTACCTTTACCGACTCATTGTTTAGTGCGATCTGCCCGTAAAAGTGATCGCTGGATGCTTCAAAAATTCGTTTTAAAGCTCATCCAGTCTGAAGCCCTTGGTTTTGATCTCCGCATCATTATTTGTCGCCTCCTTAAAATTGGCTGTTTAGGACTGTTTGCAGCCTTGCAACAGTTGATTTTGATGCATACACAATCGCTACTCTTGCAATCCAGTCTGATATTGCTACTGTTCTGCACAATGCTTTGGGCGATCGCGCAGGCTGGCATTCTAATCCTACACTTGGTTCTCATTCCCACTGAGCCTCTATTTAACTGGTCTTTGTATCAGGTTGTGGAATGCGAAGGAGTCCCGGTCGGCTGTGCAGCCCTCGCCAGTTACGAGCGCTTTTGTGTCCTGTACCATGTATACATCAGTTCAGCGTGGCGACAAAAACGGCTTGGAGCGCGCTTGATTAAGCAAATAATTAGTCAGGCAGAGCAGCCGACCTATCTAGTTTGTAAACCTCAAATGCATCAGTTTTATACTCGCCTTGGATTTGTAGACATTCCTTGGAAGCAGTTATCTGCTCCCCTGAAAGCTCACTTTAAGGACTTTGACCGCGATCGCCAGTTAAGCGGCATTGCTTGGAAAATCATGAGTTGCTCACAAACTAGCTCATGCATACACAACACTCCACGATAAAATAAGAGGCTAGCTGTGAACCCGTCATGAAACACACATTATCCGTTTTAGTTGAAGACGAAGCAGGCGTTTTAACTCGCATCGCGGGTCTATTTGCGCGACGCGGATTTAATATTGAAAGCTTGGCGGTAGGACCCGCAGAGCAACTGGGCATCTCTCGGATTACGATGGTAGTTCCTGGAGATGATCGAATTATTGAACAATTGACCAAGCAACTCTACAAGCTGATCAATGTGCTTAAAGTCCAGGATATTACTGAGGTGCCCTGCGTAGAGCGAGAGCTAATGCTGATGAAGGTGAACGCCAGCAGCGCCAATCGCTCCGAAGTTCTTGAATTCGCGCAAATTTTTCGAGCGCGAGTGGTAGATGTTGCTGAAGATTCCTTAACCTTAGAAGTGGTCGGCGATCCGGGTAAGATGGTGGCGATTGTGCAGGTGCTAAACAAATTTGGGCTGAGAGAAATTGCTCGGACTGGCAAAGTGGCTCTGACACGAGAATCAGGCGTGAATACCGAGTTTTTGAAGTCGCTGGAATCTAAGGTCGAAGGGTTAGGGACTAGGGGGTAGTTTTGTTAGGGAACTCCTAAATTTCAACTGCGATCGCAGAAACTCCTATATCCTGAAAAGCATATTCAGGTTATTAAGTTTCAGCACTTCGCTATGTTGTCACACATTGTTCGCCCGATGGTACAAACCCAAGTTCGACTGCTGGCAAATAGCCATGCAACTCGTTCTGTGCTTATTTCAACCGTTGCTCAATGGCTCAGCTTTCTAGGCGTTCATGCCCAAGTTGAACAACTGACAACAGCAAACGGTAAGATTCATCTTTGTCTCACGGTAGATAAACCCGAAGCTTGTGATCACTGCGATTGGCAAAAAATTGTCAGCAACTTGGCTGGTTGCACATCAGACTCCAGTTCATCCCTAGACACCGCTCAATTTACAACCCACCAGCAAAGTACTCTCCAGCGTTTGCTTGCTTACCTAATCCAAGTTGGCAGTCCAGGGCAGCCGACTATATGGGAAAAGTTGCAGCCTCAGTTAGAGGCAATCGGCTTTGATGAACCCACTTTGCTAGGGGTGAGATCGGCGTTGAAAGTGCCCCAATCATTGGATGATTTGGTGGATGGACTGGATGCGGATGTTGCCGCGATCGCCCTTCCGAAAGCGGTGAGTCTTGCCATGATGGATCGGCAAGTAAATCAATCTGAAGATCAAGCATTGGCGGCATTACTTAAAGCAATGAATCACAAAAGCGCCTGTTAACACGAACAAAAATTAAACGCCATGCTTTATTGAACAAATCGGAGTGTGTAGCGATAGAGTGCCACTGGGCGATCGCCTGCCACAAATGCCTTGGGATGGGGTGAATTAAGATAAACTGCCGTAAATTGATCGGCGGTCACACTGCCATCCGGCTGATGAGTGTAGGCTGTGGTCGTTTCCACCTGATTTTTGTAGGGTTTTTCGGGTGCTTGAAAAAACTGCTGAAATAGCTCTGAGGCAATGAAATGATCAGGATCAAGTTGTTCAACGCTGCGCCCAGTGGCAAAGGAAAACAACTTGCGATTATCTCGAAACTTTGTGATCAGGCGATTAGAATCTTGAGCATCTACCCAAACGCGAATCACGCGATCGCCCAAGTAGGCTTTGGCAAGGCTCAACCCATTAAAAGCGCGATCGGAGACGACCAAGGCTTTTGTGAGAGATTTGGTTGGTAAGGACAGAAATGGAATAACCGCTTTATTGCGCTCCAAAATGTTGTTGGGCACAAACCGCACCTGACAGGTCACAGGCGTATTCAAAAAATCTCGATTGCCATCGAAGCCAGGAGTGGTCACCTCTGGTGCCAGCGGTGCAACCATGTCTTTCAATGTGCTGGTCATTTTCCAGGTGCCCACCATCCAATCGGGATAGATCAAATCGCCTTTAACAGCTTGCACCGTGGGTTTATCGTGCCAGTCAGGAAAAGCAGCAATGCGCTCTGTTAAAGTGCCTGCAAGCACTGCGGAAGTTGAGCAGAGGAACCCGATCAGTAAAAGTGGAAGTAAATACCAAGCCATTGGGCACAGAGCACGGAAACTTGAGCAAGGAGATTTCATCAAAGGTGTGTAAAAGGCGAATAAGTGGGGCAAACGACTTTCGCCGTTCACGCGATCGCGCTCCCTATCTTCACCTTTATTATTCCTTGGGATTTCAACTTTTTTCTAGGAGCATTTGATTTTTATCTACTTTCCCCGTTATTTTTTCAACTACTGCTCATTCATGCCTAAGTTCCCTTCCTTGCTCCAAACCGATTGATGCATACGGAAAGGGGGTACTGCTCTTAAAAATACCTTCTTCTAAGACAACGCGATCGCGTCCTTCAGCTTTTGCCCGATAGAGTGCCCGATCTGCCGCCGTCACTAGATGAATCGACGATATATCGGCAAGGGGAGTGATCACTGCAACGCCAATACTGATAGTAACGAACTGGCTCACTACCGATCCTTGATGAGCAATTTTTAAGTCTGCGATCGCGAGTTGAATATCCTTCGCAACTTTTAACGCGCCCTCGGTGGGGGTATTTGGCAAAATAACTGCAAATTCCTCCCCTCCATATCGAGCCACCAAATCTCCCGGACGCTTAGTCGCCATTCCAATCGCGCCCGCAACTTGGCGTAAGCATTCATCGCCAGACTGGTGACCGTAGGTATCGTTAAACCGTTTAAAACAATCTACGTCGCACAGTATCAAGGCGAGGGGTTGTTGATCGCGTGCCAATCTGCGCCATTCATGGGCTAAAGAATTGTCGAACCCGCGACGGTTCGCAACTTGCGTTAATCCGTCTAGATGGGCAAGCCGCTGTAGTTCTTGGTTGGCGAGTTGTAGGGCAATTTCGGCAACACGGCGATCGCGCACCTCCTCGCGCAGCCGTTCGTTTTGCTGTTCAAGTTGCCGTTGTAACCATCGCAAAGACAAATGCAGTTCAATACGGGCAACCACTTCCATACCGTGAAACGGTTTTGTAATATAGTCCACTCCGCCTAATTGGAAGGCTTTGATCTTGTCTGGCAACTCATTTAGGGCGCTAATAAAAATAATTGGAATATCTTTTGTAGCAGGATTTGCCTTGAGTTTTTCGCAGACCTCATAGCCATTCATCTGAGGCATACAAACATCTAATAAAATCAGATTGGGCACACTAGATTTTGCCAGTGCCAAAGCAGTCTCGCCATTTGAGGCTGAGTGAGTGCTAAACCCTCGGCGCGTTAGTAAACTGCAAAGCAGATCTACGTTGTCGGGCACATCATCCACAATTAAAATGGTGTTCTGGTTGTGCTGTGTCTGCTGCTCGTTCATTAACCACTCTTTACTCAAAAAATTGGCGGTCAGTTAGAAAAGGAAATCGTAGATAGAAAAGCAAACCGCTTGAGAGCCTGATCCCTCTTAACCTTAATTCACTCTTAAGTTGGTAAGTCGTATTGCATTTATTAAAGATGATTTCTCAAAAATGCTTGCTGATATTGTCTCTATTGAATGTTTTTAATCTCCAGTTTTGCTGTTTTATCCAGTATTCCCATTTCTAATGGCACAGGCATACAAATCGCCGATAGCAAGGGCTAATTTACGCGTAATAGCGGGGATTTACTAGAAAATTTACCAAGAAATGCCTGATTTTTTCCATATCATGCGTGCTGTTCCTCACTGTTTGCCAAATGCCTGATCCTTTCATTCTGATTAACGCTCGTATTCCAGGCTACGTTGGCTTACAACAACTGACGATTCAGGATGAAATTATTATCTCCCTGCAACCGCAGTCAAGGATCATGCCCTCCGATGCATTTCTGGATCTATTAGGCGACTGGATTTCCCTTAGTGGTATTGATCTGCAAATTAATGGGGCATTGGGACTGGCTTTTCCCGACCTAAATTCTCAAAATGCAGACAAGTTGGAAGCTATCAATCAGTTTCTTTGGCAGCATGGTGTCGATGGTTACTTGCCGACCCTAGTGACAACCACTGTGGAAAATATCCAGCGATCGCTTTCCACTCTCGCCAATTGCCCCTCGCCCCTTGCCACGTCTAATTCCCACATTCTAGGCGCTCACTTAGAGGGTCCGTTTCTCAATCCGGCGAAACGGGGCGCTCATCCCGCAGACTATCTATTACCCCTGACATTGGACACCGTGAAACGGGTATTAGGGGACTATGGCAATGTCGTTAAAGTGATGACCTTGGCTCCTGAACTGGATGAAACAGGTGAGGTGATTCCTTATTTGCGATCGCTGGGTATCACTGTGAGCTTGGGGCATTCTCTGGCAACAGCGGCTCAGGCACAACACGCCTTTGATCAGGGAGCCACTATGGTGACTCATGCCTTTAACGCGATGCCACCCTTACACCATCGAGATCCCGGTTTGCTGGGAGCCGCGATCGCCCATACTCAAGTGCAATGTGGCTTAATTGCCGACGGACAGCATGTTTCACCTATCATGATAGATATTTTGCTGCGATCGTCTCAGTACGAACAGGGAGCCTTTCTAGTCAGCGATGCCTTATCTCCCCTCGGCTTGCCGGATGACATTTATCCCTGGGATACTCGCCAAATTGAAGTGACCCATGGCACAGCGCGACTTCCCGATGGCACCCTATCCGGCACAACCTTACCGCTGCTGGTTGGCGTACAAAATCTAGTAAAATGGGGCATTTGCGACGTGGAGCAGGCGATCGCCCTCGCGACCATTGCACCTCGGCGGGCGATCGGTCTGCCCACAGATTACATCGGACAACCTGCTCACTTACTGCGCTGGCATCAATCCAAATCGGGAGAACTGCAATGGGAAAGGTTAGGGAAGGTTGAGTTTTAAGTTCTAAGTTTTGTTAGCCTCAGCGGCGCTTTGCGCTTTTGAATAGACCTCTTGCGAAAGTGATTTGAGTTAGAGTAAAAAGTTTTGAGAACCCAATCCACTTTTACAATGCAATACGAACAAGCAAAAGAGTTGCTCGACCTCGATTTCAAGCGACT
>QBMH01000208.1 GCA_003249025.1 Leptolyngbya sp. | reverse complement strand
CTAATCTCTCACTTCTGCCTCGTTCCCATACTCAAATTAGATGCGATTGCCCTACTTAGTTCTCAGTTACTCGATGCCTGAGCGATCGCCATCCTGTACCCACTTCAACTCAGGCTTACTTTCACCGCGATTGGTTCAGTTTTTCCTCAATCAATCGGTTAACCACTGTCCAAATTCTTCAACAAAGCGTCCTTGAATGATGGACTGACGGATGCGCTGGGTGAACTGAATCAGTTCAGTAATGTTGTGAATTGAAAGGAGAGTGTAGGCTAGCATCTCCTGCGACCGGAGCAAATGGCTGATGTAAGCACGGGTGAAATTTTGGCAAGTGTAGCAGGGGCAAGTTTCATCTAGAGGCGTAAAATCTTCGCGAAATCGAGTGTTTTTCAGGTTCCACCGTTCGCCCCGGACGATCGCATTGCCATGTCGCGCTAACCGGGTCGGAATCACGCAATCAAATAAATCAACGCCTGCCGCGATCGCTCGTACCATTTCTCGATGGGTGCCCACTCCCATCAAATACCGAGGTTTTTCCGCAGGCAGCAAGGGCGTAGTTGCCTGAACAATCTGCTCAATCAGTTCGGGCGGCTCTCCCACGCTGACTCCCCCGATCGCAAAACCCGGCAAATCTAAATCTGCCAGTTGTTTAGCGGCAAACTCTCGCAAATCAGGATAAACTCCGCCTTGAACAATGCCAAACAGCGCTTGATCCGATCGCTGATGGGCAACCATACACCGCTTCAGCCAGCGAAACGTGCGCTCTGTCGATTCCTGCACACTGTCGCGTGTCGCGGGGTAGGGCGGACATTCATCAAATGCCATGATTACATCCGCACCCAAGGAATTTTGAATTTCAATCGAGCGCTCAGGCGACAAAAAAATCATCTGTCCATCACGGGGCGATCGAAAATGCACGCCCTCCTCAGCGATCGTTCGCATTTCACTCAGGCTAAACACCTGAAATCCGCCTGAATCAGTCAGCATCGGACCCTGCCATGACATAAAGCGATGCAACCCACCTGCCCGCGCCACAATATCTTCACCGGGCTGGAGATGAAGATGGTAGGTATTTGCCAATACCATCTGCGCCCCGGTTGCTTTTAATTGGTCGGGTGTAATAGTTTTAACATTTGCCAGGGTGCCAACAGGCATGAACCGAGGAGTTTCCACCGATCCATGGGGAGTCAAAAAAACGCCTGCCCTGGCTTGGGTATGGCTACAAGTTGCCTGACACTGAAAAGAGAAATGTGTATTCAACAAAAATGAGTCTTCAACGGGATTCTGCAATGGGAGTGAGCGATCGCCACAGATTTTTCATTGTGCCACTTTTAGGGCAGCATCACGATCAACTCCCTTAAAGAGAGAAATGCTCCTCGTCATCAATTTGCATATCCCAGCCAGCAGATAATACGTCAGCAACCACGGCTTCCAACGCTGCCGCATTCAAACTGCGGGTATGTTGCTCCAATAGTGGATTTGATAACGGCACAATTTTTAGTTGGCGGCTGTCTTGCACTAAGTTGAAATAGGATGTTTGGTCAGAAGATAGCCCAATCTCAAGATAGTCAAAGCTTTGAACATTGAGATACAGTGCGTGGTTGGCAACCAAGGTAGACCGATAAGGGTCGGCAAAAACTTCAAGAATGCAGCCTTCTCCCTGACTGGTCGTGATGCCATCTTGAAGATGCATGTATTGAACACGTCCTAAGTCTGACAGCAATCTTTGCATATCTTGAATGTTAACAATGGTGCCACTATCAACGATGCAAGGAGCAAGGGGACGCTGACTACTGGGGGATTGTTCATAACTCATGGAGAGAAAGCCTCTGAACTGAATAAGCCGAGCATTTGAAAAAACTGGCATCGATATAAACGAAACCCAAAAATCCTTTGGTAGGTAGAAACCAAAGGATTATCAACGGTTGATCAAGAAACGCTATGGAAAAAACTACTTAATAAATTTTTAATTCTGGATAGTTTATTGGGTAAAAATTAACGATCTTAGGACTTGACTAACAGTGGGCAGTAGAAGTAAGAGGGAGAAATCCAGCGAAGATTGAGTCGCGTATCGATCGATATGTCTTAATTTTATCCCAACTTTTTTAGGTCACAGCGAATGAATTTGATTAATTTCACCTGCAAAAGTGATTAAATGAAAGGATTTTTCATATCTATGGGTATTCGCTAAACCTTGGCACTAGATGTAGATAAATTTGAAATTGAGTATTGTGAGGCTGGATTTACTCAGACTAAAGATTAGGGTTTTATGACCGAGCATCATTCATCAATGCCAACTAAAGATGGATTGGGGCGATCGCGACTATCAACTTTTTTGGGCGCGATCGCGTTTTATACCTGCATCCCTTTACCCAGTCATTGGCGCTTGAAATTTCATGGCATTGCGGCATGGGCACCCCTGATTGGCTTGCTGATTGGAGGGTTATTAGGATTAGCTGATGCCGGGTTGCAACGGCTGGGAATGCCGATTTTAGTTCGCAGTGCGCTGATTGTAGTGGCTTGGATTGGCATCACGGGTGGACTGCACCTAGATGGAGCGATGGATAGTGCTGATGGGTTGGCAGTGCTTGATCCGTCACGGCGGTTAGAGGTGATGGCGGATAGCCGAACTGGTGCATTTGGGGCGATGGTGGTGGTGGCGATTGTGCTGCTGAAAACAGTGGCTTTAGACAGCCTAGAAACCGATCGCTGGATTTACTTAATGGCGGCAGCAGGTTGGGGACGCTGGGGACAACTGGTGGCGATCGCTCGATATCCTTACCTAAAGCTGGAAGGGAAAGGGGCTTTGCATAAGGTAGCCATTCAATCAGTTTGGCAAGCGCTTCCTAGTTTGCTAATGTTGTTGGGGTTCAGCGGCATGGTTGTCGGGCTGCATCCGCAGCAGTGGGTTGAGGCGATCGGAATGGCGATCAGTGGGTGCGCGATCGCGGTTCTGACGGCAGCCTGGTTTAATCACAAACTGGGGGGTCACACGGGAGATACCTATGGAGCGGTAGTTGAATGGACTGAGACATTACTGTTATGTGTGTTAACGATGGCTAGCTAAAACTTAAAACTTTTACATACACGCGATCGCAGCGGGCTGTTTCGACTCCGGTCGCGGGTTCATATCCACTGCTTTCATAGAGCTTGACGGCTTCCTGTAAGGCACTGGCGGTTTCAATCCAAATCTGTTTATATCCACGGATGGCGATCGCGGCTTCTAATCGGTGCAGCAAAAGCCGCCCTAAACCCTGACCTCGTGCAGTTTGCAATAAATACATTTTGCGAATTTCTACCGCATGGGTTCCCCGTTGAATCGGGTAGTAGGCTGCGGTGCCAATCACTTTTCCTTGCTGTTCAATCACCCAAAACTCGCCGCCTGTTTGCAAATAGTAGGTTTCGATTTCTAGCACATCGCGATCGGCTCCATCCGGTTCCCACGCTAACCCGTACTCCACCAACACAGAGCGGATGAGTTCGGCGGCAGATTCGCGATCGCTTGGTTGCCACTCTCGAATTAAAAAAGTCTGGTAGCGCTCCCGCATAATGATCGCCTACCAACGTGTCTTACTTAGCTGTGAATTCGGGGTTCAGGATGCAGCGTGGAGAGTAGCTCACTTTCGATCGTTGCCAACTCTGCTAATCGCTGATTAACCGAATCGCGATCGCAATAAGTCGTTGCCAAAACCCAATAAATGCCATAGTGCCGCGCCTCCGATGCCATCAGCCCCCGATAAAATTTCGCTAGTTCTAAATCAGGGCAATGGGTTCCTAGCAACCCTAGGCGCTCGTGGCTACGGGCTTCAATTAACGCCGACACCAGGAGGGAATCCAGAAAGCGATCGGGTTCTTGAGATCGCATCTGCTTGCTCAGGCTGGCACCATAAGGAGGAGCCGCTAACGGTGCCAGCGGAATGCCACGTTGCTCCAAAATCTGGTTAACCTGATCGAAGTGTTGCAGTTCTTCTTGAGCAATCGCAGTAAGCGATCGCACCAGTTTCGTATGTGCCGGATAGCGAAACATCAGATTTAGCGCCACTCCCGCCGCCTTACGTTCACAGTGGGAATGATCCAATAAAACCGTATCTAAATTCGCCAACGCCTGATCTATCCATGCCTCTGAAGTGGATTCTTGCAAAAAAATAATTGTGGATGCTGTTGTAGAACCCATCATTTTATCTACCTATGAATTCTATGCGCCACTCATCCCAAGGTAGGCTGATTTTTTAATAGGGTGAATAGAATGCTTCAGCATTATATTCTCTAACACTTCATCGAACCTCTTTCCATCAAGCTAATGGTACGACAGAAAAACAACTCGTCTTCATCTTCCTGCTTTTAAACTCGCATTTACTCTTATAATCGCCTCATCAGAAGATTTGGTTCCCGTTGGTGTTTGCAATCTACCCTGGCAGTTTCGACCCAATCACCCTTGGGCATTTGGATATAATTGAACGGGGTTCTCGCCTGTTTGAGCGGGTTATTGTAGCTGTGCTACGCAACCCAAACAAAACACCGCTGTTTACTATCGCGGAGCGCATGGATCAGATTCGGCGTTCCACTGGTCATCTCACCAATGTTGAAGTGGACAGTTTTGATGGGCTAACGGTGACTTACGCAAAGATGCGAGAGGCAAATGTATTGCTGCGAGGTTTGCGGGTGCTATCTGACTTTGAGATGGAGTTGCAAATGGCGCATACTAATGAAACGCTTTCAGAGGAAGTTGAAACCGTTTTTTTGGCAACCTCCAACGAACACAGCTTTCTCAGCAGTAGTTTAGTCAAAGAAATTGCTAAATTTGGCGGTCCAATAGACCATCTTGTCCCTCACCCTGTCGCCCCAGATATTTACAAATGCTACGCCAAGATTCTTCCAATATCGGTCCCGAAGCAGGATTCAACGCCAGTGTTGGAGCATCCCAAAATGGAGTCTCTTCCAGGGAAGGTGGACGAACTGGGGTAGACATTCAGCGAGAGTTGAATCGTCTAGAAGAGATGATTCTCGATAGTCCCCGATTTTTTGGGCGAACTTTTTTGGATGAAGAGCACATTATCGAGCAGTTGGATCAGATTCGTTTGAGCTTGCCGGATGCATTTCATGAGGCGGATAGCATTGTGCGCCACAAAGAAGAAGTCTTTTTGCAAGCAGAGCAATATGCTCAAGAAATTATTGATACTGCCGATCGCCGCTCAAATCAACTGATGAATGAGTCAACGATTGTGCGGCAGTCAGAGATGCAAGCACAGCAGATTCGTCAGCGAGTGCAGCAAGAATGCGAGTCGATTCGGGAGCAAACGATCGCCGAGATTGACCGAATGCGTCAACAGGCACAGCAAGAGTTGGAAGAAATGCAGCGAATGGCGATCGCGGAATGTGAGGCAATCCAAGCTGGAGCCGATGACTACGCCGATCGCACCCTGCACGATATGGAATCTCAGCTTGGCGAAATGCTGCGAATTGTCCGCAATGGTCGCCAGCAGCTACAGCCGGAACCGCCCGTTCGTGCTAGTTTTGGGCAAGGTGGAATGCGTCCCTCCCAACGCGGCAAGTAGACGGTTCACCTTGTATTGGATTGCTTTGTGTTGCAAACTGTCAAGAAACGCGATCGCACATTTAGAGATATGTTTAATCAATTCCTTAAAAAACCACGTTCCCTTTGGCAGACTGTGGGGTTGCCTGTTCTGTTTGCCTCTCTGATTACTCTGGTGGGCTGGTGTGGGTTCGTGAATCCAGCGGTAGCTTATTCGTTTTCTCATACTGAGGTGATTGCTATGTCTGGCAGTTTGTTTTCGTTTTCTGGGAGTCGTCCTAGCAATTTGGGGCTGACGGAGGGTAAGTTGGCGGCTTGTCCGGGTTCTCCTAACTGTGTGAGTAGTCAAAGTCAAGATGATGAGCATCGGATCGAGCCGCTTCGCTATGAAGGCACCCCTACAACGGCGATCGCAAAACTCAAAACAACGATTGAATCCTTGCCCCGAACCAAAATTATCCAAACGACCGATAATTACCTTTACGCCGAGTTTACCAGCGCCTTGATGGGTTTTGTGGATGATGTGGAATTTTACGTCAATCCTGCTGAGCCAGTAATTGAGGTGCGATCGGCATCGCGGTTAGGCGAATCAGATTTGGGCGTGAATCGTCAGCGCATTGAGGCAATTCGCACCGCGATCGCTGAATTAGCGTGATAAAAACAACCTAAATTGATTCCATCAGCCCTGTGATGCAAATATGCCTTTGCCCCGCAGTAAGTCTAGAAAGGTGAATACTGCGGGCGAATGTAACCCGTTAGAAAGGATTGCCGCCCCAATAATCCGCTCAAGGGGAATCGGTAGCGATCTCACCTGAATTCCGCCAGGAATCGGTAACGCCGCAAACCGGGGGAGGACAGCGGCTCCCAGACCTTGGGAAACCATGCTGACGATCGTGGAATCTTCCTTAATTTCGTGGGCAACTTTGAAGGATTGCTGCCATTGTGTCCAGTGATCCCGCACCGCAGAGGTGCATTCAGCATAGTTATAGAGAATGAAGGAATAGTGGGCGAGATCCTGCCAGGATAACTGCTGAGGAATTGGCTGATCAGAGGGCGGTAACAGCACCACAAATTCATCACGAGCAATTTCCCAGGTTTCTAGGTCATCCGACGATCGCGGCAATGGCACTAAGCCAATATCCACCCGTCCTTCTCGCAGCGCCAGTTCTACCCCCGTGGGATCATCTTCGGTCAACGTAACTTTGACATTAGGGAAACGTTGACAAAACTGAGCGATCAGCGGCGGCAACAAGTGAGTAGCGGCACTGCGAAACGAGGCGATGCGAATTCGTCCACCGCTGAGATTTTTCTCTAGATCAATTTCGTGGTCAATGCGATCGCGCAACTGCAAAATCTGATGAGCATGAACCAGAATGCGCTCACCCACGGGTGTAAGCCTCGCCCCAAACCGACCCCGCGCCAGCAAAGATACGCCTAGCTCCTCTTCCATTGCCGCGATCGCTCGACTCACCGCCGACTGAGAAACCTCTAGCTGTAGAGCAGCCTCAGAAAAACTGTGATGCTCCGCCACGGTTGCCAAAATTTGCAACTGAAAAATAGTTATCGACTGCATCTATTCGTTTTCTGCATAGATGTAACTCGCGAAAGGCTTTGTTTATGTCTAATTACTCAGGCTAGGCTAACCATACAACTGTTAAGTTATTTGAATCTGGCAGGGAGCAGCGGATAACCAACGTGAGTGAGATAAGTTCCACTATTTGCATGGTTTCTGTTTAGCCCAAACGATTCGCAACTTGCACTGATTAGAATTGAGACTGAGCAATATGTTTGAGTTGATACCCTACCAAAAATTCCGCGACACGCCCAAGGTTCGTTTTTTTGACATTACCATCTCCAACTCCAATGCCCGTGATTTGGTGTTTCACGATGGTCCAGCAGTGAGTCCCAACAGTGCTTCAGATACTAGCTGGCAGTTTTATCTACATCCCAAACAAGAAGATAATTTGTTAGCACTATCGGGCGGACGTACCTTTTACCTAGTGAATTTTGACTGGGAGTATCCCTTTCACATTGTCCGGTTAGAGTCGGGCGGCGATATTCTTCGTATTCCTCCCGGCACCTTCCATCGCTCCGTTTCTGATCATGATGGCTCATTGGTCTTGAACCAGGCACTTCGTAAAGCTGAAGCAAAAGTTGAAAATGAGTTTCGAGTTTACAACAGCGCAGATATCCCTCGATTGCTGTGGGTCACGTCTAAAGCTGCTCCCCCGCCGAAACTGCATGGATTTGATCGGGCTGAACTAAGAGCGGCTTAACCGCAGTTTGGGAGAAGTAGAGAATACTCTATCCCCTCACTTAAGATTTTGGGGTAGAGCCTCGATAGATACGATCGGCTTGTTCAGGTGTTAGCCAAGTAATATCGCCGGGTGCTTTTTTAGGATTGCCGTTTGTATGCCCATTGCTGGTCGTTGCGCTTGGGTTTGAGGTGTTGCTGTGGGCGGCGATCGCGGGTGAGGAAATAATTTCCGGGGCTGTATTCGTTTGATAAGGCAAATCGCAGGCAACTGGAGGCGCTTGGGTAGAAAGATATTGCCCTGGTTGAGAAGGCTCGATTTGGCTTTGAGGTGGCATGTAGGTATGAGTTACCGGGTCATATGCCAGCACTTCGCCTGTTTCAATTAGATAAACCCAACCGTAAATTTGAAGCTTGCTCTGATACATCCGCGATCGCACCACCGGATAGGTTTTCAGATTTTCGATTTGAGTGAGAACATTTTCGGAGATCGTGATTTCCAACAGTTCATCCTTGGAATAGCCCTGATAGTTCTCTTTGACAAGGCGGCGAGTCGCTTCTGCATGTTTTAGCCAATCGTAAACCAACGGCATTTCTTCTTCGAGTGATCCAAGTTGCAGCAACCCTTTCATCGCGCCGCAATGAGAATGACCGCAAACAATAATATGTTCGATCCCTAAAGCGTGAATCGCATACTCCACCGCCGCGCCTTCTCCTCCATTCGCAGCCCCAAACGGTGGAATAATGTTGCCAGCATTGCGAATCACAAACAGTTCACCCGGTTCTGTTTGCATAATGAGACTAGGAACAATCCGCGAATCGGAGCAGGTAATAAAGAGAACCTTGGGATTTTGTCCATGGGTAAGCTCTTCAAATCGCTCTTGATAGGCGGAAAAGAACTCTGTTTTAAACTCATGCAGACCTTGGATCAGATTTTTCATCAAATGGTTCCTGTGGATCGGAGAAATATAGTTAGCCGCCAAATAAATTCTCCGGCAAAAGCATTATTAGCTTTGTTCTACATTAGACTGCTTTAAAATTTTCCTTGATGTTGGTCGAAATAACTCAAGTCATCCGATAAATATTAACCCGGTAATAGTTGTTCTTACCCATTTGAGATCCTGCTTCGACTACGCTCAGCACTCAACGGCTTAGAGCCTATCCGAAAAGTCAGTAAGAGTTAGATTAAATCCTATGTTGATATAAAA
>QBMH01000207.1 GCA_003249025.1 Leptolyngbya sp. | reverse complement strand
AGCTTCTTTAATCCTTGATGGCGCTATACCTGGCTTTTTAAGACATCCTCTAAGTTAACTGGACCGTGGCTAGTGACAGCTTCTACTAATACTAGCCAGCCTTGCTGTTCATAATGCACTATAAGATCTGGCATTTTACCGTGCGGATCGAGTTTAACCCCAATTTCTCGAAACCTCTGAGTTTCGTTAACGATAAATTTATCCCCAGCATCACCGACATACAACACAATGCCCCCCGGCGTAAATCTAGGGCAAAATTTCTCCAAGATGTCTTTTATCAATAGGTTCTGACCACCTGATGAAAGCTGAATTGCCTGACCATTGGGCAAATTAACAGGAATCAGCGATATGTTTCGCGCTCTATCTTGCAACACATTTTGACTGATGCCGAATAAGTCTGACGAGCCTCTTCCCAGCGTTCAGAGCCATAGGATTGGAGCAGGGAGAGAGCTTGTTGGTGAAGTTGATAACACCACTTAGGGCTATTAATGGGACGATCGGGGCGATCAGGATTTTCAATCACTAATCCCATCTGTACAAATTGGTGCATTGTTTGCCGTCGTACTGTTTCGCGTGTGTTGGGCGCGTACTGCTTACCGTAGTAATCACGAAACCAATCCATCATTTCGGTAATTCCGCGTCTTGGGTCTGTCGCTTGACTCCAGAAAGTTTCCGGGCGAACGTTTGCCAGTGCTAGCAGACAAAGTGCTGAGCGTTCATTCTGCTGCTCTCTAGGAGCAGAAATATCTTTGAGAATCGCAAGTGCTTCCTCAAGACGTTTACTAGCCTGAATCGCATTGGTTACTTCGCTCATAATTGACAGCGTGGTATGGACAAGCTGATCGAGCTTTTCTCGATTGGGTATAGAGTCATTGATTTGGCTCCCCAAAAATATCAAATCATTTTTACGAGGGTATTTGATTCTACGCAAATCTGTTGCGTTGATTTGCGTATGACCACTAAATTGACGGAAATAATTATCAAATAGCGTTGAATTGAGAAATGCTGCTAATCCTCGTGCAAGGTCAGGATTCATCCCTTCACCTTGAGCATGGAAGTAGTTGAGATGATTCTCTATCCCCAGAAATGGTTCATCCATAGGAGAACAGACAGCAGCTACAACGCGACGCTTCTCTTCTTTAGCTGAGAAACGCCTTGTCAAAACGTACCACCCTCTCTGAATTAGCCATTTTTGCGTTTCCAGGTTTTGTTCAATTGCGATCGCTTTACGAGGATTCTTGGGTGGAAACGAAATTTTCTCTGCCTTCATAGATTCTGGGTAAATCAACGGGATGCTCTTTTCATCCAAACGACTCCTCAAAGCTGACTTTAAGCGAAAGTCTACAACTGGACCCGTTGATACATCTAAGCCCAGTTCATCTAAAGTGCATGGCAATTTATTCATCTGCACTCTCAATGCATCTTCAAGAGAGTTCGTAATAATATAAATGAACTGCTCAGGGTCGTTTATTTCAATCACTTCGCTATAAGGAACACACCTTGTTTCTGAAAACTCATCTAAGGCATTCCCAGAATGATTAGTAGCTTCTATAAAATCAGGCTTAAGTTTCGTTTTAGTTGCATGAAAAATAATATTTTCCTGTAGCACGTCATCGTCTGCAAAAGCGACTGAACGGCTTTTAAATACGTGAATTTTTCTAAGCCCCATCTCTTTTAAAAAAGCTTTACGAAAAGGACGAAAATATGTGCCGTTGCAAAAGCTTCTTGGCGTGATGGCGACCATCTCTCCATCTTCAGCAAGACGTAACATGGCAAGCCAAACAAACGCACTATAAAGATTGACTGTTTCGACTCCAAGACTTAAGAGGATTTTCTTCTCTGTTGATTGACTATTAATCTTCTTATAAGGAGGATTTAGAATTGCATGAGTAAAACAAGTAGTAGAGTCTGAGAAGAGGGGGAGATTTACTTCAACCGCAGCTTCGATAAAGTTCTTTTCACGTAAGCAATAATTTGCTTTGATTCCTTTTTTCTCTAAAGCAATACAGCATTCTGTTAAGCGCTGTCTTAAAGATGATAGAAAACCTGACTCAACTTCATATGCTGTTATGAAGCAGCTTTCAACCGGATCAGAACTACTTAATAATCGCTCTACAAAAGCGGTGGTTAATGATCCAACTCCTGCTCCAGGATCAAGCAAACTTATATGACCCACCAAATTACTAAATTGTCCCGCCATAAAACGAGCGATTGGAGCAGGAGTCAAAAACTGCCCCAACTCACTGCGCTGCTTAATGCTCAGCTTTGAGGAAAAATGAATCCTGGTAATATCCGTGGAGTCTGTAAGGAAGGTCATCATCCTGTCAATTTAGTGCCAGCTATGAAGACGTACCCCAGAAGCGCATCTTAGTACACTTGACAATATTATTCGAGAAAGTTTCCGTATATCATTTCAAAATATGTGGATAGACAGAATCTTTCCACATATTTTGCAGTGTGCATCTGAGTATTCAAGTTTGGACTAAATTGGAGCCTGCTTTTCCGCTTGGGCAACTTGAGTACGCCTTGAAAGGCTCTTGGGAAAGGGGACTGTAGCAAAGGCAATCCTTGTCCCAAAGGCGATCGCAGGAAGGATTGGAAGTTTCAGACAGAACCGAACTGCAATCAAACCCTCAATAAATCGATAACCCAAAAGGAACCTTAAACGACGTAAAATCGAGCGTCTAGCCTTTAGCCCACAAGTCGTTTAGTCCAAACTCAAGTCACTAGGGAGGGCTGAAGAAAAAGATGAGTTTCAGATCCCAGTTTTTGTCTTGGCGAATGAGGTCAATCTGGCGGATAAATTCGCGGAAGTAGAAGCGGCGCTCGGTTTCAGAAAGATCGAGCCAGAATTGCGGCAGGGAAACGGTTTGAACCGTTGCCTTCAAATCCACCGGCGGTAACTGGGAAAGCTGGTTTTCCAGGTCTGAAATTTCCGATCGCACCTTATAAGCCCTCAGATCCGCTGTTTCTTGATCCAATACGCCAGCCTCAACTAAGGGCGCAAGTTGATCCAACAATGCTTGCTTCGCCGCGATCGCGCCGCCAATACCTTGCTTGATGCGAACCATATCAGGCAACTCCACACCCGCGATCGCCTGGGGCAAATCCTCACAAATCCTTGTAATCGTCGTTTGTAACACGGCATCGTAGTCTATGGCTTTGCACTTCGGCTTTTGAGCGCACTGGGTGGGACGCAGATAGAGATATTCGCGATCTTTACGGTGAGTGGTGACTCGTGCGATTGTCATGGATGACTGGCACTCGCTGCAAAACACCAGCCCCGCCAGCGATCGCGGCGCACTGGCAGACCGACGCGGCAAACGACGATTGCGACGCAGCAGGCGATCGATTTGGGCAGCTTCATCCCGCGAGAGAATTGGGTCGTGGGTATTGCGAATCCGATTGCCGCCTTGATATTCCAAATCGCCCCGATAAACTGGATTTGATAACCAGCGTTGCCCGGTAGAAACAGAAATCCGCTTGCTGTAACGTTTTGCCAAATAGCGCACCGCACCCCGCACCGTGCCATAGAGTAAAAATTGCTCAAAAAAATCTTTGATTACTGGAGCCGTACTGCGATCGATGACATAGCCACTTTTGCCCCGCCGATAGCCATAGGGCGCTTTACCGGGCGGCGGCAAGGCTTTCACCCGATTACGAGCATGTCCCTGACGAATACGACGGCTACGCTGCGCCATCTGCATCTCTTGCAATCGCTTCAGCATCTCTGCTGGCACCATTTCAGACTGCGCGATCGCCCCTAATAGCCCTGCCGCATCATCGGGTAACTGATCCAGGCAGATCAGCCCAACTTCCAACGATTCCAACTGGGCTAAGCGATCGCCCACCGCCTGCATCGACTCGCCCAATTCTTCCAACTGCCGCACCAACACCCACCCAGTCGGCATCGTTTGACAATCCGCCACAAGCTGGAGCCACTGCGATCTCGGTTGTTCCAATCGCTTCTTAACTAGCTTATTTCCGCTTGCCTCAATCGCCAGATCTTGATAAACCTGATCGATCTCCCAGCCCCAAGTCGTGGAATCAGGTGCAGATTCCAACAACGGATCAGTATAGATATAGGCAACCACTCGCATCACTTCGCCTAATGAAACAACCAACAGGTCACCGTATATTTACAGCCTCGTAAAACGGGCAAGGTTTGGTAGGGATGAGTGTAGCAGGCGGGAAACACGACAACGCTGCCAACGGTGGGCTTGACTTTGATACTTTGGCGATCGAAGAGCAATTCACCCCCTTCAAACGTGTCATTCAAAAAGCCAACAATGCTAACATCTCGTGCAGGCAACCCTTTAGCCAGTTCTTCATAGCGATTGGAGAGCAGCAATCCGTCGGAGTGGCGTTTGTAGCTTTGCCCTGGACGATAGCGATCGATGGAATACAGTTCCGCATGGCTAAAGGGCACCTCATAGCGCTGGACAAGCAGATCGCGGACTCCTTGGAGCTTGCTCAACAACAGTTGATTGGTCGATTCCAGCAAAGGATCGCGGTTATCCAGCGGCAAGACTTCCCCGCTACGGCGTTCTCCTGTCAAACTCGATCCGGGCGGTGGTGATTTGAACTGATAGCACTCCGCAATTTGCACCACATGGGCACACAGAGACGGTTCGAGCAACTGCTCGACGAATAGAATATCTGCACCTAAATCTTTGAAGGGAACTCCCATCTGCCGTTAGCTTGCCTTAAGCTATCTGTAAGGACACTATATTGCAAAACTATCTGAACTATATTCAGTTTTGGGGCTTTTGAGTTTACTTGTCGGGGCATCTCGTTAAAGTTTTAATTTCATAATGTGTTTTAGAAACTAGACTGCACCTTAAAACTATGACTGAACTGCTCCGACATGTTATCGCAGAACTTGAAAAGCTCCCGGATCAGGAGCAAGATGCAATTGCTGCTAGACTTTTAGCTGAGCTAGAAGATGACAAAGGGTGGAAAGTCCGCTTTGAATCTACAACTGATGACCAGTGGGATCGCTTAGCTGAAAAAGTGAGAAAGGATATTGGGGCTGGAGACATCACTCCGCTTAGTGATATTTTTCCTCTTTAACTTATGAAATCGAGTGTAACAAAGGCATTTCGCAAGCAACTTGCTCAACTCCCTATTAACGTGCAAGAGCAAGCCAACAAAGCCTATGCACTCTGGGTGGAAGATCCCTATCACAATAGCCTTCAGTTCAAGCGAGTTAGTCAGCGCCAACCAATTTATTCAGCCCGTGTTGGACTAAACTATCGAGTTCTCGGTTTACTCGAAGAAGATCACATTTATTGGTTCTGGGTTGGGGTCCATGCAGAATACGATGAGTTGCTCCAACGATTGTAGTGTCGGCAAGCTAACACGGCGCTGCATTCATGGAGCAATATTTCGATGGTGTCTCAAAACTTATCTGCCGCCGTTGAGCTTCACCGATAGCCATCAGTGTGTGTTTGACTTTAGCGCTGAATGGGAATGGATTTCCCAAACTGAAACCCTCCCTCTACAATTGCTCTATGCAACGATCGCCCTCTCTCAAATCATCTCCCTCGTTTCCGCAACCGCTCGATCGCGTCGCCATTACTCTCTTAGTCGTGCTGCTCGTGCTGATTGGGCTGTTGCTGTGGGGCGGCGATCGCACGGCTCCGCGTGTGCGTGACTTCACCTGGCAAAACAAACAAGTTGGCGCAGACGATACCGCTTTTATCCTAGGGTTCAGTCGTCCGATGGATCATGCCAGTGTCGAAAAGAATTTAAAGATTGACCCACCCCTACCCGGAAAGGTGAGTTGGGCAGGACGACGCATGGCATATACCCTAACGCTGCCAGCCGCCTATGGCAGTGAGTATCAGGTGCGGCTAGAAAATGCCCAGGATTACTTTACTCAAAAGGGAACCGAACGCGCCCCAATTCAGCCATTTCAGGCATCCTTTCGCACCCGCGATCGCGCCTTCACCTACATTGGCACCCAAGGCGAAGAAGCTGGACGATTGGTGCTGGATAACCTCACCAAACAAGAGCATATCATCCTCACCTCTGCTGATTTTGTCGTCAACCAGTTCAAACCCTATCCCTTGGGCGATCGCATTTTGGTTGCAGCCACTCCCCGCTCTGCCCAATCTCAAGGCGTGATAGAACAAAAACTCTATCGCGTCGCCACTGGAATTCAAGTGGAATCGCCGCCTGCTCAATTGGATGCCCAAGCCGATGGAATGCCTATTACCGCCTTTCCAGTCGCGGCGGCGGGCACCACCGAGTTGGTGCTAGACAGCACTGCCTACCAAAACCTGAAGTTTGACCTGTCTGCGGATGGCAAAATTATCGTCGTGCAGCGAGTTAGTCGCACCGATCCGGCAGATTTCGGACCCTGGATTTTACGCGATGGCAAACCGCCGGAAGCATTGCAGGGTCAACCGGGCGGCGATTTTTTGATCACACCTGACAGCGATTCTCTAGCGATCGCCCAAGGTCAAGGACTCGCCGTCTTGCCGCTCCAACCCAATGCTGCCCCGCTCAACTTTTTGCCCAAATTTGGCATGGTCTTGGCATTTTCCAGAGATGGCTCCCTCGCCGCCATGGTGAAATTTAATACCGACCGAACGCGATCGCTGTTTCTCGTGACCAACCAAGGCGTGCAAAAAGAATTAGTCCGAACCACTGGCTCCATCTTTGCCGCTCAGTTTGACCCCACCAAACAAATACTCTATGGCTTGTTATCGGAACTGATTCCAGGGGAAACTTATCAAGAGAACCCTTATCTAGCCGCGATCGATGTTAAGACCAGCAAACTTACCCCCTTAATAGGCTTGCCCAATCAGCGAGATATTCAATTTAGCCTCGCCCCCGATGGACTGGCAATTCTCTATGATCAAGCCACGGAATCCACCCAGTCGGATGCTGCATCCCCCCGCAACCCGGCAGGGAAAGCGATCGCCAACAGCAAACTGTGGCTCCTACCCATCAACACCGAATCTTCCACAACCCCCCTCAAACCAGAACCTCTTCCCTTCGCTGGCATCCGCCCTCGATGGTTACCCTAAATCGCCGTCCCTCTTCCCTCTTCCCTTTTCCCCATGCATCCCCAAGAGATCCTAGAGCGCTATCGTCAAGGAGAACGCGACTTTTCCCACAGAGATCTGAGCGGTGCGAATCTGAGCGGCTTTAACCTGCGCGGCGCAAACTTGACCGGGGCAAACCTGACCGAGGCAAACCTGAGTTGGGCATTCTTAAACCAAGCCACTCTTACCGAAGCTTGTCTGCGACGAGCGGATCTGCGCAGCGCCTCGCTGAATGGGGCAACCCTGAATCAGGCAATCCTCAGCGGCGCAAACCTCAGCAAAATTGACCTGCGCCTCGCCAACCTGCAAAACGCAGACCTGAATTGGGCAGTCATGCAAGAAGCTGATCTCGCCAGTGCCAACCTGAGTTCTGCAAAATTGGATCAGGTCAATCTAGATCGGGCAAAGCTCAATAGTGCCAACTTGGCTGGCGCAGAGTTGATGGAAGCAACCTTACGCCGCGCCAATTTATCCAGTGCAAACCTTGATCGCGCCAATCTGCGAGAAGCCCATTTAGAAGAAGCAAATTTGCGGGAAGCAAGCTTAAAAGGTGCCAACTTAACCGAGGCAAATTTGAGTGGAGCCTATCTCCGGCAGGCAAACCTGAGCGAAGCTGACCTACACCGCGTTGTGTTGGCGGGTGCCGATTTGAGCGAGGCAATCCTCACCAGCGCTGACCTTAGCCGTGCGAACTTGTCTGGATCTTACTTACTCAAAGCAAGCTTGCAAGGCGCTCATCTCCTGCGGGCGAATCTGCAAGATGCCTACCTGCTCCGCACTGATTTGAGCGAAGCCAACTTGCGCGGAGCCGATTTGCAACGAGCGGATCTGAGCGGTGCCTACCTGAGCCACACGAGTTTAAGCGAAGCGGATTTGACCAATGCTTACTTGTTAGAAAGTCATCTGATCCACACCACACTGGATGGGGCAATTCTAACGGGATGCTGCATTTATAATTGGCACCTGGAATCAGTGGATTTTTCTAAGGTGGTATGTCGTTACCTTTATACCCAGTTCAACCATACGGAGAAAAAGCCCACCGATCGCGTTCCCCCAGGACGTGAATTTGAACCCGGTGAAATGAGCGCCTATTACCAGGATGACGATAGGGGCGTGGATTTATATTTTACCGAGTCTGTGAATTGGGAAGTGCTGGCATTTACTCTAGTACAGGTTGCCGCTGAAGAACCAGGGTTGACTTTGAATGTGAAATCCTATGAACCTGTGGAAGATAATTATTGGGTCAAACTCTCTGCCAATCGCACGGTGAATTCTAAAGTGCTGGCAAGGCGAGTGTTTCAGCTTTACCCAGAGGTAAAACAGCGATTGTTCACACACCGACCAAAATTTTTGAGCTTGTTGGGAATTGCTCTAGCAGACTTAGGGGAATCTGCCGTAACTCCATCCACGGCTGAGATATTGCCCACGGCTGGCGATCGCCGCGCTCATCTTTATCAGGAAGTGGTTCGCCAGATTCAGTATATTTTGGTCACCCAAACGCCAGATCAATTGGTTGATAGCGTCCAGCGATTACTGGAATATCTCCAACAAGAAGGCATCGCCACCCAAGACATTCAGCGCAAGGTGATTAGCCAAGCAGTTGCTCAACGCGCCAAGCGGGATGAAGCCTTTCGAGCGCATTTGCTGAAATGGAGCGCTCAAGCGCCAGACTCGGTTCGTTTATCTGCCGTTGGGCAAGCACTCAGAATTGCGATCGCCCTTTTTAGCAGTCCTCAGCCACCTCACTCTTAGAATCCATTTAATTAGGGCACAATCTTCCTATTCTCAACGTCTTGCTACGAAGATTGACTGAACCTCGTGGGGCAGAACGGTCTGCCCTTTTTATCCCTCCGCTGAACAGGCGATCGCGACGTTCTTGAAGCATACTTAACGCGATGTGCAACTAAGGTTGCACAAGAAAAGTCCCGCTGGGCGATGCTAGAAGTAGAACCTATCTAGCTGG
>QBMH01000206.1 GCA_003249025.1 Leptolyngbya sp. | reverse complement strand
GCTGCCGTTTCAAACTTGCTTCTAATCCAACTTCGACAAAACATCGTCGCACTCGCTCAACTGTGGCAATTCCCACATCTAGGGCTGCTTTGATCTCCGCATCACACCAACTACCGCCTGGCTGATTCCGGTCGGCTTTGAGTAAGATCCGAGCACGGGTGATTTGATAAGCTGCATGTCGTCCAGTCGTGGTAAATTCTTCGAGATATTCACGCTCTTCTAAAGTCAGATCAACAATATATTTTTTGGTCATTCCACTAGGTAACGCGATCGCCTTCTATCTTACCCTCCTCACCCATCATCTAATCATTGGAAAGCCACTAGTATCTTTATCCTTTGGTTTCCACTGAGGATTTTCGACAAACTGACGACCACAGTCTCGGCATTTGTGATTCTGTTTACCCCGTCGAGTCGTTCCATTTTTCATGATGTCATCCGACCCGCAACTTGGACAGATTAAGTAGAGTTTCATCGGGATTTCGGCTAACTTGAGACTACTTTTTCCCTTACCCTTTACGAAAAGGCACTACCATCAGAACAAACTATTCAAAATTCAAAACCCAAAATATCTCCTACGGAGACGCTACGCGAACAAAACTCACCTTCCATCCCTCCTCTGCTTCCCTCAGTTCCCACAAAGTCGTAGACTTACTTACAAGACTCAGAAATTAAAACTCAGAAACGCAGTCTTGTTATATTTACCCTACTGAGCAACCCGTGCGTAAGAATGTAATTGCTGGCAACTGGAAAATGTATAAAACCCAACTGGAAGCCTCAGAGTTTCTGCAAGGGTTTATGCCGCAGTTGGAAGATACTCCCTCAGATCGGGACATCATTTTATGTGTGCCCTATACCGATCTCTTTGCAATGTCCCAAAATTTGCACGGCAGCAGTATCCGCTTGGGTGCCCAAAATGTTCATTGGGAAGAGGTTGGGGCTTACACGGGCGAAATCTCTGCGCCGATGCTAACTGAAATGGGTGTGCGCTATGTGATTGTGGGGCACAGCGAGCGGCGGCAATATTTTGGAGACACCGATGAAACGGTGAATATGCGAATTAAAGCGGCTCAGAATGCTAGACTGACTCCCATTTTGTGCGTGGGTGAAACAAAGCAGCAGCGAGATATGGGTGAAACAGAATCTATCATTTGTGAGCAATTGGCAGGCGGATTAACGGATATTGATCAAACTAATTTGATCATTGCTTATGAGCCGATTTGGGCGATCGGAACGGGAGATACCTGCGCTGCGAAGGATGCAAATCAGGTCATTGGGCTGATTCGCAGTCGATTAAAAAATACCGATGTGACTATTCAATATGGTGGCTCTGTTAAGCCAGATAATGTGGATGAAATTATGGCGCAACCAGAAATTGATGGAGCGTTAGTGGGTGGAGCTAGCTTGCAGCCCAATAGCTTTGCGCGGATTGTAAACTATCAAAATTAGGGTGACATTCGTTGTTGATTCGCAACCACTCGTTTTCTTGGGGCGATCGCACCTACCTCATGGGCATTTTGAACACAACTCCAGACAGCTTTAGCGATGGAGGAGAGTTTGATACGGTGGAAAAAGCGGTGGTGCAGGCGCGATCGCTGCGAGATGCGGGGGCAGATATTTTAGATATTGGCGGACAATCGACCCGCCCCCAAGCAGCAGAAGTTTCTTTACAAGCGGAACTCCAGCGCGTGATTCCGGTGGTGCAGGCGGTGCGCCAAGAAATGGATCTACCAATTTCAGTGGACACCACACGGGCAGCAGTGGCAGCAGCGGCGATCTCGGCGGGTGCGGATATGATCAATGACATTTCGGGAGCAACGTACGATCCCACGATGCTGTCAACGGTGGCAACACTAGGCGTACCAATTGTTTTGATGCACATTCGCGGTACGCCTCAAACCATGCAGCAGTTGACGGATTACCAAGATTTGATCGGGGAACTAATCGCATTTTTGCAGGAGAGAATTGAGGCTGCCGTTGCCGCAGGAGTTAAACGAGACTTGATTGCGATCGATCCAGGCATTGGCTTTGCCAAAACCTATGCTCAAAATATCGAAATTTTGCGGCATCTAGCAGCATTTCAGACGCTTGGTTGTCCGTTGCTGGTGGGAGTTTCGCGCAAGAGCTTCATCGGACACATTTTAGACCAGCCTGATCCTAAACAGCGAGTTTGGGGAACGGCGGCGGCATGCTGTGCCGCGATCGCCCAAGGTGCGGATATTCTACGAGTTCATGATGTCCGCGAAATGCAGGATGTTTGCCGGGTTGCTGATGCTATCTGGCGATCTTAATCTTAAGCTTCCCCATCGCTTCCGCCCTGCTGAATGCCTTCAGCAACTTCGCTCTCAATCAAGCCGCTGATCGCTTCATTTAGCTCTTTCGGATGCATAAAAATAATTTTGGAATTGTTACTTTTGCCTAGTTCGTGATTTGCTTCTACATACTGTTGGGCAAGTAGGTATTTTAAGATTTCAGAGGTTTGATCCTTGTCTTCCTTCAGCGCTTTGGCAATGCGTCGAATCGAATCCACCGTTCCATCCGCTTTAGAAATGGCAGCACGACGTTCACTTTCTGCGGCTTGCTCATTTTCTAGAGACCTTTCTAAAGTGTCTGGCAGTTTAATTTTTTCTACTTCTACCCGAATCACCTTCACGCCCCAAGTCGCGGTTGCTTGATCTAGCTCTTTCAATAACACTTGACCAATCTTATTGCGTGAAGAAATCATTTCTCGCAACTCCATGTGCCCAATCTCAGAGCGGAGCGTAGTCAGAACTAAACTTTTCAACGATTGTTCAACATTTTCAACGGTGTAATTGGCTTTCTCTACATCCAAAATCTTCCAGGATAGAATTGCATCCACAATAATCGTCACCTGATCTTTGGTGATCACGGATTGAGGCTCAATATCTAGAAGTCGTTCGCGGGTGCTGTCCACGAACACCGTATCTAGAAACGGCACTACAAAATTCAGCCCTGGTTTTAAAGTGCGCTGATATTTTCCTAGCCGCTCCACGATGCCTTCGTAGCCCTGATTGATGATTTTGATCGAGCCAATGATGTAGCCAACGATCGCTAAGGCAGCAATGACAATTAATGAAGGAATCACCTCCATAGAAATATATGCCTCTAACGGTAGGAATTCTATTGAAATTGTAGCCTTGCTTCGTAAATCCTGTTCTTAAGGACAGGTCTACCTTGCGCCCTTCGTCCTTCGCCCCTCATCCTTCATCCTTTACCCCTCGTTTTTCATCTTTCAAACATATCCATTTCCACAACGGGTGACTATTACCCTGTTGCCGAATCCGCAGCACTTGCTGCTCTAGGCGGCGGCGTTCGCTTTTGGGTAAGCCAAACAGCCAGTTTCGTAGTTGCCAGACCAAGATGGCTAGCGTGACTCCTAAGCACAAAAATAATCCGAAGGCAGGTAGGCGGTTGAACACTAGCCCATACCGCAGGGAAGCCCAAGTAAAGTCTTCTATTGCCAGGGAAATTGGGTAGCGCAATCCCCAAAGGCTAATTGCACCAACTGTCAGCCAAAGGGCACTTGAAAACAGCCAACGCCCATAAACCGTCAATTGATGCAGACGATGGACTTGCGCCAAAAAAAGCGGATCTTGATTAACTTCTGCGGTGGAAAGTGATTCGTTTGGCTGACTCATAACAGCAGCGACAAGGAGTTGGACACAAGCCGATTAGGAGGATGCTTCATCGGAGGCAGCAACGTCTAAGCTGGGACTGGATGAGAAAGCTTGACCTGTTTTTTCGCGCCACAGGGCTAACAAGGTGCTGGCAATAAAGATACTAGAGTAAGCGCCCATAGTGAAGCCGATGATTAGGGCAAGGGCAAAGTTTTTGAGGGTTTCGCCGCCAAAAAAGAAGATAGACAAGAGGGTAAGCAATACAGTCAAGGTGGTGTTGATCGATCGCCCTAGGGTTTGGTTAACGGCAGAATCCACAATATCGTTGATGTGGCGATCGGGGTTGAGGGTGATCGTTTCGCGAATGCGATCGTAAATCACGACGGTGTCATTGACAGAAAACCCTACAATCGTCAGCAATGCCACAATAAACAGCGAATCTGCTTCAATACCCGCGACTAATCCTAGGAAGGAGAAAATACCTGTGGTGATTAAGATGTCGTGAAACAAAGCCACGATCGCAAAAACGGCATAATCCAACTGAAATCGCAGACTCATATACACCGTAATCCCGGCAAATGAGACGAGCAGCGCCAGTAAGCCTGATGTGAACAACTGCTGCCCCACGACAGGACCGACCGTATCAATCTGAGTTTTAGTGGGGTCAAACGCTCCAATTTTTTGGCTGAGGGCAGTTTGTAGTTTGGTGCGTTCTTCACCCGTCAGGGGTGCGGTGCGAATGGTCACTCCAACGGGCTTTCCGGTGCGATCGGTAATCGCTTGAATGCTGCTGTTGGCATGTCCTTCTGTTGCCAAAATCTCTCGGACAACTGCAACATCGACTGGCTGATCACAGGCTCCCGGTTTAGAGCAATCCAGTTCAAATTGCAGTCGGGTTCCTCCAACAAAATCCAGGCTAGGACGTAGAGGCGCGCCAAATTGCTGCCAAGAGATGAACATCGCCGCTAACCCTGCCAAAATCAGCGCTGAAGAGAGCGCCCACCAAAGGTTACGTTGACGAATAACGTGTAGTTTCATGAGCTAAGCTGTGCCTCCGATCGCGTCGTGGGTGGCAAATTGGGACAAAAGTATTCAGGCTTCCGCAGGCTGGGAAACCCAAGCACATACAGCATTAAAGTCCGGCTACAGGTAATTGCCGTAAACATACTAATCACAACCCCCAATGCCAGCGTTAGGGCAAACCCTTTGACTAAGCCTGCCCCTAACCAAAACAACGCCCCGCAAGCAATCAGAGTCGTCACATTACTATCTAGAATGCTGGAAAAAGCGCGATAAAACCCAGACTCTACGGAGCGATAGAGAGTTTTGCCTGCTTTTAGTTCCTCACGAGTTCGTTCAAAAATTAGAATGTTGGCATCTACCGCCATCCCAATACTGAGAATAAATCCAGCAATTCCCGGTAGGGTCAACGTAACTCCCAGCAGGTTAAACGCTGCTAAGGTCAAAATTGTATAAATGATCAAGGATGTATCCGCGATCAGCCCAGGCAGTCGGTAGTAAACCACCATAAAGATGAGAACTAAGGATAAACCACCTAGCCCAGCATAGATGCTGCTTTGGATGCTGTCTCGTCCTAGCGTCGCGCCAACCGTGCGGTTTTCGACCACTTCTACCGGGAAAGGCAAGGCTCCACCTTTCAGTTGAATTGCCAAATCTCGTGCGGTTTCAATTGGAAAGTTGCCTTCAATCACGGCAGAGCCGCCATTAATCCCCGTTTGGGCATACTTGGCATCGACAGAGTAGGCAAAGTTGGCGCTAATGGGCGCACCGTCTAGAAAAATGCCGAGGGTGCGTCCGGTTCCAGCAATACTTTTAGTGAGTTCGGCAAACAGTTCGCCACCGCGTGGATCAAACTGAAGTGCTACATCCCAGACATTTTGCGAGTTGGTGGCACCAGGGTAAGCATCCTTGAGGTTTTGACCGGATAACTCGGTTTTTTCAAACAGTTCCGCGATCGCGGTATTAATTGCCTTGAAATCTGCCTGATTCTGTTCAATCGCAGGGGCATCAGCAGATTTTCTCAACTCATTCTGTTTTGCCGACTTTTCGCGTAGCTGTTGCCGCTCAATTTGTAGCCGCGCTTCTGTTCCAGGCTTTTGCTTGCGAAAATCGAGTTGGGCTGTTCCACCCAATACCCGCTCTGCCTGAATTGGATCGTTTACGCCCGGAAGTTGCACAATGATTTGATTGTTTCCGGCAGTGAGTACCAACGGTTCAGACACGCCTAAGCCGTTTACCCGCCCTTCAATCACGCGTCTCACAGCATCCAGATCGGCTGGTTTGATTTCCTTTACTTGCTCCGTAGGTTTCACCTGAATCGTCAGTTGAGAGCCGCCGCGCAAATCTAGACCCAACTGGGTGGGAATTTTCCAAATCACCACCAGAGCGCCAATCACCAGCGCCGCAATAAAAAGCAAAATTAACCGCTGTCTTCCCATAGGTAATCCCCGCTACAGAAGCTATGATAACGCCTTCCCGACTTTCTCCCGCATCCTCTGAAGAATTGCCTGCCCAGAGCAGCGAAACCGGATAGCGATCTTTGCTATAGCTGTTTGTCCACGATCTTTTTCACGGCTTCTACGATTTGTTGGGGCTGGACGATGGTCAGGCTTTCCAGTGCGCCATTGTAAGGCGTGGGGATATCTTGAGAGGAAAGCCGAATCACGGGTGCGTCGAGTTCGTCAAAAAAGCGATCGCTGATCGATGCCACTATTTCCGCCCCAATGCCGCCCGTCCGCATACATTCTTCCACGACGACGACGCGATGAGTCTTACGGATAGATGCGCCAATCGTCTCAAAATCCAGTGGTTTCAGCGATAGCAGATCAATAATTTCAGGATCGTAGCCCTCTTTCTCCAAGGTTTTCACGGCTTGCATGGCATGATGGCGCATCCGCGAATAGGTCAACACCGTTACATCTGCTCCTGGGCGCACAATTTCCGCTTTGTCCAGGGGCAAATAATATTCTTCGTCGGGCAAATCTTCCTTCAAGTTGTAGAGCAGCACATGTTCAAAAAACAGTACGGGGTTGTTATCGCGAATGGCGGACTTTAGCAGTCCCTTAGCGTTATAAGGCGTAGAACAGGCGACAATTTTGAGTCCTGGAACTGCTTGAAAGTAGGCTTCCAGTCGCTGCGAGTGTTCGGCTCCTAGCTGCCGCCCCACGCCGCCGGGTCCGCGAATTACCAGGGGAATATTAAAGTTGCCGCCGGAGGTGTAGCGGAGCATTCCGGCGTTGTTGGCAATTTGGTTAAATGCCAGCAGCAAAAAGCCCATATTCATCCCTTCAATAATCGGGCGTAACCCGGTCATTGCTGCGCCTACCGCCATACCTGTAAAGCTGTTTTCGGCGATCGGGGT
Organism: Leptolyngbya sp.; assembly: GCA_003249025.1. Taxonomy (GTDB): domain Bacteria; phylum Cyanobacteriota; class Cyanobacteriia; order Leptolyngbyales; family Leptolyngbyaceae; genus ULC077BIN1. Next base: position 2,028 of record QBMH01000206.1, on the reverse strand, counting down.
ATCCAGTAGGCGCAGATCGCCATATTTTTTATATAGATCTTTGGTGACTTTGTAGGAACCGCCGTAGTGCCCGACATCTTCGCCCATGACCATCACGGTTGGGTCTTTTGACATTTCTTCGTCGATCGCCTCGCGCAGGGCGTTGAAGAGTAGGGTGTCTGCCATGGGTTCCTCTAAATGCTCAAATTGATTGCTCAAAGCCAATCCTAATTCTAGAACAGTCGGCTGCGATCGCCCAGAGCTAAAGCCCATGAACCCCTCACAATTTCGCCCTTTTTTAGTGGGCAATTGATTGGAACGTGTTGATGGGTCATTCAAAACTTAAAATCTCAAAATTAGTCATTGGGCGTTTCGCAAGGCTCAATACCCTCTCGATCTGTCTCCTTTTCTCTCCCAATTGCTAAGTATTGCCTGAATCCTGCGAAAAAATTCCGTGCGGCAGGGCTAGCTCTGTTACAATATGCTCCGTTGTACAGTCGGGACAGCATCATTGAGCCAGTCTATCAACATTCCTAAAGTCGATGATTTTCTGCAAGAATTAGCCACAATTCAGCAGACGGGATCTAAGCGAATTGCGCTGCTAGGTTCCCGTCATGTGCCGATTACTCATCAAAAGCTAATTGAGATCATGAGCTATGCCCTTGTTTTGGAGGGCAATCGGTTGATTACGTCCGGAGCGACCGGAACAAATCTTGCGGCGATTCGCGGGGCGATGCGGGCAGATCCTTCATTGCTGACTGTGATCTTGCCTCAAGGTCTTGATCGTCAGCCCCGAGAATCTCGTGACCAGCTTGAACAGGTCATGCATCTCGTGGAAAACCCTGACAATGACAATATGGCTCTGGGAGAAGCCAGCGCTGTGTGTAATCAAGAGATTATTTCACGCTGTCAGCAATTAATTTGTTTTGCCTTTCACGACAGTGCGACCTTGCTCAAAACCTGCCAAGACGCAGAGGATCAGCGCAAGATCGTGACGCTGTTTTATTTTGATTAAAGAAGTGGGCTGCGGTATCTGGCAGATATGCGATCGCTCCCTTTTTAGCAGTAATTCAAACCGCGATCGCAGCCGAAGCCGTAAAACTTTGCCGTGAAATTCATTAAACAGTGCGTCTGAGCTTAGGATTAACACCGTAGTATTAACCCAAGTTGCGGGTTATCTGGAGATGGGGGATGACTGTGAAGCTTACTCAGGTCAACGAGGCGAACTTGCGAAAGCAGTTCGTAACCGATTGAGCGGGAGTGAAGGACTAGTCGATAAATGCGGCTTTAAGAGGGTGTTTGAGAAGTCGGTTGGGGCGTAAAAAAGCTCACTCAGTGTAAGCTGCGAATACATTTACACAGCACCGAGAGCATTATGAGTAAAGCTTACCCTAGCAACTTGACCCGTGACCAATAAGCTAATCGTCATTTATTTTTCCAAGCTGATCCCCTCGCTGTGTGGGTTTCAAGCCCAATTTTATGCAACTTGAATGCACATCAGCTTATGAATTGCTCAGTGATTTGATTCCAGAAGCGAAACCCGGTGGTCGTGCACGAGAAGTGGATATGTGGGAGGTACTCAACGCCCTTTTCTATGTCTTGGTTGAGGGCATTGGCTGGCGGTCTTTGCCGGGCGATTTTCCGGCATGGCAAACGGTATACACCTACTTCCGCCAATGGCGCAAGGATAAGACGTGGGTAGAGATGCATGACCGTCTGCGAGAGTGGACGAGAATTGAGCAGGAGCGTGAGCGCAGTCCGTCAGGGTAATGTTATAAACTTGTTGTTTTGCCCTAAATAGATAAGCCGAACTCATAGCGATTAATAAACAACCCAATGACCACATCATGCATCAGCACTGACTTGGAAAAGCAAATGGTTTTGCGAGCCAGTCGTTTAATCCGAGTCCGTAAGGTTAAATGCTTGCGTTCAATCTTCTGAGTATTGCGTTTACCCACCGTGTGCAGACTTGGGTCGAGATGTCTTTCATAAGCTGGTAATGTTATAAACTTGTTGTTTTGCCCTAAATAGATAAGCCGAACTCATAGC
>QBMH01000205.1 GCA_003249025.1 Leptolyngbya sp. | reverse complement strand
GATAGGATACCAATCTGTGCCTCTCGCTTCACCTCCCCGTAACACCTATTGAGCCATCAAGATTATATTGGCTAGCTGCTGTTTCCATATCGGTTTTGTGACTCACTCAATAGACGGCTTAAGAGTTTGAGCTAGAAGCCATTGGTACTGACAGAAGAAACTCTGCCTTTGAATTGCTGCAACTGATCGCAGATCAGGTTTTGAAGGCAGGCGAAGAGTAGGCAAGCAGAGGTTATAGAGGATAATGATGAACACATTGCCTTGTGCTTTCGCCAACATTTAGACTTTTGCTTTCACCTTGCCTATGTCTGGTACTTTTGAAAAAAACAGCCTTGGTTGGCAAGTGCAGCTTTTACAGCAGCGGGTGGGTGAATGGCTTCAACGGCTATTGACTTCCGCTCAAGCTCCGTCTGGCAAGTTGCCAGATTGGTCAGTTACAGATTGGGTGTTTCGCCTATTTTTTTGGACGATCGCGATCGCGCTTACGGTGTGGATTGGTTGGCGACTGTATCGATTGCTCAGCCCCTACCTATTGACCAATTTGCTGCAAAGTCAAAAATCCTCTCAAATTGCCACTGGACAAAATTCTGGAGAGCAACCATCGACGGCTCGTTGGGTCGTGAGATCGCGCACTTTTGCCCAACAGGGTAACTATCGAGCCGCCTGTCAAGCGCTTTATATGGCAGTGTTGCAGCAGTTAGACGATCGCAAACTGCTTCCCAGCGATCGCAGCCGCACGGATGGAGAATACCTGCGGTTTTTGCAAACTCAGCCGAATCCCCGTCCTTACCAGGTGCTGTTCCGCACCCATGAGCGCTTGTGCTTTGATGAGGCAGAAATTTCTGAAGCGCAGTTTATTGACTGCGAGCAAGCCTATCGGGAGACGGAAACGCCATGATGCGCCTCTCTCGCCGCCAAATTGCCATCTTGGCGATCGCCCTTGGAGCAATCATTTTATTGACCCTGCTGATTGCGCCCAGTGGCAGCGATCGCCAGAGTGCTTCTACCTATGGTCGCTCTCCCGATGGCTACGGTGCCTGGTATACCTACATGCAAGAGCAAGGTAGACCTGTAAAACGGTGGCAACAGCCATCAGACGCTTTATTTGAACCCAATAGCGACCCTGCGAAAGCAGACCCAACGGCAAACCGCAACATTACCCGACCCAAAACCCCCATCACCTTCCTGCGGATTGGCAAAGATCTGGAGCTATCCGCCGCCAGTGAAGCGTGGGTCAAACAGGGCAATGTGCTGGTGTTAGTAGGGGAGGTTACTAACGCCTCTGTCACCCAAGCACCTTTCACCTCCGATGTGTCTAGCCCAGGGGGGAGCGTGCGAATTGCCACTAGCCGCCGCTACCGCCCATCATCCGACAGCACCCCCATTCTGCAAGATTCCTTTGGCACCGTCGTTTGGCAGAAAACCCTGGGCAAAGGTCGCCTGATTTCCGTCATCACCACTCACCTTGCCGCCAACGCCTATCAAGATTTTCGGGCTAACTACGAGCTTCTCGCCAAGCTGGTGACGGAACCGGGCTATCCCATTTGGGTCGATGAATATCTGCATGGCTACAAAGATAACGACGTTCAAGATGGCAACGCGGCAGGTGAAGAAAATCTGTTGGGTTATTTAATGAAAACGCCGCTCTCCTTGCTGACTATTCAGGCGATCGCGTTTCTGCTCGTCCTGATTTGGGGACAGAATCGCCGATTGGGTTTACCGGAACAGGTGAAAGTTCCAACATTAGACAACAGCGAGGCATATATTCAGGCACTTGCGAGCGTTTTGCACAAAGCAGGCGGCAGCGAATTTGTTCTAGAAACCCTGGGCAAAGCGGAACAATTAGACATTCAAAAAGCCTTGGGTTTAGGGGCAATCCCTTTATCCCTTGATGAATTGATCACTGCTTGGACCCAACAAACGGGGCAACCCGCCGACCCATTGCAAACCCTGCTCCGCACGGCTGCCCGTCACCGCCGCGTCAGTGAAACAGAACTGAGTCAATGGATAGAAACGATGAATACGGTGAGATCGCAGCTTCCACGAATGACGGATCGGGAGCTAGGAGTGAGGGACTAAAGTTTGGTTCAACTGCTGGAGGAAGGTCTGAATCGCCTGGTCGTATTGAGTGCCAGCGATGTCGAGCAAATCATTATGATCGGCTCCAGCGATCGCCACTAACCGCTTGGGCGATCGCATCTGGCTGAACAAGATTTCACTGTGGCGAAAGGGAATCAGACCATCTTGGGTGCCGTGCAGAAACAACACCGGACAGCGCACTTTGGCGATTTTGCGGAGATTATCGAAGCGATCGAAGGGGACGATCGCAATCCGGGTGATGACGCGAAAGGTGCTGGTAAAGGGGCTTTCCAAGATTAAGCCAGCGATCGGTTCGCGGCTGGCAATTTCTACACTGGTGCCACTGCCCAGAGATCGCCCATGGAGAATGATTTGGCTGGGTGCAATGCCGAGCGTAGTAGTCAAGTATTGATACGCCGCTTCAATATCTTGATAGGCATTCTGTTCCGAGGGCTTGCCTTGACTGGTGCCATAGCCGCGATAGTCGTAGGCAAACACGGAAACGCCTAAGTTTTTCAGATGTTCCAGTCGTTGGCGAATGCGTCCCAAATCTTCGGCATTCCCATGGCTGTAAAGCACGATGTAGGTAGCGATCGGATTGGACAGATACAGCGCCGAAATTTGTTCGCCGCTCAGGGTCGTGAGTTTCAAGATTTCTGAACTATCTTGATAGCTTCTAGGGCGCGGCAGGAAAATCAGCCGCTCAGCATAAAAAAAGGCAAAGACATTCAGCGCCAAATAGACCAGCAAGAAGAGTTGCAGCATACGCCTAATTGATTTTCTTATCCGTAACGATCTGATGCTGCTCCAGCCCATTCAAACGCTTCCTTTAGGATCATGAATCGGCAAAAGCGCTTTCCCTATCCTGTCATCTTTTCATTCTGTGCTTTTTCGATGCCTAATGCATCCAAGGCGGCTTTAATGAGGGCAAAGTAGGGGGGCTGGCAGACATCAACTTCCATGGGTTCGGTAGACGGGTGGGTCAGGTGCCCGATGCGTTGCCCTTGCTGCACAATTAGCACCTTGCCTTCGGGATTGCGGATACGGAGTTCTTTGCCTGGGTCGATCGCCACCAGACGGCAAGCATAGCAGCGATCGCCCTGAATAAACTCGGCTCGTTCGCTGGCGGCAGTGGCAGCACGCCCTCCCACCAATTCCAGTTCTAAGGAAACTTCGCCATTCCATTCATTGGTACGAAGGCGATAGGCGATATCCATACGGGGTGGCAGAGGATAAAAATTGCCCCAACGCCATGCGATCGCCGTGATTTTTTTGGCGGGTTGCCCCAAGCCTTCATCCTGGCTGAGGGTAACTTTGAGATGTCCTTTGCCAATCTTTTTTTGCTCATGAATTTGCACATTCGCCGACCAAAACACCGGATCGGGATTCTCCATGCCGCAGGGATGCAGCGCCTCTAGCTGGGAGTGCAGACTAAAATCAACCTGTGCTAAGGTCGCTTCCACGTCTACAATCACTAGCGGCTTGAGATACTCTGGCGCAAGGGTTTGATGGGCAAAGGTACGCAGGCGAGATCGCAATGCTTGCAGATTTTCCGCCTTGAAGGAAAAGCCTCCGGCTGCCCGATGTCCGCCGTGTTTATCCAGCAGGTCTTTAGAAAATTCCAGCGCTTCAAATACGTTAAATTCTGGAATGCTGCGGGCTGAGCCGCGAATGTGCTGCCGTGTCTCGTCTTCGTAGGTGCCGATGAATACAGGCACGCCGTACCGTTCCACCAAGCGCGAAGCCACAATGCCAATTACGCCGTGATGCCAATCGGGATGCACCACCAAAAACACCCAGTTTTCCTGAATATTAAAAGGTTGATTCGCGCCTTTACCGCTTTCACACAGGGCGATCGCCTCCTGCTCAATTTCTTCACAGAGTTTTTGCCGCTGTTGGTTAATCTGCTCACACTGCATCGCCCGTTCCAGCGCCACCCCTTCATCATCAGTGGTCAGCAATTCAATCACCACCTGCGGATCGGCAATCCGACCCACGGCGTTGATCCGGGGACCCAACCGAAAGCCGATCGCCTCTGGTTTCAGATTCTTTTCGTGGCTCAACCCGGATACCTGAATCAGCGCTTGCACTCCCGCTAACCGTGATTTTGCCAATACCTGCAAGCCCTGCTTCACCCAACGACGATTCACGCCCGTCAGCGGTGCCAGATCGGCGATCGTGCCTAGGGTAAATAATTCCAGCAATGAATCGGTCAGATCGCTAGAACTGCCCATACTCTGCGCCAAAGCCTTTGCCAGGAGATAGGCAACGCCAACCCCCGCAACGCCGCGATAGGGAGAGGCTTCGGCAATCATTTTAGGGTTGAGAATCGCGTTGGCAGGCGGCAATCGCGCAGGCAAATCGTGATGATCGGTGATGATCACGGTGATGCCCAATTCTCGCGCATGAGCGATCGGGTCATAGGCGGCAATCCCGTTATCCACGGTGATCAGCAGTCTTACCCCTTCCTCATAGAACTCGTCAATAATTCGTTTATTGATGCCATACCCTTCTGCCATGCGGCTCGGAATGGCGTAGTCTACTTGGGCACCGAGCGATCGCAGCGCCCGCAGCAACAGCGCCGTACTCGTCATCCCATCTGCATCATAATCCCCGCAAATGGCGATCCGTTGGCGCGTGTTAATCGCGTTAATCAGCAGTTCCAAACTGAGGGGCAAATCGGGAAAATCAGCAAGGGGCGAAGACAGATATTGCGATTCAGGACTGAGAAACGCCTGCACCTGCTCCAACGTAGTCAAGTGACGATTGATCAGCACCTGAGCCATCAAAGGAGAAAGATCGGTTTCTTGGGCAATTTGCGTCGCCAAGTCAGAATTAGCAGCCGCAATTTGCCAGCGCTGGTCAGGCACTTTGGTAGAAGGTGAGTTGATTAACCGAATAGCCGATGAGTCAGTCATTGCATTGAGAAATTAGCTCTGCTTAAACCTACCCGATGCAAGCCAAAGGATGCCGCTAATTTTACAAAGAAAGGTAAACGGAAAGTTTTGAGTTTGCTGCGCGTAGCGTTAGTGTGGGGAGTTCTTGCAGCACTTGATTTAATTAAGAATAATTTTACTACTTGATAAACGAAGTGATGATGCCTACAACGGCACTTACAAAGCCTATTAAACCTACCAATCCGCTGATGATGGGATTTTCTTTGATAATTTCAATAACTGCTGCTGGATATCCTCCATAAATATCCTTCCAAGTTGAATTCGTTTTGAGTGAACCATTAGCAGCACGTTCAACTATATTTGCAAGAACATCTACTTTCCTCAAAGTTGACTGGTGAAGTTTGACATATTGTTTGTTGGTGAAGGCATCTGCTTCAGCTTTTCCCGCTAAAAAATCTCTATGTGTTATCTGATTCTTTTCCACTAAACTTGGTAGCCGAGGGTGTTGAATATAACCAACACCGTAAATGGCTATCAGCAAACGAGACAAATCGACTAATTTGGACTCACCTACGTCTTCAGGTGTGCCCTGAAGAACTTTGAAGCGGTGGGCTATTGCTGGAAAACCATAATTGATGTCTCTCATATTCCAATGCAACCAAATATGCGAGCTATGGCGACTCACAAAATTGTAAAACTCTTCTAGCATAAACTTTTCAAGTTCATTGTAGTGCTGTTCTAGTGCGGTTGCAGAGTACTCTTTCCTCTCTGCAATTTGATGGATTGAGAAAGAAGTGGTTTGACCAGAATCCAAATTACGGACAGCAATAGAGGTGATTCTTGGAGATGAGCCATCGGGTCTGTCATAGAAACTTTCACAAGAATAATGGATAACGATTACCTGATCAGACTTGCTCATTAGCTCAGACAATTTAATTTTTGCTTGCCTGCGCTTCTGCACTTTGCTCCAAGCTTCACCCATTGAAAAACTCCCCAAGACAGATTTATCACCGATTAAAGTAAATTAGATGCCGCCCAATGGACTCTCTAAGATCTCAATTTGAGTCTAACGTAACCAGAACAATCGATTAGAGCTGATTGTTCGGTGTAAGCAAGGATCTGAACCAGATGGGTGGGAGCGTATCGTTTATTATGGAGAATGCCTATTTTCTCAAAATCTACCTATGCTGCGAGAAGATCTTAAAAAAGAATTAGACAATCTAAATGAAGAGCAACTTAGAAAAATTGCTGATTTCATAGCCGACCTTGAGTTTCAGTCTAGACCAATCGTGCAATCTACTCCCTTTTGGCAAAGGGCAACATCAGTAGAAAGATCTAGGGAGTTTCGTAAATGGATTTCACAACTTCCTAAAAATGGTTCGAGTCTATCTGATGAAGCCTTTAGCCGCGATACTATTTACGCAGATGATGAGCTATCTGCTTGATACTAATGTTGTTATGCGATTCTGCAATCCTTCCGATGTGCAACATCAGCTTGCAACGGATGCAATCTCTCGTCTACTCCTACAATAGATCTCTTGCAAAAGTGGCAAATTAGGAGGTTCAAACTATTAGAAACTCGTGCCAAAAATCGACTTATGCAAGAAGTCTAATCAAATGAATGTTTACTTGCGACACAAGTAATTATTGAATTTTGGGTTGTTGCCACAAGACCCACTCAAGTCAATGGTTTGGGCTGGACTATAGAACAAACTAGAAGCACAATAGACCAACTTCTTGATCGGTTCCCATTGTTGGAGGAATCTCCGCAGATTTTTCCAAACTGGCTAAACTTAGTTACAACTAACAGAGTGATGGGTAAGCGCACTCATGATGTTCGTATCATTGCAACCATGCTTACCAATGGAATCACGCATCTGTTGACCTTCAATCCAAGCGATTTTGCAGGTATATCAGGCATTACAGTTACCCATCCACAAGATTTGGAATCATTTGAAGTTGATGAGCCATAGAGTCGGCGGTATCAACGGGTTGTTGTATCTCGGCAAGACGAATGACCTTGGTATGCGCTTCAATGGAGGACACAAAGCCTTTACTTGAACACGGCTTGACTTTTATCATTTTACCGATGTCAGGATTGCGATCGCGGCATCAGAACGATGGGGAAATCCAGCGCTATCATCAGAATTAGAAGCCATTCTCTTGAGAGCGACTGAACCTCCCTAAAGTCTCAAAATCCCAATGGAGCGCTAATCCATGCAATCGATCCAGTTTGAGCAACTCTCTCCTGTTGCGGTTCAGGTGATTTTAGACCAGTTGCCAGAACGAATTAGACAAGCCTTTATAGACCGTGTCAGCGAAATTGATTATCCAGTTGAGGCTGTGGTAGAAATGGCTCTAGCTGGATATCTTGATCGAGAGGCGATCGAGACTCGCTATTTAGGTCAGTAAGAAGTCGGAGCGCAGTCGAGCAATCGCCTTAAGAGGTAATCCCTGATGAGCAAATCAGCACAAATCGTTAATCGGCTTCCTGCGGATGATAGAGGAGTTCTACAACTTCCCTTTGTGGTTCTTCAAAATGTCACTTGGCAAACCTATCAGGCTCTCCTAGCGGATATGGGAGAACACCGCTCTGCTCGACTCTCCTACGATCGCGGCACCCTGGAAATTAAGATGCCATCAAAATTACATGAGCTGATTAATCGACTATTAGAACGCATCATCACAACATTGACAGAAGAACTAGGGATGAATGTCCTGTCTCTCGGATCAACTACGTTTGACTCTGAAGCCGTAGAACAAGGAGTTGAGCCAGATTCTTGCTTCTACATTCAGAATGCTAATCGAGTGAATCCTGAAGATGATCATGTTCCACAAGATTTTCCACCAGACTTAGTCGTTGAAGTAGATATCACCAGTTCATCGAGATCGCGCTTAAACATCTACAAAGTCATGGGCGTACCGGAAATCTGGCGCTATAACCGTCAGGGTTTGGCAATTTTGCAGTTGCGTCAGGGGATATATGTTGAGTGTGAACATAGCCTGACATTCCCACTACTTTCAGTGGAGATCCTTGAAAAATTTCTGGAGCGCGGCAAACAATCCACGAACCACAATAGCCTGATCCAAGAGCTACGTCTGTGGTTGCAAAATCAAAACAATACGCCGTGACATGAGGATCAATGCCTCATTATCCCAGTAGCGCGATCGAACAAGTCGATGAAGCGGACAAGTGAGAGATCTGGTGATGCCCATGTTCATCTGCCGCCGCTTATCTGGTTCGCCCAATCATTCCAGTAGTTAGAGGGTCTTTTGATGCATCGTGTTCTTATCATCATTACGTTGATTCTGTTTCGAGCGCTGACCGCTGTGGCGGTTTGGACTGACGGAATTGTAGGAATCTTCTCGTCGATTGTGAGTAGTTTTTGATCTCTGCTTTTTGACTCCTGCGTGTCACACTGAAGGATATTTTCACCCGACTCATGCTGTCCTAATGACCGATATCCAACAGCAAGTACGGGCGATTCTCGACCAACTTGCTTTCATGACGTTTGATCAATGCCTTACTATTGATCGCTAATTTAGTCAATTACCCGCTCGTCCCGGTATTTATGCAATCCGACACTGTACCGACGGGTTGTTGTATCTCGGTAAGACGAATGACCTCGGTACACGCTTCAATGGAGGGCACAAAGCCTTTACTTGGGCATGGCTTGACCTTTATCATCCCGCCGATGTCAGGATTGCGATCGCAGCGTTGGAACGATGGGGAAATCCAGCGCTATTATCAGAGTTAGAAGCCATCCTTCTAAGGGCGACTGAACCTCCCTACAATGTCAAAATTCCGATGGAGCGCTAACCCATGCAATCAACTCAGTTTGAGCAACTCTCTCCTAGGGCGGTTCAGGTGATTTTAGACCAGTTGCCGGAACGAATTAGACAAGCTTTCATAGACCGTGCCATCGAAATTAACTATCCAGTTGAGGCAGTGGTAGAGATGGCTCTAGCCGGGTATCTTGATCGAGAGGCGATCGGCTTTGCGGACTGCAAACCTCGACGCGGGAAAGCCTGAACACTCCCGCGATCTCCCTTTTTTCCTTTACCCAGCGACTTGATAGCGCATTCCAGGCAGGGTTGTAATCAGGTCTTGCATTTCGAGTGTTATGAGTGAGCTTGAAACTGATCCAGCGGCAAGCCCAGTTTTTTGAACCAGTAAATCGAAGCACACGCCTTCTGGATTAGAAACCTGGGAAAGTTCGGCGATCGCTAGCAGAATTTGCTGCATGTCGGGCGGTAGGTTGAGGGGAATGGTGGATTGAGCGGCGGCAGCAGGGCGATCGAGTTGGGGTAGCATTCCTAGTTTTTCAATTAGTTTGTCTTCACCTAAGATTAATTGCGCTCCTTGCTCAACTAAATTGAGGCAACCGATCGCTTTGGGATTATCCAAACTGCCCGGTAGCACATAGACATCGCGTCCGTATTCATTGGCATAGCGGGCAGTAATTAACCCGCCGGATTTTTCTGGGGCTTCCATCACCAAGGTGGCGCGACACAACCCGGCAATCACGCGGTTGCGGCGCGGAAAAAACATGCGATCGGGCTGAGTGCCAGTGGCGTGTTCACTCACAATCAATCCTTGCTGCATTACTTTTTGATAGAGTCCTCGGTTACTGAAGGGATAGACGACATCGGTGCCACAGCCCAAAACGGCGATCGTCCGTCCCCCTGCTGCGACACAACTTTGATGCACTTCGGTGTCAATCCCTTCCGCCAATCCCGACACGATGGTAAAACCATGATTGACTAGGGTGGTCGTGATCCGGCGCGTCCAGCGTCTACCATAATCGGAGGGGGTGCGGGTGCCGACGATCGCAATCATCGGGGTCACGCCGCTGAGTTCTGCTGGCTCCACGATGCCGCGATAGTAAAGCATCGGTGGCGGATCGGGCGCTTCCAGCAGCAGGCGGGGATAGTCGCGATCGCCAGGAGTCCAAAACGTCGGGTTTGCTTGTTCGTGCTGCTGCAACAGATCTGCGGGTTGGATTTGCCGCCGTGCCTTGGCGATCGCATCTGCGGTTTGCAGCCCAACGCCTTCCACCTCCAACAAATCAGCCGGGTAAGCCTCCCACGCGGCGGCTAAGGAGCCAAAATGTTTGTGTAAGCGTCGCAGGGAAATGGGACCAATCCCATCAATTCCAGACATTGCTAACCAGAAAGCACGTTCTTCTACCATGGGCACCCAAAAATTACAGCTAACGCTGCCTTCAATAAATCGAATATCCTCAATAGAGGAATTAAGGCTAGAGTGCCCCTGAGCTAAGGAAAAGTCCCAATTGGGTAAGGAGCGTTTGCATGGACGACCTGATCATTCGAGTGGCAACCCTACCCGAAGAGCTACCTCAGGTATTTCAAATCCGATACTGGGTGTTTCAAGTTGAGCAGGGAGTTGATCCACTATTGGAGTTTGATGGTGAAGATGAGCGATCGACTCACCTGCTGGCATTTTTAGATAAAAAGCCAGTGGGTACGACCCGCATTCGCTGGCTTACGCCACAGATTGCCAAGGTGGAGCGGGTCGCCGTCTTGCGCGAAGCACGAGGAAAAGGCATTGGTCAGCGGTTGATGGAGTATACTCTTAACTTCGCGATCGAAAAACAGGCAACAGAAGTCTGCATGAATGCCCAACAATCGGTGCAAGTTTTTTACGAACGGCTGGGGTTTCAACCCGAAGGAACCCCATTTGAGGAAGCCGGAATTCCTCATATTAAGATGAAAAAGTCGTTGCGGTAGTCGGATAGAACGGGTGTTGGGTCACGATTCCGCAAAACAACCAAATCAAACACACCGGGCTTGGCTGAAAGGACTACCGATTTTGGGAGTCATTTGGCTAGCGGGTGCAGTCGTCGATCGCACCTGGCTAGCGCTTGATCACTCCGTCCCTCCCTGGGACCCCGCCGACTACCTCACAGGCACTTTAACCTATTGGAATGCCCTCACCTCGCCGCAATGGTTCTCTGGCAGGTGGTGGACTGATTTGTGGCTCTTATCCAGTAAAATCCCGCCCTTTTTCTACATTTCCACGGTGCCGTTTCTAAATATATTTGGCACAGGGATCGACCAGAGTTTTTGGGTGATGCTGTTCTACAGTGCGATTTTGCTAGCCGCCGCCTATACCTTGGGCACCTTTCTATTTCATTGGAAAGTAGGGCTATGGGCAGCGATCCTCAGCACTGTGATGCCGAGCCTTTATCAATTGCGGCTAGAGTTTCTGCTCGACTATCCGCTCACCGCTATGGTGACGCTGTGTTTTACCTGTCTCACTGTATGGAGAGGAGTCAGTCAGCGAAAGAAAGAAGAATCTAGGGAATCGTTAACCATAGAGAAAAAGGACGAAGCAACACCCGTCGCCCTCGATGAAATTCGACCCTCTAGCCCTGCTGCGTCCGTATCTGGTCAAACACCTTCAGAAACTATCCGCGAATACTTAACTCCGCATCCCGCACCCCAAAACTCAGCCCCCTTTTCCCTTTCCGCCTATCTTCCTTGGCTGCTTGCCATTCTGTTTGGCATCACTCTAGGGTTGGCATTCATGACCAAGCAAACGTCGCTGCTCTTCATGCTGGTGCCGATGCTGTGGGTGGAGGGGGAAATTTTGTGGCGGCGAGAATGGCATCGATTTGGGCAATTTTTACTGGGATTAGTAGTGTCGCTGCCAGTGTGGTTTCCCTGGTATCGCACCAATTGGCTGCTGATTTTGACATCCAGCAAACGGGCGACGATTGATTCCGCGATCGCGGAAGGGCAACCGCCGGTCTGGTCGCTCAGAGGCTTGACGCTTTATCTGGCAGAACTTCCCGGCATGGTGTCGTTGCCATTGCTACTGGTGCCGCTGGTGGGAATTATTTTATTCTGGCGGCGATCGCGCATGGGCAGAGGCGCACCCTCATTGAACACCTCATTGAACACAGTGGCAGCCCTGCGAGAGCATCGCCAGCAATGCTATGGAGCTACGCAGCGATCGCTCCGCTGGCTGCTGGTTTTCATCCTAGGGGCGTACTTAATGTCTACCCTAAACCCCAATAAGGACGCACGATACATTGCGCCCTATTTACCTGCGATGTCTGTTGTGCTTGCTTATGGTATGACGCTGTTTCCCAAATCTTGGCGAATTTTGCCTTGGGCAACAATTTCTTTAGCGATCATGCTGATGCTCACCAGTTTGTTCCCAATTTTTGTGGGGCAAGGCGCGACACAGCGGGTTTCACAGTTCTTTCCATACCAGGGTAAACCTTATCCCCATGTCCAAGTAATTGCGGCGATTGTGCAAGCTGAACCTCATTTAATCTCCACGGTTGGAGTGCTGCCTTCTACTCTAGAGGTGAACCAGCACAATATTAACTACTACGGTCTGTTGCAAAATTTTCAAGTATTTGGGCGGCAAGTGGGCGATCGCACAAAAAACATCGAAAAAGATCGGCGATCGATGACTTGGTTCTTGAGTAAAACCGAGGATCAAGGAGCCATTCGCAAAAAGGATACTCAAACAGCCTTAGTACAAGCAGTTGAACAGGGAAAAGATTTTCAACTGCATCAGACTTGGGCACTGCCAGACCAGAGCAGCTTAAAGCTCTATCGCCGCAAAGTGGCAGCGGTGGAGGTAAAGGAGGCGATCGCCCAAATTCCAAAGTCCGAAGTGCAGAAGTCCGAAGGGGAAAGCCAAACAGTTGACAGTGCAGCGACCCCAGTCGGTACAACTGCTGAGGTCAGCCAAGAGGTGGAAAAAACTGGCAAACTGCAAACGATCCCGAATCTTCAACCGGAAGGAAAGGCGGCGGTGCGATTAGATCAGATCATCCTACCGGAAACTGCGCCTGTGGGTCAGCCAGTTCCGGTGACCTATCAATGGTCGGGCACTTGGGACGCATTGCAGCCCGGATTGATGATTTTAACTTGGCAGCGACAGGGCGATTCTAAGGTGAAGGGAAGTACTCGCTGGCTGCATGACCACGGCATTGGTAGGGGAGAACTCTATCCAGCAGCACTGAAATCGGAAAAGCAGGCAAGTCGCTGGCAAGTAACTGAACGCATGGCAATGTTGCCGCCTGCGAATACAGCACCGGGCATTTACACCTTGGAAGCCACGTATCTGAATCGCCGTACTGGCAAAACAGAGGCGATCGCCCTGCCACCCATCACCCTAAAAATCGATCCGACGGCGACCGCCACTCCCGCACCAGAGCTAGATTTGCTCACCCAACTCCGAAATCTGGCGGCAACGCTTCCAAAAGGGGTGAAATCGCTAGAAAAGATTTCTAATGAAGTTGCGCGGATTAATCAATATGATCCAGTGCAAGATTACCTCATTCAAGTGCAACAGGCGACAGACTACCGCCTGATTCAAGAACCCAAAAATGTCCAACACGCCTACACTTTAGCCTTAGCAAATGCGCTGATGCGGCAAGTCAACCCCGCGATCGCTGCCCTGCAAAAAGCCACCCAGCTAGACTCACAAAATCCCTATTCCTACGCCTTTCTTGCCTTTGTCAACCTGTACGACTTCCGCCCTGGGGCAGCCCAAACCGCCTTGCAAAGTGCCCTCAAGCTCAATCCCACGAATCCAGAAGTACACGCTCTTACCAGTATTGCCTCTCTCATGCAGGGAAATATTATTCAAGCGTGGCACCACTTTCAGGTATATCAAAAAGGGCAAGGGGTGAAGGGCTAGGGGCAATAGGCAAAGGGCGATCGCGTAGGAAAAAATAGCTTATTCCACAGAAAAATCTTCGGCAGTCAGCAAAATTTTGCCGTAGTCAGGAATCCAAGCAACCCATTGATTATTAGCGGCTTGACAGAGTAAAAGCGCCTCATCTTGACAAAGCTCGCTAGGAGGATTGTGAAGTTTTACCCAAGCGGAAGAACTGGACACGGAAGAGTGCGATCGCTGCGTTGGCAAAGCTGCCGAAACCCGATGGGCAGTACTCATCTGCTGCCGATGGATATGAGTTTGAAATTCCTTTTCAAGTTTCATCACTATCTCCTAAAAATATGCTGTATCTTGCTTCAGCTAGTTTGGCTGTGAGGACTGTTGCGGGTCAGAGCACCAAGTGAGCAAAAGTAGATATAAAAATCTAGTTTCGTATCTTATGTTACATAAAATATTTTAAGACGTGTCTCTGTGTTGCACAACTTTACTAGATGAACTGCGGTGTGGCGCGATCGCCCAGCCTAAAAATTATCTTCCCAGGTTCAACCCGCCAGCGTATACGTGCCGCCTCTTTCTAGCGCCTGTTGATAAGCCGGACGAGCATGAACGCGATCGAGGAAATCCATCAGCTTGGGTCGGCTGGCATCTAAACCCGATCGCGCCATTGCAACCTCGATTGGAAAGCTCATCTGGATATCGGCGGCTGTGAATTCAGCCCCCACAAACCACAGGTTTTTCTCAAGTTCTCCCTCTAGATAATTGAGGTGCTGCGTGATCTGAGGGTCGATAAAGGAACTCTTGGTTTTGCTGGTGATCAGCCGTGCGATTGGTTTGACGAAAAACGGCATCGGCTCTTGCTCGATGAGATCGAAAACCAGCTTCAACAACAGGGGCGGCATGGCAGAACCTTCGGCATAATGCAACCAGTAGGTATATCGCAAGCGCTCTGGGGTATCAGTTGGAGGCGCAAATCGCCCATCCCCATAGCGATCGACCAAGTATTCAATAATGGCTCCAGATTCCGCCACCGTGAGTGCCCCGTCGGTAATTACAGGTGATTTGCCCAGAGGATGCACTTCCCGCAAAGACGCGGGTGCCAACATCGTTTTGGGGTCGCGATCGTAATATTTGATGTCATACTCCAACCCAAGTTCTTCTAGCAGCCAGAGTATGCGCTGAGAGCGGGAGTTGTTTAAATGGTGGACAGTGATCATTCGATTGTTCCTCAGTGCTGGGTTCCTTTCAAACGAAATGCATTTTAAGCAGTCCATTTATTCTGACAAAATCCTATGGCTACTTCTCTGTCAAATGCCGGAGATGCATAGCATTGAGCAATTTCGTGACTAAAGCGCGATCGCCTCCACTTGGAACAGCGATCGCGCTTTGGGTTCACTATAGATGTTACGATCTGCAACGTTCTCACACGGGAAAGGACTTCACCCGATGCCACTCTCAATTGGTGATACTGCTCCAAATTTTACGGTCAACGATACAAACGGCAAGCCTATTTCTCTGTCTGACTACGCTGGAAAGCCCGTTGTGATTTACTTTTATCCAAAAGATGACACTCCGGGCTGCACCAAAGAGGCTTGCAGCTTTCGCGATAATTATCAGCAATACCTCAGCAAAGGCATTGCTGTGTTGGGGGTGAGCATGGATGGGGAAGCGTCTCACCATGCTTTTACTGAGAAGTTCAATTTGCCGTTTCCGCTGCTGTCTGATGTGGATGGAACCGTAACCCAAGCCTATGATGTGCAGGGCGAAAAGAACGGAATGCGCTATGCCACCCGCGTCACTTATGTGATTGGCGCAGATGGCAAGATTAGCCAGGTTTACACATCGGTGAACACCGAAACTCACGCCACTGACATTTTGAGCGCGATTGCCCCTTAAATTATCTTGTGTGAGGGCTTGGCATTTGGGCGATCTCTGGACGACTCGATCGGAGACTAACTGCCAAATGCTAAGCCTCTACGGGCGAACTTTAATCCGACATTCCGCCCTTTGAAGTGTCACAGGGAGAAATTAGAGGCATAATTTTC
>QBMH01000204.1 GCA_003249025.1 Leptolyngbya sp. | reverse complement strand
CCCGTTGCTCTGGAAACTTGACGTGGCGATAACCGGGAAGCAAGTTGCACAAGCCGCCCGTTTCCCGCCCGCCCATGGCATTGGGTTGTCCGGTGAGGGAAAACGGTCCGGCACCGGGTTTGCCGATTTGTCCCGTCATCAAATGCAGGTTGATAATCGCGCGTACCTTGGCAGTTCCTTCACTGGATTGGTTCACGCCCATCGACCAGAGGGATAGAACTCGGTTTGAGTCAGCCCACCAACGAGCCGCTGTTTCAAGGTCGCTCACGGAGATGCCGCACCGCTCTGACACTACATCGGGGGAATAATATTGAGTGACTTCTGCGAACTCTGAAAACCCTGTTGTGTGAGCAGCAACAAAGTGTGTATCCAAACAGCCCCACCGGAGCAGCAAATGGGCAATGCCATTGAGTAAGTCAATATCTGTACCAGGATGAATCGCTAAATGAAGATCGGCATCCTCAGCGGTTTTGGTGCGCCGTGGATCAACCACTACCATTTTGACAGCGCGATTTTTCTTGTGGTGTTTTTGCAGGCGGTTATGAATAATGGTGTGGCATTCTGCGGTATTTGCCCCAATTAGAAAGACGCAATCGGTCAAATCCAGGTCTTCATAACAGCAGGGTGGTCCATCAGATCCCAGGCTTTGCACATAGCCTGCAACTGCCGATGACATGCACAGGCGCGAATTGGAATCAAAGTTGTTGGTGCCTAAACAGCCTTTCAACAGTTTTTGGGCGATGTAATAATCCTCGGTTTGCAGTTGCCCAGACCCATACATACAAACGCCATCGGCTCCGTGGGTGGAGCGAACCGTTTGGATGCGCGAGGTGATTAACGCTAGGGCTTGATCCCAAGAAACCCGACGAAATTCTTCGTCTAAAGAATCGCGAACCATAGGATACAGCAGGCGATCGCGGTTCAACGCTTCGGCAACCGTGGCACCTTTGACGCAAACCATGCCCTGGCTGGAAGGATGGGCGCGATCGCCACGCACTTTCCAGGCTGATTGCCCCAGTTCACCCACAGTATTTCCTGATTGAGCAGAAGGCGACACTTCTAAGCCACACCCTACGCCACAGTAGGGACACAGAGTCTTTGTTGAATCAACTGTCATTCCACGGAATCCGTTTGAAGGGCATCCTTGGGCAAGGGAGATCCTGCCACACTCAGCGATCGCTCAGAAACTTGCAGGTGAAGGCAGGGAATTTTGCTGAGCAACGCTTCACCTGCGGCTGCACAAGAGTGAATTTCAAGGAAAGCACCAGGAACAGCTTCAAATAAAAGCCGTTGGCGGGGAAAAACGACTCGCTCATATAACCAGTTGGGAATGGTCAGAATCTTTGCTTTCTGAATTTGAGTGGTGGTATTGATGTAACAGCAAAGAATTCGGTTAGACAAATCGGTTGGAAATGGGGTAAATGCCGAGGTCATCACAACACTCCTGTGTGGGTGCTTGAGTTATCAAATCTGCGCCAGTGATCGCAGTTCAGTCCTAACTTGAAAGAGTTGAATCGCCATCCCTTGAGCTTCTTCGAGGTTTTTTGACTTCTCGTTCTACTCGTCGGTGTGCAGAGCGAAGCGCCCAAATAGGAAATCTAAGGCGTGATTGCGGAGAGTATAGTAGGCAGGGTCTTCCATCATTTGGGTGCGGTTGCGTGGGCGGGGAAAATGGACTTCCATAATTTCGCCAATTTTGGCGGCGGGTCCATTGGTCATCATCACAATGCGATCGGCTAAGAACAAGGCTTCATCAATATCATGGGTGATCATCATCACGGTTACCTGCCGTTCTGCCCAAATTTTAAGCAGCTCTTCCTGCAACTCTTCACGGGTGATGGCATCAAGGGCACCAAACGGCTCATCTAGAACCAAGACTTCGGGGCAAATTGACAGGGCACGGGCAATGGAAACGCGCTGTTTCATGCCACCCGATAGTTGACCGGGCTTTTTCTGGGCGGCTTCTTCTAGACCCACCATTGCCAGATGCTTTTGGACAATCTCAACTTTTTCTGGCTTAGATTTTTCGGTAAATACTGCATTCACGGCAATGTAAATGTTTTCAAAGGCGGTTTTCCAGGGCAACAACGCATAGTTTTGAAAGACCACCATGCGATCAGGACCCGGTCGCACAATGCGTTCCCCTTTCAACCGCACTTCCCCACTGGTCGGTTGGGCAAATCCAGACACCATATTGAGCAATGTCGATTTGCCACAGCCAGAATGCCCAATGACGCAAACAAATTCGCCTTCACTCACGGTCAAATCGATCCCGTCTAAAACGGTGAAATCTCCTTGAGTCGAGGGATAGACCTTAGTGACCTGATCAATTTCTAAAAAATTGGAGGTGGGCTGAATTAAATCGGGTGATTGTGGAGTTGTGAGGGTTTGCATAAGTGCTTTCTACAGTAATGGGCAGCGTTGGATTCGCAAGCAGCAGGGAAAAGAGGCACAGTCACATAAAACAGTTTTGGACTGTTTTAGTTGTACTGCTCTTGGCAGATCGAGCTTTGTCTAAGCAGCTACCGTTGCAATACTATCCAAATTAATTTCCTTAACTTGAATAGGGTGAGCGATCGCAAATTGGTTGAGATAAGCCAGCGGATCATCTGGGTTGAAAATTACCTCATCAAACAGCGCAAAGGGCTGGCGATCGGGTTCAGGGATCGGAAAGTCGAGTTCTTGAGCCGCTTCTCGATACACATCAAGACGGTGGGTGCGTTGCAATACTTCTACCCAGTTTTTGGGAAAGGGCACAATTCCCCAACGAGCAAGCTGAGTCAAGATCCAGAGGCTCTCAATCTTCTGAGGGTAATTACTCAAATCGACATAGAACTGGTTAAATCTCAGCAGAGAACGAGGAACTTCTCCCTTGCCGTAGTTATAAGCATCCATGAAGCCAGGGCGAATATATTCTGGCGAGGAGCCAACGTATTCTGGCTTGCAAAGCAGTTGCAAAATTTCTTCCCGATTGCGGCGATCGTCACAATATTCACAGGCTTCCATCAGCGCTTTCACAAGAGCTAAATGAGTTTGAGGATATTGATTCACCCATTCTTCCCGAACCCCTAGGACTTTTTCGGGATGCCCTGCCCAAATATCCAGGTCAGTTGCCATGATCACCCCTAGTCCTTCATGCACAGCGCGGGAGTTCCAGGGTTCTCCAGCACAATATCCGGCGATGTTTTTTGCCTGGAGATTGGCAACCATTTGAGCTGGAGGAATAGCGGTAAGCTCTACATCCTGATCGGGATCAATGCCGCCAGATGCTAACCAATAGCGCAACATCAAGTTATGCATGGAGGTTGAATGAACCATGCCCAAAGTATGGGATTTAGATTCATTCGATTCCTTAACGGGCTGCTTGACTAAGGCGGCAAAATCTTCGAGCGATCGCACGCCTTGGTCATAAATATCTTTGTCTAAGGTAATGGCATTTCCATTGCGGCTCAGCACTAAGGAAATCACCATGGGCAATGGCGCGTTGTCGTTAAACCCAACCGTCATCGCCAAGGGCATTCCCGCCACCATTTGCGCCGCATCCAAGCGATTAGAGGCAACTCCGTCTAGAATTGCCTTCCAGCTTGGCTCACGGGACAGCGTAACTTCTTCTAAGCCATGTTTGGCAAAAAAGCCCATTTCTTTTGCCACCATGAGCGGCGCACAATCGGTCAGGGGCACAAAGCCAATATTCAGGTTGACTTTTTCTAAGCCGTGACGGGCGATCGCCACCACTTTCTTGGATTTGCGCTTTTTCTCCCGCTTCTGCTGGTTGAGAAAATAAATCATCTCATTCCGCAAGGTGTAGTAGCTGGGATGATTCACCACTTCTAGACGATGGCGCGGATGGTGCATGGGTACATCCAAAATTTGCCCAATTTGCGCTTCGGGTCCATTGGTCATCATGACGATGCGATCGCTCAACAGCAATGCTTCATCGACATCATGAGTCACCATCACACAGGTAATCTTGCTCTCTTCGCAAATTCGCATCAACTGATCTTGCAGGTTGCCACGAGTCAGGGCATCCAATGCGCCGAAGGGTTCATCTAGCAGCAACAGTTTGGGACGAATTGCCAAAGCACGGGCGATCGCAACTCGTTGCTTCATGCCGCCCGATAGCTCATTCGGCTTCTTGTGGACTGCATTTCGCAACCCCACCAAATCGATGTGATGGTCGATGATGCTTTGCCGCTCTGCAACAGGCAAATTATCCATCACCTTATTCACCGCGAGTTCGATGTTTTGGTAGACCGTCAGCCAAGGCAGCAAGGAATAGTTTTGAAAGACCACCATGCGATCGGGTCCCGGCTGAGTCACTTCTCGACCTTCCAGCACTACACCTCCATTGGTTGGATGGTCTAGTCCCGCCATAATGTTGAGCAATGTCGATTTGCCGCAGCCAGAATGCCCCACCAACGAAACAAACTCGCCCTGCTGCATCTTCAATTCAATGTTCTTCAAGGCAATGTATTGACCGCCATTCGATAATTCAAAAATGCGATCAACATGATCAACTTCTACAAAGAAAGACATAGATATCTCTGGGGAATGAGGAATCGAAAAGAGGTCAAGGAATGGAAGGTAAAGAAGTACTGTTAAAGATGCTCACAAAGCCTTCTACCAATGGCGGGCGATTATTTATCTGTACTCACAAAACTGGCAAAATACCCAATCAGTTTATCGAGCAAAAAGCCGATCACCCCGATGTAAAACAGTGCCAAAATTACTTCGCTGAGGCTGCCGCTGTTATAGGAGTTCCAGATGAAAAAGCCAATGCCTGTATCGCCGCGTAACATTTCGGCTGCGACGATCGCCAACCACGCCAACCCAATCCCCAACTTCAATCCCGTGAACATGAACGGCACGATGGAGGGCAGCAAAATGCTAAAGAAGTATTCTGAGCCAGACAGCCGCAACACTTTCGCCACGTTTTTGTAGTCTTGAGGCATTTGCTGCACGCCAACAGCAGTGTTGTAGATGATGGGCCAAATCGCGGTGACGAAGATAATGAAAATTCCAGCGGGTCCAGAGTCTTTGAAGATTGCTAGGGCGATCGGCAACCAGGCAAGTGGCGGCACGGTTCGCAAAATCTGGAACATTGGATCAACGGCTTCATAGGCGATCGGAATCGCTCCAATCAGCACCCCGACTCCAATTCCAACAATGGCGGCTAGTGTATATCCGATCGCGACCCGTTGTAGACTTGCCAGCGCTTGCCAGCCCAACCCTTTATCATCTCCTTCTTTAAAGAAAGGACTAATGATAAAGGGGTCCCAGGTTTGTTGAACCACTTCGATCGGTCCAGGCAATGCTTTAGTAAGAGTCGAAAACACTTGCCAAACAAACAGCGCCACGGTGAAACCAATCACGGGAGCAATCAATTTTCTGGAATGCTTTTGTAGGTAGATCGACACATGAGCGAAGAAGGAAGATGGAACGCCAGCGGCTGTACTTGTTGCCATGGTCAAGGTGTCCTTGAATTTTATGTCAATGTGGAAAGAGGTTAAGTTGGAAGCATTTAACGATTAAGCAGGAGCTTTGAGCAGACAAGGTATCCGCCCAAAGCTCGATACCTAGAACCTAGGCTTTCATTGCTGTGATCTTGAGGCTCTTCAAATAAGCCTCTGGATTTTCAGGGTCAAATTTAACGCCATCAAAGAAAGTTTCAACCCCGCGAGAAGCCGTTTTAGGAATTTCAGCCTCTGGAATCTTCATGGCTTTTGCCGCATCGCGCCAAATGTCTTCACGGTTCACTTTCTTCACCAAAGCCTTGGTATCTAAATCACCAGGTAGGTATCCCCAGCGCTTATCTTCGGTGACAAACCAGGTGTCGTGGCTGACAAATGGATAGGAGGCGAAGTCTTGCCAGAACTTCATCACATGGGGACTGTCTTTTTCAACTCGTCCATTGCCGAAGTCGATGGTGCCTTCAAGCCGTCCAGCGATCGCGGCTGCATCCACCTTCAAATATTCCCGCTTGGCAATAAGGTCTGCCATCTCTTTCTTGTTTTCTGCCTTGTCGCACCACATTTGGGCTTCCATGACTGCCATCAGCAGAGCTTTTGCCGCTTTAGGATTTTTGTCTACCCAATCTGCCCGCATGGAGAAAGCTTTTTCAGGATGTTTGTTCCACAGTTCGCCTGTTGTCAGGGCAGTGTAGCCAATGTCTTCCTTGACCAGCTTTGCGTTCCAGGGTTCACCTACACAGAAGGATGCCATTTGTCCTTCTTTCATGTTGGAAACCATTTGAGGCGGGGGAATTACAATTAATGATGCATCTTTATTGGGATCAACGCCGTTTGCAGACAGCCAATAGCGCATCCAAAGATCATGGGTTCCACCAGGGAAGGTAACTGCACATTTAACGGGCTTTCCGGCAGCTTTTTCTTTGGCAAAGGCTGATTTAAGGGTTGTACTTTCTAACCCAATTTTCAAATCTTTGTAGGTGTTGGCAATGGAAACCGCTTGCCCATCCAAGTTAAGCCTAGCCAGAATATACATGGGCACTTTTTTGCCGTCCGTGATTTTGCCCGTGGTCATCAGATAGGGCATAGGAGACAAGATGTGTGCGCCGTCAATGCCGCCGCCTTGAGAGCCAGTGGAGAGGTTGTCGCGGGTGGTTGCCCAAGAGGTTTGTTTGACTACTTTGACATCTTTCATGCCGTACTTGGCAAAGTAGCCTTTTTCCTTGGCAATAATTAAGGGCGCAGAGTCAGTTAGGGCAATGAAGCCGAGCGTTGCTGTGGTCACTTCGGGAGTGTCGCCAGCCGCCACATTAACTGCGGGAGACGCACTGGGTGAGGCTGATGTGGTGGTAGTTGTGGAGCTACTACAGCCATGAACCAGCAATGTTCCAGCGGCGGTGGCACCTGCGGTGATGATAAACTTCCGTCTTGAGAGATTGGTCATGAGTTCCTTTGAGCTTTGTTAGTCAGCGATAGTTGAATCAAGTGTGTGAGGATTTCAGGGGCGAATCGGGAATTGGCAAGTCAGCGCCCGCGATCGCCTCAGTATGGCGACTGTTACAGAACGGCTTCAGCGCGAAGGCTGGCACCAAAATCTTGAATCAGCAGATCCCGCAATACAGGCAGCAGGTCTTCACAAGGAATCCCCTTTCGCACACAGGTGCCTAGCTTGGCTTCCTTGCCAACGGTGCCGCCCATATAAAGATCTACGCCATCCAAGGTTTTGCCATCTTTGCGGACTTTAGTGCCCATTAAGCCGATATCGGCTACTTGAGGCTGACCGCAAGAATTGGGGCAACCTGTCCAGTGGATTCGCACGGGACGCGGGACATGCAGTTCTGCATCTAGATCCGCAGTGAGTGCCAAGGCGCGATTTTTGGTTTCAACCAGTGCAAAGTTACAGAACTGAGCACCAGTGCAGGAAATCAGCGATCGCCCCAGCGTTGATGGATTGACAGAAAAGCGCTCTAGCAGTGGCTCCTTCAGCAAGGGCGCAATCCGCGAATCGGGCACATTTGGGATCAAAATGTTTTGTTCCACAGTCAGACGCATTTCGCCGCTGCCATACACTTCAGAAATCCGGGCTAAGTCAAACATGTCCGATGCAAACAGACGACCCACTGGAACATGTAGCCCCACGTAGTTTAAGCCCGGTTGCTTCTGAGCATGAATACCAATGTGATCCCGTTTTTCCCAAAGAATTTCATCTTTCTCGGCTTCAGCTTGCAACGGGTGCCCTAGTTGCTGTTCAACTTCTGCCCGAAAGCGCTCCACGCCCCACTCATCAATCAGCCACATCAGGCGAGATTTTTGCCGATTTGCCCGTAATCCATGGTTGCGATAAACCAGTAAGATTGCTTCGCACAGAGCCACCACATCACGAGGATCGACCCAGGCATTCAGGGGAATGGCAGCGTCGCAGCGTTTGGCAGAGAAGAATCCCCCTACCAGAACGTTAAAGCCCAAGACATCGTTCTTATAAGCTGGAATAAAGGCGATGTCGTTAATTTCGGCATGGACAGAGTTGTCTCTGCAACCCGCGATCGCAATATTGAACTTACGCGGCAGGTTAGAAAACGAAGGATTCCCCTCACCATTGTTGGTGATCATATCTTGCACCTTGCGGCACAGCCCACGCGTGTCGATCAACTCATCAGCATCAATGCCAGCGACTGGCGACCCCGTGATATTGCGAACATTATCCATACCCGACTGAACGCTCGTCATCCCCGCCTGCTCAAATCGGCTAAAAATGTCTGGAATATCTTCAATCCGAATTCCACGCAGTTGAATATTCTGACGGGTGGTGATATCGCCATAGCCATCTTCGCCGTAGCGCTGAATCACCTCAGCGAGTACCCGCATTTGCCCACTGGTGACAATGCCATTGGGTAGGCGCATCCGCACCATAAATTTGCCGGGAGTCACCGGGCGAAAGAATACCCCCAACCATTTCAAGCGATGGTCGCGATCGGTTTCATCCATTGCCTCCCAGCCAATCCGGGCAAACTCCTCAAGTTCCGACTTGATGGCTAGCCCATCTTTTTCGGTCTTTAACCGTTCAAACTTATTGAGACTTGCGGCGGTTGGAACAGTACTTGTCATAACTCTACCCACTGAAACATTGCTAATTCACTCAACCAATGACCTACCGTTTTGCCTATGCTTCTCATGTCAGACCTAATTGACCGCTTCTAAAAATCTTTACCGTCTTTAACCAAAGGGCACATCTAAAAAAATGGTTGGTTTTAGCGATGATCATTAATTTTTCTAAAAAACTTGTTTGAAACTCTCGCTTTATGCGTGGTTAACTCTAAGGTAGAAGCATGGCAACAAGAGTTTCGTATAGTTAATTACAAAATATTTCTAAATATGAATTTTTAGCATAGTCTCTATGCAGTAGAAGCAATTATTACAAGTGCATAACTGCCTGAAGTTTAGACTAAAGGACATGAGAAATAGCCCAGTCCCTTGCCGGGATTGAGCAGCGCTGGAGATAGAAAGAGATCGAGGGAATTAAGCCAACTTTTGAGCCGCCGCTTTGGGTTTAGTGAAGCGTTTTTTGACAGTCGGATAGCGAATTCGGCGGGAACGAGGTTGACCTAGGGTTCAACCGGTAGGGATGATTTTCTAACAGGAGAAATATAAGCTAGAAGATCATAGAACCATGGGAGTAGAGGGATTAATAGAGCCGTTAAAAACCATTCCAGACTGGAGACGGGGCAGAA
>QBMH01000203.1 GCA_003249025.1 Leptolyngbya sp. | reverse complement strand
AACGTCTCGCTGGCTTTGGTATTAACACACTCATGGACTTATTTAGAATGAAATAGCCCTGGATCTAAGCAACAACCAACTCACAACACTACCCCCTGAAATCGGGCATCTGGATTTTTTACGGTCAATTGATCTCAGCCACAATCAACTCACAGCAATGCCGCCAGAGATTGGGCAGTTGAAATTCTTAGAATCAATCGATCTAAATGGCAATCCCATTCAAGATTTATCAGCGCTTACCATGCATCCTAATTTAAGCCTAAGAGTTCACGCGTTTGATCTGACACTTCCTCGGCAATACTGGACACATGTCAACCAGTGGCAATCTGAATAGTTGCTGACAGAAACCAACGCTGAAATTCGTAGCCTGCTGATGCAGCAGATTGGCTATGATCGTATCTGTCAAGAGTTGGCGACACAGGCGATCGATTCTTGGCGTGAATACACCCTACTAAGATTGATCAGTAGACTTCAGTGGGTGCATCCTTTGAGGGGATTGTTTTTTGAAGAACCTATGCATCTGCTAAAAATGACCTGTCCCAGTACCGGACATATCCACGCTTTGCGGGTGCCGCCGACTCTCACCTCTGCCCGTGCAGCCATTCGCTGGGCAAATTGGGGAGTTGATCCAACTGCCTTTGTTGTAGAAACATGAGCTATGAATGCTGTGATCGCTTGGATACTATATCAGCTTCCAGATTGGGACAAATGGTGTGGGCTGCGATCGCGGCGGATGGATGATCTTGCCAGCCTAATAGTAAGCCCTGCAATTCCGATCGTAGGAGTTGTAGCGATTCAATTTGCTCAGTGACCTGCCGAACTTTTTTCTGGAGGTTTTGCTTGACATCTTCACAGGGAAGTTGCCCTTGATCATGAACCGTGAGCAGATCTCGAATCTCGCGCAAACTTAGACCCAAAGACTGCGATCGCTTGATAAACGCCAGCCGCTGCAAAACCGATGCTTCAAATAAGCGGTAATTGGATTTTGAACGGCTGACTGTTGGTGTGAGCAAACCTTGTTCTTCATAATAGCGAATGGTTTTAATCGGTAGTTTGCTGATAGCGGCAACTTCTCCAATTTGCAAAGTTCTTTCAGATGTGAGCATTATCATTCTTAAGTCTCTTAGCTCGTTTTTTAACTTTTATCATAAGTCTCCAGTTTACTAGAAAGTCAAGAGGACTAGCGGACTATGGAATGCCTAATCTGCTCAGTGCTTTCTTGCAAAAATCCAAGAATAGTCTCAAGGATGGCTGCATATCGAACTCAATCTTTGTACAATCCACAGTATGTGAGCCGACACTCCACAACTCAGCTTTTCATTGAGGTAAACGCATGGATTCTACGCAGCAGAATGTTCAGCCGGTGCCACCATTTAATCAGAGCAATGAGAACACTCCGGAGATCGGGGGCGGTTTGTCAGTGATTGAATATTGGGCAGAACATACCCTTTCAACCGAAGGTCCTAAACTTTGGAAAACGTTGTTGCATAAAAGTGCTTGCCTATCCTGTTCGTGGGGGACGGGTGGGCAAAAAGGCGGCTTTACGAATGAAGAAGGTGAAAAGCTCCAGCGCTGCATGAAGAGTGTGGAATCGATTTCGGCAGAACTCAAACCTGCTGTCCCGATACAGGTGTTTGAGCAGCAGAGTGTGGATCAGCTTCAGCGGTTGACTTCCATGGAAGCGGATCAACTGGGGCGGTTGGGATATCCGATGATTTTGCGGGAAAAGACATCTTACTATGAGCGAATTTCCTGGGAAGAGATCTATCAAATCGCCGAAGTTGCATTCCGCAAGTCGCCTGAGCGCGTTGCATCCTATAGTTCAGGGCGTTCTTCCAATGAGGCGGCGTTCCTGCTCCAACTGATGATGCGAACCTTGGGTTCTAACAATTTGGCAGATTGTTCTGATCTGTGCCATGCGCCCTCAACTAAAGGGCTGAATAAGATGTTTGGCACACGTACCTCGATTGTTAGTCTAGAGAATCTGAAAAAGGCTGATTGTGTGGTGTTGGCGGGTTCAAACCCATCTTATAACCAGCCGCGCTTGATGAATGAGTTAATCAAGCTCCGCGATCGCGGTGGCAAAGTGGTTGTGATTAATCCAATCATGGAAATTGGCTTGGTTAAGTTTGGTTCCCCAGCGTTTCCAGTCAAGTCATTAATCCCTGGTTCCGAGATCGCATCTCTATATCTACAACCGATTCCCGGAAGTGATACCGCGCTGTTTGTGGGCATTCAAAAGTCTTTGATCGAGCAAGGATTTGCTCAATTAGAGTATCTCCGCAACTATACAGAAGGCTGGGAAGCGGTGATCGAGCAGGCAAGCTCAACTTCTTGGGAAACGATTACAGCCACCTGTGGAGTCTCTCAACTAGAGATTGAGGCTGCTGCAACCATCATCGGCACTTCTAAAGGCGTAGTGTTTGGCTGGGCGATGGGCATTACGCAGCAGAAAAATAGTGTAGACAACGTGTACAGCATTGCGAATACGGCGCTGCTGTCTGGCAATGTGGGCAAGTCAGGTGCAGGCGTGATGCCCGTGCGTGGACATTCCAACGTGCAAGGGTTTGGATCGATGGGCGTGACTGTGGATCTCAAAAAAGAGATTCAAGCAACCTTGGAAACGCTGTTGGGGCGATCGCTCAGTCCAGTTAAGGGCTACAACACGCGATCGCTGATTGAAGCAGCGGATGCGGACAAAGTAGATACCCTGATTTGTCTGGGTGGCAACTTGTATGGAGCAAACCCAGACTCGGCTGAAGCGAAACGAGCATTAGGCAAGATTGAAACCATCATCTATGTGGCGACAAAGCCCAACCTTGGACATTTTCACGGATTGGCGAAGGTCAACACGATTATCATTCCAGTCCTGAATCGATTTGAGAATCCTCACAAAACAACGGTCGAATCGGGCAATAACTTTGTGCGCTTGAATGATTCGGGCGAAACCCATCTCAAAAATGCCGATCTGATTCCTGAAGTGATGTTTTTAACAGAACTAGCCCATCGGATTCATGGCAACGATCCGGTGGATTGGCGCAGGTTGCAAGACACGAAATATGTACGGCAACTGATTGCCCAAACCATTCCCGGATTTGAAAAGATGGCGGCGATCGATGAAACCAATGAAGAATTTACAATTGGTGGACGGATCATCACAGAGCCGCACTTCCCCACGCCCTCTGGCAAAGCAACGATGTTCACTACGCCCCTGCCAACTCTATCTTTGCCAGCACTCAAAGAGTTTGGTGTGCCTGAATCCACTCAAGGAATTGTGGTTGCTCTGATGACAGGACGCAGTTATTCTCAACACAATACGGTAGTTTACAAAATTAATGACCAATATCGAGGGATGCCCCATCGCAACTGTATTTTGATGAATCAGGTCGATGCAGAACAGGCTGGATTGCAGGCACATCAACGAGTTACGGTGCAAGGCAATGTGGGCAAATTAGAACAAGTTGAGGTGATTTATGGGTCAGTTCGTCAAGGCGCTGCGTTGATGTTCTATCCCGAAGTCAATGCCATTTTTCATCCCGAAATAGAAACGCGATCGGGCACTCCAGCCTATAAGCGAGTCCCTGTTTTAGTCCATGCTTAGCCGAAGTAGTGTTCAACATCAAGTTTCAACGCTATTCTCCTAAAGTACTGCTCCCGCTTGAATCCTTTTGAGCAGTGGCAGGGGTTAGGTGTCAATTAATGCACTTCACTAACAGAGTGAAATTCTCAGTACTTTCAAAATGGTGTATCTTCCCTATGACCTTTCGTAGCGATCAAACAACTCTGTGCTAAGACAGGGAAGATAAATAAAGTTAAACCGTTATGAAAGAAATCCTTGCAAACGCGCTAGAAGTGTTTAACTGGCACAGCGGCTGGATTATTTGGAATCTGTTTCTAGCATTTATTCCCTTTGCCTTGAGCTTTTGGCTCTATCGCCGCCGCTCCCTGTCTCGCACCCTGCTTTGGTGGGTTGCCTTTGCGGTTTTCTTTGCTTTTTTGCCCAATGCGCCTTACCTTCTCACCGATATCATTCACCTAATTCGTGCGACGAGATCGGGCTACTCTGCCTTTATCCTGACGCTTATTTTTATTCCACTACACCTGTTCGCGATTCTGACTGGTTTTGAGATGTATGTGATTTCCCTACTCAATCAGGGGCATTACCTCAAACGAATTGGCTTAGAAAAGTATATCAATGCCTCTGAAATTGCCACCCATGCCCTTTGCGCTTTAGGCGTTTATATGGGTCGATTTCGCCGCTTTAATAGCTGGGATTTAGTCAGCGATCCGGCAAATGTGCTGTTGATAACGCTGGATGATCTGACTACGAAACGCCCTGCGATCGTGATCTTTATTTCATTTATTGGGCTGACCGTGTTGTATTGGATTGCCAAGCAAATTACGTTAGGACTGGTTCTACGACTGCGTGAAATGCAGGCTAAGCAAGAATGGTTTGAGTAGAAATGATGGTAAACGCTAACTCTTTGTGACATGTTCTTCACTATGGGGCACCCTAAATAAAGCGAAGTTTGGGCGAGTTAATTTATGCATCACATCATTCACTATGGGATAGCTTTTATGATTAGCTACCTGCCTTTGAACGGGCTTCGGTGCCTGCTATATAAGCTGCTGTTTGGGTATTCGATTAAAAACAGCAAGATTGGAATTGGCACCATTTTGGTCATTGCGGAAGTCACGATTGAAGGCGCAACGATTGGGCGATCGAACGTGTTTACGGGTCCAATGTCTCTAGTGATTAAAAATGGCGCAAGTATTGGAAAGAATAATCTTTTCGTGTGTAATGACTGGACGATTCGTGAAGAATTTAAAGACAACCATTACGATCGCTGCTTGATATTAGCAGAGAATACGTTGATTGCCGATGCCCATTTTTTTGATGTGGCTGGAAAGTTATCTCTGGGAAAAGGCACTTGGGTGGCTGGACGAGATTCGCAATTTTGGACCCATGGCGCTGGTATTCGCGATCGCAATATTCACATCGGAGAACATTGCTACATCGGTAACGCTGCTCGGTTTGCTCCAGGCAGTGAGCTTGGCGACAACGTTTTGGTTGGCATGGGCAGCGTGGTTACCGGAAAGCTAGCGACCTCCAACGCGATGATTGGCGGCGTTCCAGCCCGATTGATTAAAGAGAATTATGATTGGCGCTCAAAGCAATTTATTGAAAATCCGTAGAATGGGAAGGTAAATAAGCTGATATGCGTTCAAATCACAGAAGCAAGAGGCTTAAGCCCCTTATCTACAGAGCTTTTCGAGTTTTTAGAACT
Organism: Leptolyngbya sp.; assembly: GCA_003249025.1. Lineage (GTDB taxonomy): Bacteria > Cyanobacteriota > Cyanobacteriia > Leptolyngbyales > Leptolyngbyaceae > ULC077BIN1. The sequence continues at coordinate 3,960 of QBMH01000203.1, read as the reverse complement.
GTAACTTAAATGACGGTTAGTTCACCCTGGATAACAAATTACTCAGGCGCTTTTAGAGATATATAAATTCTGTACGAAGAGAAAGCCTTGCAAAAGCTCCCTTTAGCAAGAGTTTATAAATTTGCTGCTTGATACAATTGAAACGTTACACACTATTAAGCAGTGGCATCACCATCAGTTTTAGTGATTGACGCTATCCATTTAGCGAGTTCTGAGTGTAATGAACAAATCAATGATTTCTGCTTTGTTGAAAGGGTTGAAAAATTCAGATGAAGCAATCCGCGATCGCGCAACTCGCGAACTGTGGCAAATTTGGTTTGAGCAAAAAGGTGCTGTTGGGTTAGAACTGCTTCGCCGCGCCCAAATTTTCCTAGAAATGCATGATCTTGACAAGGCGGAAGATTTACTAGCAACGCTAGTACTCCAACAACCCGATTTTGCGGAAGCTTGGAATCGTCGCGCTGTGCTTCGCTATATTCAAGGAAATTACCAAGCCGCGATCGCGGACTGCGAAACCGTGATTCAGCTTAACCCCATCCACTTTGGCGCACTTCATGGGTTAGGGCTTTGCCACATGGCGATCGCAAACTATTCACCTGCGATTCAAGCCTTCCGGCAAGCTTTAGAAGTGCAACCCTATTCTTTAGAAAATCAACGTTTACTTTTAGAATGCACCGCCAAGCTTTCCTAGCATCCTTGGATGGATTACGAGATTTATCCTTAAATCTGCACCTAGCACCCGGCATCTTCTCCCTGAAATCTGTTCAAACCAAAAATACTGCATTCCTTCAACTACCCCGATGACTTAAGTGACTTAGATCACTGAGTATTCAAACCTTAATCACGTATCGCTTTAATCAGTTAGAAGATAATAATTGGGTGGAGTTCTGTAGATAATCATGAACCATATCAGTATGATCCGAAGATTGGTCGAAGAAGCCCTGCATGTCAAAAGGCTAACTTGTAATATCGAGAATGAAATTAACTACGAGCTAACTCGACTAGGGCATATCTCAGATTCAGATTTTGAAGCTCTTGAATTGCTAATGGCGGAAATGGATGCCGGACGTATTGCGCTGGTGCCCAGTCCATAATCGATTAATAACTGCTTAGGGGCATCTTCTCCAAGATTTAAGCTTTAAGGCAGGATATCCTGCCCTAGCTATGTGGTTTTTTAAATGAAAGCTAAATCTTGAACTTCTCAGTGATGCGTCGCATTGCTTCTTCTACATTTTTGCGGCTGTTAAACGCAGAAATCCTAAAATATCCTTCGCCAGCGGCACCGAAACCAGAACCCGGTGTACCGACTACGTTGACACTGTTCAAAAGTTTATCGAAGAAATCCCAGCTAGAAAGGTTATGGGGCGTTTTTACCCATACATAAGGTGCATTTACGCCACCATAGACTTGAATTCCTGCGCCGGTTAACTGCTCGCGAATAATCTGGGCATTTTCCATATAAAAGCGAACTAGCGCTTGGACTTGGCTCTGTCCTTCGGGCGAATAAACGGCTTCTGCACCTCGTTGGATCACATAGGACACGCCATTAAATTTGGTGGATTGGCGACGGTTCCACAGTTGCCACAACGATACATCCGAGCCATCTGAAGCTTTACCCATCAGAGTTTTGGGGACAACGGTTAAGGCGCAACGGGTGCCAGTGAATCCGGCATTTTTGGAAAACGAACGGAATTCAATCGCGCACTCTCGTGCTCCTTCAATTTCATAAATGGAGTGCGGCAACTCTGGATCGGTAATAAAGGCTTCGTAGGCGGCATCAAAGAAAATAATCGAGCCATGAGCTTTGGCGTAGTTGACCCAAGCTTGCAAATGTTCGCGGGTAGCAGTGGCTCCTGTAGGGTTGTTGGGAAAGCAGAGATAAATCAAATCTACTTTTTCAGTGGGAATGCTGGCAGTAAAATGGTTTTCAGCCGAGATGGGCAAATAGACCAAGCCACCATATTCACCGCGATCGTTGACAGCGCCCGTGTGTCCTGCCATGACGTTGGTATCGACATAGACGGGATAGACAGGATCGGTAACGGCGATCGTGTTAGTGCTGCCAAAAATGTCGAGTATGTTGCCACAGTCGCACTTGGAGCCATCGGAGATAAAGATTTCTGAGGCATCAATATTACAGCCCCGCGCTTGAAAATCAAACTGAGCAATTTTTTCTCGCAGCCATCCATAGCCTTGTTCGGGACCGTAGCCTTTGAACCCATCGCGATCACCCATTTCTTCCACTGCCCGAATCATGGCAGTACGGCAAGCTTCTGGCAGGGGTTCCGTGACATCGCCAATTCCTAGTCGGATTACGTTCGCATTGGGATTTGCTGCAACAAAAGTATTCACTCGTCGCGCAATTTCTGGAAACAGGTAGCCCGCTTTGAGCTTGAGGTAGTTGTCGTTAATCGTTGCCATAGGATTGCTAAAACTTAGTACAAGGGTTGCTCGTTCTATTATTCCGAAGAATGGGGCAAAAAGCAGCCAGAATAAGATTGCCCCAGAGGAACGAGGGTAGAAAAAATGGCGCAGCGGAATGAGGCAGAATTGGCGAATCAAGAGGATGACAGGGAGATCGCGGCGATGATAGAGGACGCTTTGCAAGATCCGAAAATTCAGGTCAAGGTGCAGCGGCGATACCCTTGCTTGCGGATTCTATTGGAGGGTGATTGCATTCCAGAACAGGCAACGGCGATCTCCCTTATTCGTCAAACGCTGGAATATAAGCAACCCAACGGCATCACTCAGATAGAAATTTATGCACGACATTTAGGAGCTACGCAACTCGCATGGCGCAAAACATTGACGTTACCCGCTTTAGATTCGCTTGCGGCAGAAACTTTTCAGGTTGAAGGACCATCGCCTCGGACAGATGCTTGTTCTGTGGTAGCACCTCTGCCAGAGCGATCGCGCCGTTTAAGCCCCAAAAAGATTAGTTCCGCTGGATGGGGTGCATTGGGTACAGGTTTGATTTTGGCGATTCTTCTCATAACCATCAGCCCGCTGAAGCTGCTGTTCGCTGGCTTTTTGGTGATGGTGCATGAGGTGGGTCATGCCGTGACCCATTGGCTATTTGGTCGCCCTGCCTTGCCCACCGTGAATTTGCTTTACGGCGGCGGCATTACGCTGGTGTTTGAGCAGTCACTCGTGGTCATCGGGCTGATTTATCTCGGATTTGCGGTGCTTGCCTATGGGTGTCGTTTCCATCCAAAATTGCTCGGCGGAGTAGCTGGACTCGCAATTTTATATACTTTCTGTCTACGCACCTCCATCAATACGATGCTTTCGACGTTCATGGGGCACGGCATGGAGTTAGTCGCGATCGCCCTTTGCCTCTATTTTTCTGCCAGTGGGTATCTGTGTCGCATTGCTGGCGATCGCTCTATCTACGCAATGCTGGGCTTCTTTACCTGGTTTTACGACCTGCAATTTTCCTGGAAATTAATCCACGACGAGGATTTTCGAGCTTTCTATGAAGGCGGCATTGGCGGGGTGCTAGACAATGATTTTGTGATATTGGCAACCGAATACTTTTACACCGATTTAGCCGCGATCACCCAATGGTTCTTGATTGCTTGCCTTCTCGCACCAGTCGTTCCGTTTCTCGTACTGCGATACGAATCTTGGTTTCAGCGTGCAGTCAATCTGCTACTCAAACAAGAGCCATAAATCTCTGTCGTTCGATTCCGCAGTACAGCAAGCCAAAATTGTCCGCCCGTTAGGGATTTTTAGAGGGCAACTGCTAGCGACCACCGATGGCATTCCAGTGGAATTTGCCTTTCTACCTGGCGAAGCCAATGATGTGCGCGGTCTTAATGCGTTGGGTAGTGCATCAAATGATAGTGGGATAAGTGATTAGATCATCCCAAGTCCAAGGTTCCAGTGTTAATCCTGCTCGTTGAGCTGCTGTTGTTTTGAACCGACTGTGCTGCCAAATCCAGTTGAAGTAACTCACCA
>QBMH01000202.1 GCA_003249025.1 Leptolyngbya sp. | reverse complement strand
GTTTTAAGGGCGGGACGAATGGCGTAGTTATTGCCATAGGCATAGCCACCATTAAGCTTCGAGGGTAATAGCGTTGCCCAATCTTGCCAGCCTTCCGTTGCGATCGCAGTGCCAATTTTTTCCACCGAATCATCGCCCGAATTATTGTCGATAACGGCAACTTTTGTTCCAGGAACCGATTGAATTTCATCTTTAAGAGAGCGCAAACTGTCAACAACAAGGGAACCTGTCCGATAGTTGACTGTGACAATCAGCAAACGAGTTTTATCTTCAAGCTGAAGTTCAGGAGGCATAGCGGTTTACCCACAAAGTGAAAAGGACAGTGTAATGAATGACCAATAAGTAGATCTGACCCATTTACAGAAATCGAAAAATATATGGATCAAACTGTCTGGATTGCTCCAGTATCTTCCCTTTCAGTTAAATTGTTTTTGAATGGAATCGATGGTTTTGGCTGAATAATCTTGGCAGGAATCCCCACTGCTGTTGCCCCAGTGGGTATATCGATTAGTACCACTGCATTGGCACCAATGCTAGCATCATCGCCAATCGTCACCGCCCCAAAAATTTTTGCGCCTGCACCCACATTCACCCGTGCGCCGAGTTTGGGCGCGTCCAAGGGTCTTTCCAAATAGCGATTCCCTAGGGTTACACCTTGGCGAATAATGCTGTCGTCGCCAATTTCGCAGTATCCATGAATGACGATCGCGCTTTGATGTTCAATAATCACCCGGCGACCGACCTTGGTGGTATAGGGCAATTCAATACCATAGGTGTTTCGCACTTTGCGATACAGCATTCGATATAGCACGCTAAAAGGGGCACGGAGTAGTTTGGACGATAAGCTCATTCGCCATACGCCAAAGCGGTGAATGGCGATCGCGCGAAATCCAGGTTTCGTCCAATCACGCCCGTGAGCAATCCAATCTTCTGTAATTTGCTGCCATAACCCTAAGGGTTGAGTTGGAGATGAGTGATCGTCTACAGGTCGGTTGAGATTTTGGGGCATGTAGAATCCTGCCGTTGGCTGTCAGATTTTTTGGAACAAAGGGATCTAAGCTGAAGCCTTTTGCTGCTTAGTATTCCCACTTTTGATAAAAACACTAGTTTTTGGAAAGCAGCAGGATTTTTAATGGGTCTTTATAAACTCTTGTTGCTTGTTGGACTGCATTCAAACAGAACATGACGCATTGGTTTATCCACTCTACTCTCAGAAGACATGAGATTCAGGATTCAAGCAGACTTCTAGGATGTGAAGATACAATGATTGTCTCTCTTGTCTGGTTTTGCAGAGTTTATGGCGCTGTCTTCGATTACTCGTGCGTTGGGGCGATCGCCCCTCACCTCCGAACTGCTGAGCAAACTTAAGCAGCAGCAATGTTTAAAGCTGACTGGAGCATCCCGTTTGCCCAAAGGATTGGTTAGTTCTGCTTTAGCACAAGCAGACTCGCGCCCCCTATGCGTTGTCACCGCTACGCTAGAAGAAGCGGGACGGTGGACAGCCCAACTAGAAGCCATGGGCTGGCAAACCGTTAGTTTTTATCCCACGTCTGAATCCTCGCCCTACGAGCCATTTGACTCAGAAGCAGAAATTGTTTGGGGACAGATGCAAGTATTGGCTGATTTGGTGGGAAAGGGAACAGGGGAAAGGGAACAGAGGATAGGGGAAGAAGCCGATCGCTTGCCTCTCACCTCTCGCCCCTCGCCTCTTTATGCAATCGTTGCGACTGAACGGGCGCTTCAGCCGCATTTGCCGCCTGTAGAGGTTTTTCGGTCGTTTTGTTTGACGCTGCAAAAAGGGACGGAGTTGAATCTCGGAAAACTGGCAGATGAGTTGGCGCGGTTAGGCTACGATCGCGTGAATTTGGTGGAAACCGAAGGGCAGTGGAGCCGTCGGGGAGACATTGTGGATGTGTTTCCGGTGGCATCAGAGTTGCCTGTGCGACTGGAACTGTTTGGCGACGAGTTAGATCAATTAAGGGAATTTGACCCGGTAACTCAGCGATCGAGCGTTGGCGAAGGAACCGTGCTCGATCGCGTAGATCGCATCGTGATTACGCCGACCAAATTTGTCCCCATCATCCAGGCTAATCTTTCACCTGAAAGTACTGAAGCGATCAAAAATCACTTATCCGATCAAGAGCGAGAAGCCTTTGAAGAAGGGCAACTTTTAGAAGGATCTCGCCGTTTTCTCGGCTATGCCTTTGATCATCCCGCCTCTCTGCTGGACTATTTGCCTGACAATATTGTGATTGCTTTGGATGAACCTGATCAGTGTGAAGCGCACAGCGATCGCTGGTTTGAACACGTTGAGGAAAACTGGCAGGAATTAGGGAAAACAGAAGCGGAAGTAGAGTCTACGTCGGATACCTCATATCCTAAAACGCACCGCACCTTTGCCGAATCCCTCGCCGAAGTGGAACAATTCGATCGCCTTTATCTCTCCGAACTCGCCGAAGAAATCCCCCTTCCACATCTGACACCCGATACCCGACACCTGAAACCTATTAATCTTGCCAGCCGTCCTGTCCCTGCCATTCCGAACCAGTTTGCGCGACTGGCAGAGACATTGCGAGATGAGCGCGATCGCGGGTTTTCGGTGTGGCTGATATCGGCGCAACCGTCGCGATCGGTCTCACTGCTGCAAGAACACGATTGCCCAGCGCAGTTTGTGCCCAATCCACGGGATTATTTGGCGATCGACAAGCTGAAAACCCAGCATGTGCCTGTGGCGGTGAAATATTCGGGTTTGGCAGAACTAGAAGGCTTTATTCTGCCCACTTTTCGGCTGGTGCTAGTCACCGATCGCGAGTTTTTTGGGCAGCATACTCTGACCACGCCCAACTACGTCCGGAAACGACGACGGGCGGCTTCCAAGCAGGTTGACCCAAACAAGCTTCAGCAGGGAGATTACGTCGTGCATCGCAGTCATGGTGTTGGCAAATTTATCAAGCTGGAAAGCCTGGTAATCAACCATGAAACTCGTGAATATCTGGTGATTCAGTATGGCGATGGCTTGCTGCGAGTAGCGGCGGATCAGTTGAATTCTTTGTCGCGCTTTCGGGCAGCGGGCGATCGCGCTCCAGAACTAAATAAAATGTCGGGCAAAGCCTGGGAGCGCACCACTGCAAAAGTCCGCAAAGCCATCAAAAAAGTGGCAGTGGATTTGCTCCAGCTATACGCCCACCGCGCCCAGCAGGTTGGCTTCACCTTTCCCGCAGATATGCCCTGGCAGCAGGAAATGGAGGACTCGTTTCCCTACCAGCCTACGCCTGATCAGTTGAAAGCGGTGCAGGATGTGAAGCAGGATATGCAGAGCGATCGCCCGATGGATCGGCTGGTCTGTGGCGATGTGGGCTTTGGCAAAACCGAGGTTGCGATTCGCGCTATTTTCAAAGCGGTTACGGCTGGCAAACAGGTGGCGCTACTCGCTCCCACCACCATTCTCACCCAACAGCACTATCACACGTTCAAGGAACGATTTGCGCCCTATCCCGTGCAGGTCGGTTTGCTCAACCGCTTCCGCTCTGTCCAGGAGCGCAAAGAGATTTTGCAGCGGTTGAAAACCGGTGAACTGGATATTGTGGTGGGAACGCATCAGCTTTTAGGTAAAGGCGTAGAGTTTCGGGATTTGGGCTTGCTGGTAGTGGATGAAGAACAGCGGTTTGGCGTGAACCAGAAGGAAAAGATCAAATCCCTGCGAACTCAGGTGGATGTGCTGACCCTCAGCGCCACGCCGATTCCCCGGACGCTGTATATGGCAATGTCGGGAGTGCGTGAAATGAGCCTAATTACCACGCCACCACCGTCCCGCCGCCCAATCAAAACTCACCTGTCGCCCTACGATGAGGACGTGATGCGATCGGCGATTCGGCAGGAACTCGATCGCGGTGGACAGGTGTTTTACGTGGTGCCTCGCGTCGAGGGAATCGAGGAAATCTCAGCGCGAATCCACGAAATGGTGCCCGGTGCCAGACTGGCGATCGCCCACGGTCAGATGCCCGAAGCGGAACTGGAATCCACCATGCTCACCTTTAGCGAAGGCGAAGCTGAAATCCTGCTTTGTACCACCATTATTGAATCGGGTCTGGATATTCCCCGCGTCAACACGATTTTGATTGAAGATGCTCAGCGGTTCGGCTTGTCCCAGTTGTATCAACTGCGGGGGCGAGTTGGTAGAGCCGGAATTCAAGCACACGCTTGGCTATTTTACCCGAAAGGCTCTCAGTTGTCTGATACAGCACGGCAACGGCTACGCGCCATCCAAGAGTTTGCCCAGCTAGGCTCTGGCTACCAGCTTGCCATGCGCGATATGGAAATTCGCGGGGTTGGAAATTTGCTCGGTGCCGAACAATCAGGACAGATGGACGCAATCGGCTTTGATCTATACGTGGAGATGCTGCAAGAAGCGATTCAGGAGATTCGGGGTCAAGCAATTCCCAAGGTGGATGACACCCAAATTGATCTGAACCTGACGGCATTTATTCCTGCCGATTACATTCCCGACCTGGATCAAAAGATGAGCGCCTACCGTGCCGTTGCCTCCGCCAACTCCCGCCAAGAACTCGCCCAAATTGCCGCCGACTGGAGCGATCGCTATGGCTCTATTCCCGTTGCCGCGAAGCAACTCATCCGCGTCGTGGAACTCAAACAGCTGGGCAAAAAACTCGGCTTCTCCCGCATCAAACCCGAAGGCACCCAGCACATCGTCATGGAAACACCGATGGAAGAACCCGCCTGGAACCTGCTGAAAGCCAACCTGCCCGATCACCTCCATTCCCGCTTTGTCTACACTCCCGGAAAAGTCACCGTTCGCGGGTTAGCCATCCTCAACGCCGATCAACAACTCGAAAACCTGATCAACTGGCTTGGTCGAATGCAAGGCGCAATTCCAGAGGCGATCGCGGTTTAGGTTTTGGATACTCATAGCTATATCTGAACGCTATTTGCGTAGATCAGGCTTTTTTCTCACGTTGGATTTTACAGAAGTGTCAGAAGCTTCCGTAGGTTTAATAGGTTCAGTAGAATTTTGTTCCTCACCTACTTGAGCTTTTCCGTTTACGTTAGTCTCATCCAGTTGAACCTGTTTGGAGCCTTCTTCTAAAGTTTTTTCTGATTGAGGCTCCTTAATAGTTTCTTCTTGACTTGCTAATAATCCTGCATATTTAATTCTCTCTAAGCCCATTTGAAATCCAGTGTAATCATCAATCTCCTTATCCATATCCTTGTCAAGGTTGAAACGCCGACGCAAGTCTTGAGTCGTAATCTTAATTGCTTCAATTTCATCAATTGAATCATTGTCTACATTACTCTCTAAAATACTCTCAATTTCATCAAGCAATATGACTCCATCTTCACGCCTTGCAGAAATACGATGAAGTGCATTGAAGTCTTTCTTACGACGCGCTATCTTTTGAGATAAGCGTTCATCTGTCAATTCCTGTTGGGCACGACGTTGCATGGCGTTTAGTTTCTTAAACAAAGCCTTGAAGTTTTTTGTAAAAGCTTGAATTGCATCAGATTGACAACTTGATAACCCTGGCTCTTTCGACCAGTCAGTAACCACTCGAATGACATTACGAGCAAAGCCAACTTTATTAATCTTCCAATCTTTATCAGGAAACTCTGATAAAACTGCTTGTATAGCATCAAGGACTGTTTGCTCGGCAGTCTTGCTGAAGATTGAATCTTTCGTTAGGAAAGAAAACTCTGTTTCCTGTATTTTAAGAAATTCTCGCAAATAAAACTTTGCTGCTTGTATACAGATTTCCAATGGAATAATGTCTTCTATTTCAATTTTTGTAGTTACATTTTCAGATGCTAAATGAAACTCTTCCTTAAGATCACCAATTTGAAGAATAAATTGGGTTTTCAGCAAGGGTCTTCTATGTTGTCCACCTTTACCCAATAATTGTTTTCTAGCGTCATTACCGCTACTGTCGCTATCTAATAAAACAATTACTGCCGGTTGTTCAACATCTCGACCACGAGCTAAATAAACTAAATAAGGAATATGTGATGCTGAACCAGCCGGAACAATAGTAATTTGGTTTAGATCTAAATTCTCTAGATTATTAAGAGGATTTTCTGAACGAAGGTATGTTGTAGCCCCTGCAATAAGAATTTGATCAGATAGACCTTCAACCATTAAATTACAGTTACCAATAAAAGCCATTTCTCCAACGTAAGCACCAATCGAAGATCTCAAAGGTTCATAATGATTTCTGGCAGCATCGTTAACAACTCGTGTTCCTTCATCCTCATTTCCCTTCTTCAAAACTCGAATACGCTCAGCGTGGTTCTTGTCGATCAGAAAAGGGGAGTGAGTTACATAAACCACTTGAATTGGATGAGATAAGTGAGAACCAGTTTTAGGATTTGCAAATAGGTCAAATACATTCAGCAAGTCCTGTTGGGCTTGGCTAGACAAGTAAGCATCTGGTTCATCCATTAACAAAATTTCAGATTTGTTTGGATGAGGTTCATGAGATCGATATTGAATGTAATAGCTAAGAAAGTATCGTAATCCCTGACTTCTCTCATCAAATGAATATTCAGTTCCTGTTCGATCAGTTATGGTAAAAACTAAGTCATAGTCTCTAGCCATGACTTTCAGACAGAAGTTACGATCTTGCACCCAATAATTGGGAAAGTTTAAATGGCTAGATAGTTGACGATTGATTTTTTCAACAATCCCGTTGGCATAGCCCTGCATCCCATCTTTGATCGCTTTGGCTAAGTCAATTAATGCATTTGAATCAACTTGAGCGATTTTGCAAATTAATTTATAAGCTAATTCAAACTCTTTTTCTTTTGCCTTGTAGTAAGAATCTACATCATCTAAAGCTGCAATAATTGATTTTAACGGTCGAATTGCTTTAGAATCCACTTGTTCTATATTTCCACCACTCATAGAACGGACTGTAGTAACTAGTTCAGGATTATCACTAAAATTATCAAGTGCATCTATAATTTCATTTCTTTGTTTTCGACCTAAAAGTTCAAACCTTCGGGTATCCAAATTTTTTTCTTGGTCTAACTCAGCTAATATCTTGATGGGTACACTAGATGGCAGTGCAACATCAGACTTGATTTCAAGTATTGCAGGAAGCAAGTTTTGCAAATCAATTCCCTGCTGTTCTGAAACTTTATACGGTCTGTAATCTCCTTTTTCAGGTAAATATACCGTCAACTGATGAATGTTTTGCCGAAATATAAAAATCCGATCAAAAATGATGTTTTCAGGTATCTCTATTATTTTCCTTAGATTTGTTTTTTCAGAATCAGAGAATCCAGCCCATTCAGTACCAAAGTCAGGATATTGCAACTCGTTCCGCTTGACTGTAAAGAAAGGTGAATAACGGCAGAAATCGCCTCGCTCAATCTTCTCTCCCGATATAGCCTTTTTAATCGCACTTAGCAAATGGGACTTGCCAGATTCGTTTGCACCAACAATGGTTGTGATCTTGTTCTCGATGGGAACTTTAATATATGGGCAAAAAACCTCACCTACTTTGTCCCAGGGTTCAGGTTGCGCCGTACTATCGTTTTTTCTCAAGAAGTCATCATTGAAGGACTTATAAAAGCGAATGAAAACTGTCTTGAGATACATAAGAGGAAAGCCTATAGTGCATTTGTTCTTTTTTGCGTAGCTTCCTCAGTTATATCAGTAGTTCAAGAGACACGTCACTACGTAGCCAATAAATATCCAAAAATCATCTGAACTGTGGTTATTCTTCCAAAGGTAACTGTCATAGAGATAGATTTCTTACAAATAAGCTCTCGGCTACTCTCCACCAACTGAAGCGCGATTCAAAAGAAAAAAAACACTACGGCGCAAATCCTAAACTCAGATGCACAACTTTACGAACTGCACGGCAAAGTTTCACAGCTTCGGCTGCGATCGCGGTTTAAGTTGGCAAAAAGGAGCGCGATCACATTTAGAAAAAACCATTACGGTGCTTCTAAGCTCAGACGCACTGTTTCGCGAACATCACGGCAAAGTTTAACGGGTTTGGCTGCGATCGCGGTTTAAGTTGGCAAAAAGGAGCGCGATCGTTCACTAGCATCATTAACCATGTTGAACCCTGTAATCCAAATCGTGTCTGCTTTTCCAACTAAAACTTTTCCAACTAAAAACCCAGAACCGAAAGACATTCGATTCGAGCGGATTAAAGAATTCCTGCAAGCCAGCAATTTTGCACCGAATACTCAGCGCTCTTACAAAAAGGAGCTAGAGCGGTTCATTATTCAAGTTGAACGTACTTGGCACACTGTCACGCCTAGAGATATTGCCCAGTTCAAGCGTTGGCTGATGGAAGAAGCTCAGAATGGTAAGGGAAAGCCGCTGTCACCCTCCTCTATCAACCAGGCAATCACGGCTATCAAGAGTTTTTACCACTTGTTTCAGCTATCAGGCTACATGGACTTTACCGCCACTCTGCCTACGGCAGCCGTGAAATTTGAGAAGTTAGGGGTGCCGCTGCCGCGCAATCTTAGCCAAGATCAGATGGCTGAGATTGCAACTGCTTTAAGCTTGGACTGGGATGATCCAATTTCGCGGCGTGACCGGGCACTGTTGGCAGTGCTGATCCATGGTCTACGGGCTGAGGATGTGTCGGCATTGAATCTAGAGAACTGGGATGGTATTCGTCTCTGTTTCAAGCGAAAAAAGACTAAAGAAGATGCACGAGTGCCCCTACGTCCATCCTCCAGAACTGCGATCGCGGAGTATCTCGACTGGCGACGGCTGGAACAACATGAGGTTTTAGAACCTGGTAGTCCACTATTCCTCTCTCACGATCGCCGCAATCCTGGTAAACGCTTGGGCTATCAGGGTATTTATCACTTTGTTCGATTTCGGCTAGGGCAGGCGATCGGGGTTGCTCCTGATAGTTCCGACCATCTCACCCCCCATCGATTTCGTCACACCTTTGCCAGTGAGTTATTAGCGTTGGGAGTAGATAGCCTTCTAGCGCGATCGCTCACCGGGCAATCTGAGAAGGTGTTTGGGTAGTGCCCTTACGTAAAGGATAGAGAAAAAAGCCTGATTCTGAGAGCCTTACCTAGCAAGCTCTCTAAAAATAGCGATTATTCTTCATCCTTTAAGAAATAGGACTACCGTTCTTTGAAATAATCGATATTGGTGGTCAACATCTCAATCAAACCTTGGTCATCTGACACATTCGCTTTGGTACAGTGGACAAAGAACGGGAATCCTAGAGTATCGACCGCCAAATGCCGTTTGAT
>QBMH01000201.1 GCA_003249025.1 Leptolyngbya sp. | reverse complement strand
GATCAACCTCTCCATCAAACCAGTTTCTCTGATGGAAAACAACAAACCTAGAACATTACCGATGGTTTCTTCACTATTGATGAAGACATTTGGGCTAGCTAACTACAACTAAGTGTAACCTTTGCTCTACTTGGGATGAGTTTATGCGGAAGCAATTGGGGACTGCTTTAGCGGAAAGAAACTCCTACTATCAAATCAGTTGAAAGGTTGGAGATTGATCGCATGAAAGGTGGGGCGTACAAAGCGGTTCGGGAGACGAATCAAGGTGGAGAAGTGCATCATATGCCTGCCGCCTCTGCCAGTCATTTGAGTGTGGAGGAAGGATCTGCAATTTGGATGGAAACTCTAGATCATCGGCAAACGTCAAGTTGGGGGCGATCGCGCTCTGCAATTGTTTACCGCAAACAACAGCAAGCATTCATTCAACAAGGGAAGTTTCTTGAAGCGTTGCAAATGGATATTGACGATATTCGCTCAAAGTTTGACAGCAAGTACGCCGAGGCGATTCAGGAAATGCTGGAGTATGTGGAGACAATTCGCGATCGCTTAAATCCCGATTAAGATGAATGAGTGTCATTTTCGTAGTCGGAAGTGAAATTATGAAGCTAGACATAAAGCTGGAAATTGAACCCTATCAAGGGATTGCGGGTGTTCGGTTTGGCATGTCTCGTGAGCAGGTGCGCCATGCTTTAAATTCTGGCGTTCGAGCATTCAAAAAGACAGCAACAGATGCGTTAGATACTGATGCCTTCAATGAGTTGGGAATGCATGTTTATTACAAACAGCCGGATGGGTGTGAGGCGATCGAACTTGCGACTCCAGCAAATCCCACCTTTCATGGAAAAGCGTTGATCGGTCAGCCGTTTAATGAGCTATGTGATTGGTTCAAATCAATTGATCCTCAGATTGAAATAGATGAAACGGGTTTGACTTCTTTTGAATTTGGGCTTGGTTTATATGCTGCCCTTGCCAGCCAATTACCCAATACTCCGATTGAAGCGGTCATTATTTTTCAGCAAGGCTATTACGATTTCTGAGTTTGGTCTAAGAAGTTTCGCTCTGTATCCTACGCTTGCATCAATAGAGCCTACAACTTCCGAAAAAACCTCACTTCTACTAAGGGATAGGGGAAGATAGAAGGCTAGTGTTGTGGTCAGTGGTGGGAATGCAGGAATTTGATGTGGTAGTGGTGGGCGGTGGTCCAGCCGGGGGACAATGTGCGCGATCGCTGGCAAAAGCCGGACGCAGTGTTTTGTTAGTGGAACGGCATAAAGACTTTGCGATCAACAGCTTTTCTAGTGCGGGCACACCGCTGGAAACGTTGAGCCAGTATGATCTGCCGGATAGCGTAGTGGGCACCTATTGGAATCGGTTTGTGGTGGTCACCTCCAACCAGCAGGGCGAATGGAAAACCCCAGAGGCGATCGGGGCTGTGTTGGATTTTGGCAAACTGCGCGAGTTTTTGGCAAGCGATGTAAAGGCGAATGGCGGCGAGGTCTGGATGAATTGTCGCTATGTTAGCCATAGCACTGCCCAAAGTAATAGTCAAACGGTGGTGTCATTGGTGCGAGGGGGGGAAGCCGTGACCGTAGGCGCGCGTGTGGTTGTGGATGCCACGGGTCCTTTTCGGGCGGTAGTGTATGGCAAAGATGAACCCAAGCCAGATTTCCTCTCCGGTACAGGCATCGAATATTTGATTGAAGTCTCCGACGAGGTGTATCAGCGATATAGCGACGCGCTCACCTTCTTTTTGGGCTACAAGTGGATGCCCAAAGGCTATTCGTGGATTTTTCCGATGGCACCCAATCGGCTAAAGGTAGGAGCAGGCATCATCAACGCCGACCACGAATTTGTGAAGCAAACAGAGCCATTGAAGCACTACATTCACCTAATTTTGCAAGACTACATAAAAGCTGATTACACGCTGATTGAGGTGCATGGCTCGACGCTGAAATATAGCCGTGGTTTGCAGGATGTCTATTATCGGGAAAACGCGATCGCGATCGGCGATGCGGTTTCCACCGTCAATTTTTTGGGTGGTGAGGGCATCCGTCATGCAATGCAGGGTGCAGAAATCGCTAGCAAGCATATTCAAACCTACCTCGATCGCCAAACGGATAGCTTTCAAGACTATCAAACCGAGATGCATCGCGTGTTTCTCAAAACCTGGAACCTGTCTGAAAAGTTTGGCATGAAAAAATATCTGCAAGACTGTGACGAAATTGTCGATAAAGTCGTCACCTATCTTCGTCCGCTCAGTTTGGAAGATGTGGTGGATATCCTCTTTTTCTATCGGTTTGAAAAAGTCTCGAAGGGGCTACCCCAGTATTTCCTGCGAAAACTTGATTCTTTCTGGACTCGCGTTACCTTTCGCTTACGGAAGCTAACTCACTAAGCGATTATCAGTTAGAAGTGCAAAGTACCCACGAAGAACTTAAAACGCACTTTTAGGAGAAAATTGTCACTAAAAATTAGAGTTCTAGACCTTACTTAACAATTTTCTCTAAAAGATCAGTAATTGTTCTATCCGTAGTCAGCAGTTTGGCTGAAGGTTCCGTAATTGCGACACGTTGTTTTAAGGAGCAGCCTGTCTATTCTATGAACGTGGAAGTCAATACCTCTGAAAACCAACTCGGTTTTATCAGGGTGAGCAACGAGTTCCTGTTATTCAAAAAGAGGCATAGAACAATGGCTGTTGAAAAAGTAAATTCCTCATCTAGCTTGGCTGAAGTCGTCGATCGCATTTTGGACAAGGGCATTGTGATTGATGCTTGGGTTCGCGTCTCCTTGGTTGGGATTGAACTCTTGGCAATTGAAGCTCGGATTGTAATCGCGTCTGTTGAAACCTATCTGAAATATGCCGAAGCGGTTGGTTTAACCTCCCAAGCGGCAGTTCCTGCTAACTAATGGACTAATCTTCAAGGGTTCCTAAACTCCCTTTTTCTACAGTCCCGCAGATTAGGGAGTTTAGATTCTTCCAAGATGAAACAGGCTTTAGCGAGTGGAAATAACCGAACGAAAAGTTTTGGATTATTTCCCAAATGATTTAGGAGAGAACAATCATGGCATTAAAAGATTCCTGGCAATCAGAGCGGCTGCAACGCCAACAGAGCAACCTAGAGAGACACCATCAAGTTCAGCAATTTTTATCAGAAACTTTTCAATCTCGTCAACTGATGGCATCCGATGTTCGCAGTACTTTGAGCCTATTTCGGGAAGAATTGGTTCAACAAGATGCGGAGCGCCGGAGTGAGTTTCAAGCGTTTCAAGGTACACTACAAGATTTTCATACCGAACTTCAAGCGACTGTCAGTCTACTACGCCAGTCATTTCAGGTTGACTTATCTGACTTGTCGGCAAACACTCAAGCATTTTTAGCTCAGTGTCAACAGAATCGCACTCAAACCCAGCAAGCACTACGCCAGGATTTGAGTACCTTTATTGAAGCGCTGAGATCGGATGTGCAGAGCTATTTATACGAACTGGAAACCCTGCGACTGCATCAAGCAAGCGTTTTACGTCAAGACTTGCAGCAAGGTCGGGCAGCATTGACTGTAGATAATCAAGCATTTTTTGCCCAGTTAGCCCCCTTCCGACAAGAGTTGCGTCATTTTCACCAGTCTTTGCAAGCAACGGTTTGGGGACAGACTATTTCTGATGCCTCTGCGCTTGAATCTGCACCTAAAGTTTCGCCACCTGCCATTCTAGACATGCCTGTCCCACTCGAACCGATCGCGGCATCCACTCCAACGGCGATCGCTGCCAACCTTTCAGCCCCAATGACTGCGACAAAAGCGCCTGCTAAAAGAATCACTTTTTCACGCAATCGTGCTGCTGCGCCAGCAAAATCGGTAAAAGCCTTTTCTAAAACGAAGGAAACTACAGAAGCCGCAAATCATGAAAAAGCAGTCTACAACTTTTTGCATGACAGCCAAGGTGCCCGCCTCACTCAAATTGAATCATCCCTTCAGATCAATCGGTTTCAAGCGGTAGATGCTCTGCGATCGCTGATCAAAAAAGGACTCATCACTCAGCGCGATCGGGTTTATTTGATCCAAGATTTGGCTCACGGCTAAAGCTGGGCAGTCCCTATCATAGTGACGCACTCCCTCCCCACTCGCCCTTCGCCACTCGCTATTTCCTATGAGGTTCCCATCGTGACTACTGTTCTTCGAGCTAGCCCCCGTCGATTTGTCAGCACCCCATCCATAGACCGAATTATTGTCCGTGCCTTGCGCTATCTGCAATCAGGCTATTCAATTCACTTACGCGGTCCTGCCGGAACCGGAAAAACAACTCTAGCGCTACATTTGGCAGATCTGGTCGCCCGTCCATTGATGTTGGTGTATGGCGATGATGAGTTCAAAACCTCTGACTTGATTGGGGGACAAACGGGCTACACCCGCAAAAAGGTTGTGGATAACTACATCCACAGTGTGATTAAGGTGGAAGATGAGTTTCGCCAAAACTGGACGGATTCGCGCCTGACTTTGGCATGTCGGGAAGGGTTTACGTTGGTCTATGACGAATTTAACCGTTCTCGCCCGGAAGTGAATAATGTGCTGCTCTCAGCCCTGGAAGAAAAGCTACTGGTGTTGCCGCCCAGCAATAATCGCAGCGAATATTTGCGGGTGAGTCCTGATTTTCGCGCCATTCTCACGTCCAATCCTGAAGAATATTGCGGCGTTCACGATACGCAGGATGCGTTGATGGATCGGCTGATTACCATCAATATTCCAGAGCCGGATGAATTGACCCAGCAAGAAATTTTGGTGCAAAAAGCAGAGTGCGATCGCGCTAGTGCCGTGGTTGTGACCCGCCTAGTCCGTACTTTCCGGCATAAAATCCAGTCTGAAAAAATATCTGGATTGCGCTCCTGCTTAATGATTGCCAAGATTGCCCAGGAACACGAGATTCCCGTTGCACCTGAAAATGTGGACTTCCGCGATATCTGCTCTGATATTTTGCTGTCCCGCGCCAATGTTTCGCTTGAGGCTGCCACCAAAGCGCTTTGGGAAGTATTGAATGACCTGATCCAAGAGGGCGTTGGCGCTGTGCCTGAAGAGTTGCCAGAAACAGAGCACTCGAAGGATGATGCTCCTGTAGCGGATGTTATACCTGCCGCCACGATTACCCAAGATCTGGCAGTGTTGGACAGCGAAGTGGATTGCACTGCTGAGACGACACCGCTGGTAGGTGAAGCGATCGCCCTCACCCAAAGCGAATCCTTTTTGGAAGTGGCACAGGATCAATCGACAGTCATTTCCCACGAGGAAGCAATTTTGGATTACTTGCAGCGTACCAAAGGCTCCAAACTTTCGGAAATTGAACGGGCATTACGGCTCGATCGCTTCCAAACCGTAGATACTCTGCGCTTGCTGATGGAAGGCAGCAAAATCGTTCTACGAAATCGTCTTTACGTGCTGATGGAGAGTGCATCATGACCACTAAACTTTCTGGAGCGCCTCTCTCGACCAAAGATTCAGCGCGATCGATCGCCACCTCCACCCAGGGTTCTAGTCTGGCAGATGTGCTAGAGCGCGTATTGGATAAAGGCATTGTGATTGCAGGCGATATTTCAATCTCCGTCGCCGATACGGAACTGATCAATATCCGGATTCGCCTACTGATTTCCTCCGTGGATAAAGCCCGCGAAATTGGCATCAACTGGTGGGAAGATAATCCCCACTTTAACTCTCAGGCAAGCAGCTTAATCGAAGCGAATCATAAGTTGATGGAACGGGTGGAAAACCTGGAGTCAGAACTAAAAACTCTGCGATCGCTCCCCGCCGCTCCCGCTGCAACTCCTGCTGCACCTTCTTGGTCATTGGATTCCCTCGCCCAAGATTTATAAAATTCTTGCTTTCATCCCTTTTCCTCGCCTTATTTTTCTCTCCTAGACTCAGCGGTTTACCCATCCATCCCCCACAATGGAGGTGAGCCGCTTTTTTCATGGGCGATCGCAAACACTCTATGACTTCACCCGACCTTCCCATTCACGCCGTTCCCTCAACCCCCAAAGCCAGTAAGGACGCTGGACTCGCGCCCCTGTTCCTGACCGTGGTGGAACTACTGCGACAACTGATGGAAGCCCAGGTTATTCGCCGCATGGAAGCCGATGAACTGAGCGATGAAGACCTCGATCGCGCCTCCGAAAGTCTCCGCAAATTAGAAGAACAGGTGATCCACACCTGCGAGATCTTCGACATCGACCCCAAAGATTTGAATATCGATCTGGGTGAAGTTGGCACACTCTTACCCGAAAACGGCGGCTACTATCCCGGCGAAAAATCCGCCAGCCCCACCATTCTGGAACTGCTCGATCGCCTGCTCAACACTGGCATCGTCGTTCAAGGACAGGTGGATATAGGACTCGCCGACATCGATCTGATTCATGCCAAGCTTCAGTTAGTCCTCACCTCCAAACCCATTTAAGCGGAGTAACCCGTGACCACAGCCCGACCGATTTCTAAAACCATTTTGACGATCTCGGACGTAGAAGACCGCTTTCACCTTGTGCCCAACGCCGACCCGCAATTTTTCCCTGAATGGCTACACGACTTGCCGGAACTGGCTGGTAATGAGCAATCAACTTTAGAACGTCTGCGAACCCGATTTGCGGCTCATCGTCGCCAGGGAACCGTTGCTGAAGGAGCAGTGGATAAGCTAATCATTTCTCCACTGCTTGATCTTGCAGGTTTCTATGAGCCAGAGTTCAGTATTCGGACTGAGGAATCGGTGGAGTTTCTGCTGGAAGCTGAAGACGAACTGCTGCGGGGGCGGATTGACACCTTAATTGTGCGAAACCATCTGTGGGTATTGGTGATTGAAGCCAAGCGCACGATTATGTCATCTCTTGCATTGCCTCAAGCGCTTGCCTACATGATGGGTAATCCCAACCGCGATCGCCCCGTGTATGGCATGGTCAGCAACGGCGATGAGTTCATTTTTCTCAAGGTCAAACAAACCCCCAATCCGCAATATGGCGCTTCCAAGCTATATTCCCTGTTTTTTCCATTGAATAGCCAAGAGATCGAGCAGGTGTTTCGAGTCATCAAAACTATCAAACAACAAATTACCTAATTTAACACTTTCAGGATGAGTAAGTTAGGCTAGCGCTAACCCAGACTGTAACTCCGTTTGATGAGCATTGGAATATGACTGGTTTTGAATCCGTATTTTTTGGCGAAGCGGCGAAAAGTTTAGCTGGATTGGTGCTGAAGACGGCTTGGGAGGTGGGCAATAAACCTATTGATGAGCCAATTAAGCGACTCATTTTCACTGCATCAGGGCAGTACGTTCAAAACTATGAACAGCGGCACGGCAATTTGAAAGTAGTCTGTGTGCGGATGGATGCGCCCGTCAGACTGGATGAAGTTTACACGGCGGTTCAGGTGCTGGAGCGATCGCAGGTGGGCTATTTTGAGTCTGCCGCAACGCTGCAAGACTTGTTCCGCGAAAAAGGGCGCGGCTTTGAGTTTCAAAAAATCGAGCGTCAAGATGGAATTACGGTTGCCAATCAACAGCAATATCTCATGGTGTTGGGCAGTCCTGGGGTGGGTAAATCAACGTTTCTGCGAAAAGTGGGACTGGAAGCGCTGAAACAGAAAAAGGGAGCCTTTCAGCATGAGTGTCTACCTGTATTTCTCAAACTTCAAGATTTCAATTCAACCGAGATCACGCTTGATCAATTGATCATCCATGAATTTGCCACCTGCGGCTTTCCAGAACCAGAAAAAACGGCTAAAAGCTTTTTGCAGAAAGGCAAGCTCCTGATTTTGCTGGATGGATTAGATGAAGTCGCCACCGACCATGTAGATCGTGCCATCACGCAGATTCAAAACTTTGGCGATCGCCACCGCAATAATCGGTTTATCGCCTCCTGCCGGATTGCTGCCTACAAAAGTGGCTTTCAACGCTTCAAAGATATCGTGATAGCGGCGTTTGATGACGGTCAGATTGAGGAATTTATTCGCCATTGGTTTCGTTTAGAACCAGAAATTGCCAGCCAATGTTGGGACTTGCTGAAACAAACTGAATATGCTGCCACTAAGGAACTTGCACAAACGCCGCTGTTGCTGACGCTGCTGTGCGTGGTGTATGACGAATCTCAGAACTTTCCGAAGAATCGGGCAGCGGTCTATGGGGAAGCGTTGGATGTGTTGCTGAAAAAGTGGGCAGCCGAGAAGCGACTGAAGCGCGACCCAATTTATCGAGAACTCAGCCCAGAGTTGGAACAAATTTTGCTGGCTGAAATTGCCTACACCAGCTTTGCTGCCGATCAATTGTTTTTCTCAAAACGAGAAGTCACGCGCCAAATCAAAGACTTCCTGGTCAATAACCTGAATGCGCCCCAACATTTGGATGGGGAAGCGGTGCTGACCGCGATCGAGGTGCAGCAGGGGCTTTTCGTGGAACGCGCCAGAGACACCTACTCCTTCTCCCACCTCACCTTTCAAGAATATTTAACTGCTCAGCATCTGGCTCAGCAGCCAGACTTGATGCAAGCGCTGGTGGAGCAACACCTGACGGATGATCGCTGGCGGGAAGTGTTTTTGTTGGTGGCAGGTTCCCTCAGCAATGCCACCCCGTTGCTGGAATTGATGGCGGCAAAAACTCCGACTCTGCTTGCCACGGAAAAACTGAAAGCCTTGGTCAACTGGGTAGATAGTGCCACCGCAGGCTCCCTGGGAGACTACAAACCTGCTGCAAAACGAGTCGCAGCTCTCACTCTCACCCTACACCTCTCCCAATCCATCGACCTCAATCTTGACTTCTCCCGATCTCTCGACCTCAATCTTGACCTCTCCCGATTCCTCGACTTTAACCTCTCTCTCGACCTATATCACTTCTTCTTTCATCTCGACCGCTCCCGTTTCTTCTCCCTCAACCGTCCCCGTGAATTTGCAAAAATCAAAATCTTTAAACAGGTAGACTTTACAGTTTTAATGGCTCGGTTGTCAGGGCTGAAAGCACGAATTCCAGAAGGCGAGCTATCTGAGGAATTCTATCAAAGATTTGCAAACCAACTGGTTCAAATCTGGTGCGGGGCGCTGCATCTGCAACCGGAATGGCTGGAGTTGTCTGAGCAGGAAGTAGAATCCTTGAAAAAGTATTTATCTGCCAATCAACTATTGATTCGGTGCAAAGAAGCTGCCGTGCGGGTATCGCGGGAGAGTTGGGCAGGCATTGAGCAGCGAATGTTGACGGTTGAAGATGAAGAAAAAGTATAGGACATCATTGATCTCGCAAAGCATCTGTGCCGGGGGACTTCCCCCCGTGCCCCCGTCCCTTGGGG
>QBMH01000200.1 GCA_003249025.1 Leptolyngbya sp. | reverse complement strand
ACAGGCTGGTTCATTAACGAACTCTAGCCCAATGTCACTACCTCACTCAAAAATGCTATCCGTGAGTCAACAGTTAATGGATGGGCTTGAAGCAGCCGCAGTCAGCTTTCACCGTGTATGCTACGACAATGAAGAGTTTCGTATAGATTCAGAGTATTATCATCCACTACACCTAGTTTATGAGTCATTAGTTACAGCTAATAAGCATGACAGGCTAGGAAAGCTATGCAATTTAATTGCTGGTCCCTTCGGCTCAACTGTCACAACAGACAACTATGTTGAAGACGAAGAATTTCGATACATCAGAGGTAAAGATGTTCAAGATTTCTTTCTAGACGACAGTGATCCAGTTTATGTAGGAAGAGATTTATTTGACTCCTTATCCCAGTTTCATCTTAAACCACTGGATATTCTAGTTACCGTTGTTGGGATGAACTTTGGTAAAACAGCTTTAGTTCTTCCGAAAGACTGTCCTGCTATTTTTAGTTGCAAAAGCACGTTATTGAAAAACTCAAGAGTCAATCCTTATTTTTTAGTGACATATCTCTCGTGTAAACATGGTTATCGATTAATCAGAAGAGGAAGGAGAGGAGCTGCACAACCAGGTATAAATCTTTTTGATTTGAAGACAGTTCCTGTTCCTATCTTTAGTAAAACCTTTCAAGATCACGTAGAGTTAATCGTAAATGATTGTTGTCAATCACTAAAGGAAAAATCAAAAGAACTCTATCAACAAGCTGAGGATTTGCTGTTATCGGAGCTTGGCTTGCAGGACTGGCAACCAACGGAAGAAACCGTTGCGGT
This sequence comes from Leptolyngbya sp., assembly GCA_003249025.1. Taxonomy (GTDB): domain Bacteria; phylum Cyanobacteriota; class Cyanobacteriia; order Leptolyngbyales; family Leptolyngbyaceae; genus ULC077BIN1. The sequence goes on along the minus strand of QBMH01000200.1, from coordinate 8,507 downwards.
CAAGAGCTTTGCGGAGTCGTTTCTGTCCTCTGGTCGCCTCGACGCTGAGTATTATCAACCAAAATTTGATGAACTTGAAAAACAGGTTAAATCATATTCTAGAGGATGGGTAAATATCAGGAACGTTTTGAACCAAGATATCAAAAATGGAACAACGCCGGAAGGAGTAATTCAAGAGTCTATATCAAACAAACCAAAGTTTATTAGAATAGAAGCCTTTAATCAATCTCTGGAGATAGATAAGGAAAGTCTTTACTCAATCGAAGAAGCCACTCTAAAAAAATATAAATCTATTTCAGTTTCAAGAGATGATGTTCTTGTTTCTATAACAGGGACGATTGGAAATGTAGCAGTTTATTCGGTAGATGACCCAGCTATTATCAATCAAAACGTTGTCAAGCTAACTTGTAACAAGAATATAATTTACCCGTGTGTCTTAGCTTTATATATTAAATCTATCGGTCGATCTCTTCTAATTAGACAACAAACAGGAAATGTACAACCATACGTCAATGTTCCGAATTTCCAAAATCTAATTGTTCCTCTGCTTGTCAAAGAAGTTCAAGATACTGTTTTAAGTTGTCTGGAGAAAGCTTCAGATCGAAGAGCTAAATCGAAACAACTGTTGGAAATTGCTAAAACAGGAGTAGAACGCGCGATTGAGGAGGATGAAGAGAGGGCAACGGTCTGGATTAATGAGCAGTTAGAAGATTTGGGGATGGAGCTGACATGAAACTTAAAAATATTGAAATTCCTGTTGATCAAATCTCAGATCTCTGCAAACAGTGGCACATTTTTAAACTTTCGCTCTTTGGCTCAGTTTTGCGAGATGATTTTACGCCCACGAGTGATGTCGATGTTTTAGTTGAGTTTGAGCCTGGTTTTACCCCTGGCTTCTTCAAGCTGTATCAAATCCAAGAAGAACTTTCAGCCTTATTTGACAACCGACCGATTGATTTGGTCACGCCTAAATTTCTCAATCAACGCATCCGCGATCGCGTTTTAGCGACAGCCGAGGTCTGTTATGTCGCAACGAGATGACCAAGTTCATGACTACTTAAACGTAGATGAAGATGTGGTTTGGGACACTGTGAAAAATGATCTTGCTCCCTTAGTTCTGGAATTAGAAAAACTTTTACTCTAATTTTTAACAACTGCTGGAAGTTGCTAAAACAGGAGTAGAACGGGCGATCGAGGAAGGTGAGCCGACAGCAATGGCTTGGATCAATCAGCAGCTTGAACCGTTAGGAATCAATTTATCAAACTCAAACTAATCGATTGGAGGCAGCGTGGCTGACATTGCTCTAAACCCAAGTCAACTTAAAGAGATTTTGAAAAGTGCGATCATTGAACTCATTCGTGATAACCGTGAAGAGGTTTCTGAATTTTTGGCAGAGATTATTGAAGATATAGCAATGGAGAGCGCGATCGCCGAAGGTGAGACAACTCAATTGGTTGACCGCGAGTCCATCTTTCAGCTTTTGGAGCCGAAAGCGTGAAAGTTGAGTTCAGAAAAAGCTTTGAAAAAGATCTAGGCAAAATTCGCGATCAAGATTTGCTGTCTAGAATCAAAGCCGTGATTGAAGAAATTGAAAATGTTGCAACCCTTTTGGAGGTCAACAACATCAAAAAACTCAAGGCGGATGGAAATTATTACCGTATTCGAGTTGGCAATTATCGAATTGGCTTTATAGAAAATGACGTTACGATTACCTTTGTTCGTTTACTACACCGCAAAGAAATGTATCGGTATTTTCCATGAACAAGCATAGCGATTGGAAATTGCTCAAACAGGAGTGGAACGGGCGATCGCCAGTAGACATCAGGTTTAGGATAGAAATCGTTGAGTGGTGATCTAAACGTGAGTCAGTTGATTTCTTCCCAGTCCGAGCAAATTTTGTCGGCGATCGCGCGTCTGCGGTGCCTCAGTCAAGTCAGCACTCAATCGGGCTGGCGATATTGTGATGATGATTTGTCAGCCGATGAAGCGACCAACCCCGGTAACTGGGAGAGTTGGGCAATCAGCGAAGTCAACGCCAAAGACCACCATCCCTGGAAAATTGGGCAGACGGTGCGCTGGTTTGCCCGAATGGTGCAGGTTCCTACTGATTTGAACGGCTACCCGCTAGAAGGGATGTGTTTACGGCTGGCGCTGCTGTGGTGGGCAACAGACGCGCAGGTTTACGTCAACGGCGAGTTAGTACAGTCAGGCGATTTGTTTGATTGTGCGCCCCGCTTGCTATTGAGTTCTAGCGTTAAGGCTGGCGATCAGTTTGCGATCGCCCTGCGTCTCGTCAGCCCCATCCATGAAGATGGCGCACTAATGAAATCCGCCTGCCACTACGAAACTTTTAATCCCAATGATTTTCCAGAACCTGCCTTTATTGCCAACGAAATCGCCGTTCTGCACAGCTTCCTCGAACAATTCCAACCCGAAAAACTGGATATTTTAGAGGATGCTATCGCTCAAATCGATTGGGCTTTCCTAACTTCCACCCCTCCACCCCTCCACCCTTCCATCCCTTCACTCCACTCCCTCCGCCAAACCCTTCTTCCCCTCGCAGAACCGATCAAACAACGCCACATTACCCTAGTCGGACATGCTCACCTGGATATGGCGTGGCTGTGGACAGTGGCAGAAACCTGGGAAGCCGCAGAGCGCACCTTTCGCTCTGTTCTCAACCTGCAACAAGAGTTTCCCGAACTGACCTTTGCCCATACCACACCTGCCCTGTATGAATGGATGGAACACAACCGTCCCGATTTGTTCGCTCAAATTCAGGAACAAGTGAAAGCTGGAAAGTGGGAAATCGTCGCTGGATTTTGGATTGAGCCAGAGTTGAACTTGATCAGCGGCGAGTCTATTGTGCGACAAATTCTCTACGGACAACGCTATATTCAGGAAAAGTTTGGGCAAACCTGCGCGATCGCCTGGGTGCCCGATACTTTTGGTTTTACCTGGCAGATACCCCAAATCCTCAAGCAAGGCGGCGTAGAATACTTCGTCACCCAAAAGCTGCGCTGGAATGACACTACAAAGTTTCCCCACGAAGTTTTCCAGTGGCAAGCACCCGACGGCACGCAGATTTTTAGCTTGATGTCTGCCCCCATTGGTGAAGCGATCGACCCGGTGAAAATGGCGACCTTTGCCTGGGATCTGGAGCAAAAAACAGGCTTGCAAACCACTCTCTGGCTGCCTGGTGTGGGCGATCACGGCGGCGGACCCACCCGCGACATGCTAGAAGTAGCCCGACGTTGGCAGCGATCGCCCTTTTTCCCCCAGATGGAATTTGGCACCGTTTTGCAGTATTTGAAAGAAATAGAGGGTCAGGAGTTAGAAGTTAAGAGTCAAGAGAATGCGGAAACAACTGAAACTCCGCACCCTCCACTTCGCACTCCGCCCGTTCTTCCAACCTGGAACTCTGAACTCTATCTGGAATTCCATCGCGGCTGCTACACGACTCACGCGGATCAGAAAGAGCAGAATCGTTCGGCTGAGAATCGGTTGTATGAAGCAGAGCTTTGGGCATCGCTAGACACCATTGCAACGGGAGCAACTTATCCCAAAGCAGAGCTAGAAACTGCCTGGAAGAAAACTCTGTTTAACCAGTTTCACGATATTTTGCCAGGTTCGTCGATTACGCAAGTATTTGAAGAAGCCAATCAGGAGTGGGAAGAAGTGAGCCGCATTGGGTACGGGATTTTGATTGATTCGTTGAAGGCGATCGCGTCCCAAATTGCTTTACCACCGCCGCCCTATCCAAACGCCACTCCGTTTATAGTCTTTAATTCGTTGAATTGGCGGCGGACAGAAGTAGTTGATCTGATGTCAATTGGATCGGTAGTTGGAAATCGGGAAGAAGAGTCTCCTTGTCGCATCTGTGGCTTAGATGGACAAGAAGTTGAGTTTTACTCCTCCGGGCATTATTATCCACGCTCAAATCGAACGCACTGGAGAATTTCATTTCTTGCAGAAGACATTCCTCCAGTAGGCTATCGTTGCTTTTGGTTTTATTACGAAACTCCCAGTCAAAAAGCCCCTGAACCCGAAGCTGATTCATTCACGTTAGAGAATGAGTTTCTATGCGTCACAGTTGATCCGGTGACTGGGGATCTCTCTAGCGTATTTGATAAGGTCAACCAGGTTGAGGTATTAAAACATTCTGATACTCAACTGCAAGCGTTTGAGGATAAAGGGCAATATTGGGATGCCTGGAATATCGATCCAAACTACCAAAAATTTCCCTTACCTACCTGCGATCTGCTCAGCATAGATAATTTTTGCTATGGCTCATTAGAGACACGCATTCGGGTTAAGCGAAAAATTGGAGACTCCACATTTACACAAACCTACGCGCTGCCGAAGGGATCACCCATACTCAAAGTTGAAAATTCTGTGGATTGGCAAGAGCGGCATGTTCTCGTTAAAGCCGCCTTTCCGCTTAACTTAGAAGCTGATTTTGCTACCTACGAAATTCCCTGTGGAGCCATTCAGCGCACGACGAAGCCACAAACCGAGGCAGAGAAGGCGCAGTGGGAAGTTCCGGCAATGCGCTGGGCAGATTTGAGCGACGGAAATTATGGCGTGAGCTTGTTGAACGACTGCAAATATGGCTACGATGCTCAGCCCAATCAACTGCGGCTCACGTTGCTTCGCGGCTCGGAGTGGCCCGATTCCGAAGCCGACAAAGGATGGCACACTTTCACCTACGCGATTTACCCCCATGCAGGGGATTGGAAACAGGCGCAAACCGTGCGGCGCGGCTATGAGTTGAATATGCCGCTATCTGAGGTTGAACTCAACACGGATCAGATGGCTCAAGCCGGAACGTTGTCCCCTGTAGGATCACTGCTCGATTTGGGATCGGAAAATCTGGTGCTGATGGCGTTGAAGCAATCGGAGGACGCGCCCGATGAGTGGATTTTGCGCTGCTATGAGTGCCATGGAGAAGAGGCGCAGTTGAACCTGAGTAGCGACTTGAATTTCAGGATTGAGACGGCGGTGGATTTGTTGGAGCAGCCAATTGGCGAACCCATCACAAAGGGGCAACCGATCGCCGTTCGCCCCTGGGAAATAGTTAGTTTTAAGTTAAAGCGCGATCGCGACTAATCTTCGTGGTCTTCAAATGGATCATCTAGACTTTTTGCTGGAGGACCAAACGCTGTGTAGATGGCATATCCAGTCAAACCCACCAGGGCAGCACAGATGGAAATGTTAAGAGCTATTGCAGGTTCCATTGGCGTTAAAATTATGAGTACACAGCTATCGTATAATGTAACGAACATTTACAACTTCTGTCGAGATTCTCATAAGGTGACCATGGCACAGCGGACTCGGTTAGGTGATATTCTTAAGCCCTTAAATTCTGAATACGGTAAGGTTGTTCCTGGCTGGGGAACAACTCTGCTAATGGGAGTTTTCATGGGTTTATTTCTGGTGTTTTTGCTGATTATTTTGCAAATTTACAACTCCTCTATCGTTTTAGATGGATTCTCTGTGGATTGGTAGGCACGATTGTTCAGTGCTTCAAACGCAAGCTTTATTTCTACCGCACTGTGCCCCGGCTCTTCGGGGTTTTTTTATGAGTAAAATTACCCACCTCCGTCTCCACGCTCTGTTTTACCTGACAACGCCTGCTGAATGAGCTATGACTGTAAGGTGATTTTTTCAAACTGCCCTTTCATGAACGTTCAATCTTGGTTTGATCATCGTCGCCGTGGGTTGCTGATGCTGCTCCTCCTTTTAGTGCTATCCATTACCTAATTGTGGGTAATCCGACGATGCCAAAGGTAATGATCACCGCAGGGCAACCGCTAGAACAACTCTCAGAATTACCCGGCTCTGAGGAAAAAGCACGGGCGATCGCCTCTCTGCTCAATACCCAAGCCCTAACGGGCAATCAGCAAAGCATTCGATAAACTCATCAGTTAATTCTGACTTCATAGCTCATCAAAACCCATTTCCCTCGTCTTACCATTCATGGAATCACTAAGAGCTTTAGCTGCAAGCTGATCTAATTTCATATCCTGTGGTTGAGATAATACTTGCTGCCACTTAATTTCATGTTCAATATCTTCAATTAGCTGTTCGGCTAGTTCATTCTGCAAATAATCTGGTAAATTTTGTGCTTTTCTGAAAGCTTCTGTCAGTAGATTAGTCATATATCTAAGTATATTTTTCTTGTTAAGATAGCATCCTGGATCAACTGCTCAGTATTTCGCTTCCATGCACCTAAATGTTTTTGCTACAGTAGCTACCGCTTGCGATCGCCTCTAAAATCGAGCTTTGGCTTTCAGGGGTAACGAGCTAACGACCCAAATCAGCAGCAGCTAGAGCGAAGTGTGGGAAGCTATGATACTGTGAAATGCAGAATCAGCGTAACCTCTAACCTATGAAATGGTTTGAATCTCTTGCAACAAAGATACAAAATCGTATGGAATAAGGGACGGTACATCATCAATTACCTTCGCGATGATTTCCAATTTTAAGTCAGGTTCTTTTTGAAACTGCTTCAGCCTATGAAAGACATTTTTTAGAGTCGCCTCTAAATCATGCCCTTGTGTATGAAGAAACCATTTAGGCAGGTTAATGACTTGTCCACCAAGATACTTACAGGGCAATCTGTCATCTTCTTCTAATGCTGGTAATACATTAACTTTCACCTTATTTACTACGAAATCAGCGATTTCTTGAAGCCGAGTGCTATCGAAAGTTGCAAAGTTAATATAGGTTTCATGCTGACTAAGCCCAATTTCACTTCGTTCTATCCACTTTTCTCGCAAAAGGAAAGCTGCAACAAGAACTGGATCAAGAATATAATTTTCGATGCTATAACGGTTTCCCTTACCAAGAACTTTAATACGCTCGTTACCAGAATTAGTTAAATCCCAGTCAATAATTCCGTAGACTGTTCGATTACCTCCATTTTTCAGTTGATTAACAACGTCTTTTACTTGCTCACAATTACCGTTTCCTCCTGCTCCAGATGCAATGAAGTTAAGCGACACTTCGGGCATCAAATGCTCCCTTAACTTCTCATGCAATCGTTCATAGAACTGAACATCGTAATGGCTTTCGACAAACACTTGACGACGATTCTCATAATCTATACTTAAGGTTGGAACCCCAGTAGTCAAAATGGACAAAGCTTTATCCTTCGTAGTCTTTTGCATCCGTCTTTGATCAGTCTTATACATCGCGTATAGAGATTCTTCTGGAGCAAGAGCTACTGTCGAAGGTGAATGTGTAGTTAGAATCACCTTAATCCCATGGCGGTTGACCAAAATCTCTTGAATAGTGCTTAAAAGAGATTGGGTCATTGAGGGATGTAATGGAGCATCAATTTCATCGAATAATAGAATCTTTGGATAATCTACTATCTGACGACAATCCCCTGCATAGTAGAGACATAGTGCAAAAGACATTAAGACTCTTTCGCCTGAAGATAAGTCATTAAACCTTACTTGTGAATTCCTTATTCTATCCGTGAGAATTGGTTCATAAGGACGATCGTCATATTTCGGCGGTTGGTTAATTCTAAAATCGAGATTTGCTGTTTCAAGAACACGATTAACGAAGTCCCAAGGTGGCTCTCCATACTTATCCAAGAATTCCTCATCAGTTAAGAAGCTAACAGGTTCACCGTCACGATATGCAACATATTTACTCCGATTCTTAAACCAGTTGCTTTGATAGTCAGCAAAGAGACGACTAAATGATTGCTGAAACATATCAACAGGTTGCCAACTTCTGGGAAAGTAATCGTAAAAATCATTTTCCTCAAAAGCAATTAAGGGAATATTAGTATTACTCTGAAAGTTCTCAATCAATCGTCGTCGATTAATCGGATCGTTTTGTATAAATCTATTAGTTACGCTTTGAGTTGCTGAAGAAGCTACATTTTGAATCGTTTGCAAAATTTGGTTTGATTCCTCTGGGGTACTACCTCCTGCAATTAGTTTTTCTGGCGTGAGACTGATGATTTCACTTATATTAAGTTTATCTAAATCAAATCGATTCAATTGCTGAAGGGCTTGAGAAATTTGCGGGCGATATTCTTTTATATGCTGAGAAATTTCATTCCAAAATCCATACCTTTCCTGAGTGATTTGATAAGGCGCAAATGCGCCTGTGTCTTGTGGAATGAGGTTCATCCAATCGAATCGGCGAATAGGTCGGGTCTGATTATTTACTGCAATATCATCAATTTGCATTGAGCCATTTTCAATTGCCTCCAGCAGATGACTCTTCCCTGCACCATTCACTCCTGTAAGCACTACAAAATTGGGTAGTTCTGTTTCTGGAAAAGAAGCGATTGATTTGTGAAGCCTGAGAAACGATAATTTCATACTGTTTACCAACTGCCCCAATTTGTTTTTCTCAAACCCTCTCTTCAGAACCATACTTCGAGAACGTCTAGAAATTTATAACGCTCTAGTACAAGAGGGCGGAAATTTGACTATTCTTAGTCTAAGTCCTTCAATGAGCCAAGAAGCTTGCCTAAATC